>NZ_ANBH01000237.1 GCF_000341185.1 Nocardiopsis chromatogenes YIM 90109
GGGGAGTTCCACCACTCCAGCGGACGCCATCTCCGGTCGTGCCCCGACCGGTCGACGGCGCTCCCGGACCGCCCCCTCCCCGTTCGGGAACCCGGGGGCCGTGCGATCGCCGTGACACGGCCCGGATCCCACCTCCCCGATGACGCACGGTCGCTGTCGGCGGGCGCTGTGTTCTCCTTCCTGGTCCGCGACGGTATTCCGGCCCCCGCCGGGGCGCGGGCGCTTTCTCCTGCCATGGGCTTGTCATTGTCATTGCCATGGCAGGGCCCATGGCGATGGTCGGACGCCCATCGGGCTCCATTCGCCCGGTGACCTCGGAATCCGCCGGTCGGGCAACAATTTGCGGCATGCCTGCTATTTAATCGGATCTCCCGTAATTCCTAGCCTTTCAGTGCCCGGACATTCTTTCAGGTGTTTTCCCTAGTCGCACATTCACGCCGGAGCGAAACCTTCGCGGAGGGCCGAATGAAGAGAAGCGCAGAAGGGCGACCGACCGCGGTCCGCCGCGCCGCGGGCGCGGCGGCCGCACCCCACCGCCGGGCCGGGGCGGCGGCCGCGTCCTCGGCGTCCCCCGCGTCCCCCGTGTCCCGGGAGGGCCGACCGGGCACCGACACCCTCCTGGCCCGCCTCGCCGACGGGCTGTTCTCCTCCCTCCACCGCAGCGACCAGCGCCGCAAGGGGACCGACTACCTGCGGGGCCTGCTGTCCACGCCGGGCCGCAAGTCGATCCGGAACATGGCCGCGCTCATGGGCGGCAGCGGGACGGGCCAGAGCCTGCACCACTTCATCTGCAGCTCCACCTGGGACTGGGTCCCGGTCCGCAGGGACCTGTACGCGTTCGTGGAGCGGGAGGCCCCGCCCCGGGCCTGGGTGGTGCGGCCGATGCTGATCCCCAAGACCGGCCGCCACTCCGTGGGCGTCGCCCGCTACGCACCCGACTCCGACGGGCCGGCGCTGGTGGCCCAGCAGGCGGTGGGCGTGTGGATGGCCTCCTCCGCCGGGGCCGTCCCCGTCCACTGGCACCTGCACGTCCCCGACCCGGGCGAGGACGCCTCCGGCGGCCGGGACCTGGCCGACGCCTCCGGCGAGCCGACCGCGGACCGCGCCGCCGACGCCTGCCTGGAGCTGCTGTCGGAGTGGCAGGTGCCCGCCCGCCCCGTGGTCCTGGAGGTGGAGGGCGCCGCGTCCGTGCCCGCGCTGCGCCGGCTGCGCGCGGCCGGCCTGTGCCCGGTGGCCCGGATTCCGGGGGACCTGCCGCTGCGGGTGACCGACCCGACCCTGGTCGGGCACACGGGGGCGGTGCTTCCGGCGCAGCGCATCATCGCGGCCGCGCGCGAGCTGCGCCGCCCCGTGCGGGCCGTGGGAGGCGCCCCGCAGCCGTCCCGGGCGCCGACCCCGTCCGGCCCCGGGCGCCCGCGCGTCCCGGTCCGCCGCCCGGCGCCGCCGGAGCTGGCGGCGACCGTCCGGACGGCGCTGCCCGGGACCCCGCCCTCCCGGAGGCCGGACGCCGAGTACGCGCTGGTCGGCTTCGGCGCCTCGGACCCGGACTGGCCCCGGGAGCTGTGGCTGACCGCGCTCCCCGCGCAGCGCGCCGCGGCCGAGGTCCCCTACTACAGCCGCCTGGCGCGGCTGACCGAGCACCAGCAGAGGACCGTCGGCGACCGGGTCGGGCTCCGCGACTACGCGGGGCGCTCGTTCGCCGGGTGGCACCGCCACGCCACGCTCGCCTCCGCGGCGCACGCCGCCGCCCTCCTGTCCGCGTGGGCGCCCCCGGGGCCCACGTGACGGGAGGCGGGACGCGCACCTGACGAATATCCCCGGCCGCCGTGGCCCCGCGTGTCCCCCGCCGCCCACCATGGGGCACCCTCGCTCCGCCCGTGCGGGGCCTCGACCAGGGTGGTCAACGCGACTCGACGCACGTGGAGAAGTCTGTGGACGACGTCCTGCACGAAACCGGCTCCGACACGGCCCCGCAGCAGCCCGATTGGGCGGGCGACCCCTTCCTGCCCACGGCGCGGCGCGAACTCCGGGCGCGCCCGCCGCTGGTGCGCGTCGGTGACACCGACCGGCTGCGCGCGCTGCTGGCCCGGGTGGCCCGCGGCGACGCCCTCGTGGTCCTGGCCGGTGACTGCGCGGAGGACCCCGCCGAATGCGGCGCCCGCGACATCGCCGCCAAGGCCGGGCTGGTGGAGATGCTCGCGGGCCGGATGAAGCTCGCGTCGCGTCGGCCGGTAGTGCGGGCCGCACGCATCGCGGGCCAGTTCGCCAAGCCCCGTTCCCGCCCGACCGAGGTGGTGGCCGGTGTGGAGCTGGAGTCGTTCCGGGGCCACCTGGTCAACGGCCCCGAACCCGATCCGGTCACCCGCCGCCCCGACCCCGCGCGCCTGCTCGGCGGGTACACCGCGGCGCGCACGGCCATGGGCCACCTGGGCTGGCTCGGAAGCCGGGGGGCGGCGGACGGGTCCGGCCCGGTATGGACCGCCCACGAGGCGCTGCTGCTGGACTACGAACTGTCCCTGGTGCGCCCCGCCGGGGACGGGCGCGAACTTCTGGCCTCCACGCACTGGCCCTGGCTGGGGGAGCGGACCCGCGACCCCGGCGGGCGGCACGCCGCGCTGCTGGCGCGGGTGGCCAACCCGGTGGCGTGCAAGGTCGGCCCCACCGCCTCCCCGGATGAGCTGGTGCGCCTGTGCGCCGTGCTCGACCCCGACCGGCGCCCGGGCCGCCTGACCCTGACGGCCCGGATGGGCGCGGGCACCGCCGCCGACGCGCTCCCTCCCCTGGTCGCCGCGGTGCGTAGGGCGGGCCACCCGGTGGTGTGGATGTGCGACCCGATGCACGGCAACACGGTGTCCACCCCGGCGGGGCTGAAGACCCGCTACGTGGAGGCGATCGTGCAGGAGGCGGCCGAGTTCCAGGCCGCCGTGCGCGGCGCGGGAGGGGTGGCCGGCGGCCTCCACCTGGAGGCCACCCCCGACCCGGTCACCGAGTGCGTCTGGGACCGCGGGCGCACCGGCGACGTCGCCGGGAAGTACACCACCTTCTGCGACCCGCGCCTCAACCCCGAGCAGGCCGCCGCCGTGGTCGGGGCCTGGATCGGCTGACCCGAGAACGGTCCGGCGACGGGCCGGGGAGAAAGGCAGGCACGATATGGGCAACGGAACGCAGCGCCCGGTCGCGGTGGTGACCGGCGCCGCAGGCGGGATCGGAGCCGCCGTGGTCAGGGCCCTGGCCGAGCGGGGGACGGCGGTGGCCGCCGTGGACCGCGACGCCGAGGCGCTGGGGGTGGCCGCGGACAAGCTCGCCGCCGACGGCCTGACGGTGCTCCCGCTGGAGGCCGACGTCGCCTCGGGCGAGGAGGCCGAGGCCGTGGCGGCCGCCGCCGAGGAGCGGCTGGGCCCGCTGGAGTACCTGGTCAATGCGGCCGGTGTGCTGCGGCTCGGCGCCTCCTGGAGGCTCACCGCCGAGGAGTGGGAGACCACCTTCGGCGTCAACGCGTCCGGGGTGTTCAACATGGCCCGCGCGGTGGTGCCCCGGATGCTCCCCCGGCGGCGGGGGGCCATCGTCACCGTGGCCTCCAACGCCGCGGGCACCGCGCGCATGGCCATGGGGGCCTACTCCGCCTCCAAGGCCGCCGCGGTCATGTACACCAAGTGCCTGGGGCTGGAGCTGGCCGAGCACGGCATCCGGTGCAACGTGGTGGCCCCCGGCTCGACCGACACCCCGATGCTGCGCTCCATGTGGGGGCCGGGCGCCGGGCCGGAGGCCACGCTCGACGGCGACCCCGGGAGCTATCGCGTGGGCATCCCGATGCGGAGGCTCGGCGCGCCGGAGGACACCGCCTCCTCCGTGGTCTTCCTGCTCTCCGAGGAGTCCGCGCACATCACCATGCAGACGCTGACCGTGGACGGCGGCGCGACCCTGGGGGCCTGAAACACGCCCTGGCCCCGGCGGCCCCGGCCCCCGCCACCACCGACCACCAGCAGAGGACGACGATGCCTGGAATACCCCCCATCAGCCCCTACCCCATGCCCACCGCGGCCGACCTGCCCGGGAGCACCCCCGACTGGGCCCCGGAACCGGAGCGCGCGGTGCTGCTCGTCCACGACATGCAGCGCTTCTTCCTGCGTCCGCTGGCCGGGGCCGGGGGCCTCGCCGAGGCGCTCGTGGAGAACTGCGTCCGGCTCCGGGAGCGCTGCGCCGCCCTCGGGGTGCCCGTCGGCTACACCGCCCAGCCCGGCGGCATGACCCCCGAGCAGCGCGGCCTGCTCAAGGACTTCTGGGGGCCGGGGATGACCGGTCGGCCGCAGGACCGCGCGGTCGTCGACGAACTCGCCCCGGCTCCGGACGACTGGGGGTTCACCAAGTGGCGCTACAGCGCCTTCCACCGGTCCGGGCTGCTGGAGCGGATGCGCGCCGCCGGACGCGACCAGCTCATCGTCTGCGGCGTCTACGCCCACGTCGGTGTGCTGATGACCGCCGTGGACGCCTTCACCAACGACATCCAGGTGTTCCTGCCGGCCGACGCGGTCGCCGACTTCAGCCCGGGCTACCACCGGCTGGCCCTGGACTACACCGCGCAGCGGTGCGGGGTGGTCGCCCTGACCGACGGCCTGCTGGAGGCGCTCGGCGGCCGTCCGGAGAGCGGGAGGGGCGGGGCGGCGGAGGACGCGGAGAAGGTGTCGGCATGAGCGGGGGACCGGTGCCGGGCGGCCCCGGCGACCTGCTCGACCGCGTCCTGGCGGGGCAGGCCGGCGCGTTCGCGCTGCTGCACCGGCCCGAGGCGGCCCCGGGCGAGGTGGAGGTGGTCGCCGGCGAGGCGTCCACCGCCGCGGTGCTGGCGGACCTGCCCGGCCCCCGGCCGGGCGGGGCCGGTTCGGGGGAGCGCCACGACGTCCTGGCGGTGGTGCCCTACCGGCAGATCGGCGAGCGCGGCTTCGCGCACGTGGACGACGGGGCCCCGCTCATCGCCCTGCGGGTCGGCGAGCAGGCGTCGGTCCCGCTGCACGAGGCGCTGGACCGCATCCCGGACACCGGGATCCGGCTGTCCGGGGGCCGCTTCGACCCGGACGACGCGGCCTACGCCGAGACCGCGCGGCGGATCATCGCCGAGGAGATCGGGCGCGGCGAGGGCGCCAACTTCGTGCTCAAGCGCCGCTACACCGCGGTGATCGAGGGCTTCTCCGCGCGCAGCGCGACCACCCTGTTCCGCAGGCTGCTGCGCCGGGAGTCCGGGGCGTACTGGACCTACGCGGTGCACACCCCGCACGGCACGTTCGTCGGCGCCTCACCCGAGCGCCACGTGAGCCTGCGCGGCGGGACCGCGGTGATGAACCCGATCAGCGGCACCTACCGCTACCCCGAGTCGGGGCCCACCCTCGACGGCGTCCTGGAGTTCCTGGACGACCGCAAGGAGGCCGACGAGCTCTACATGGTCGTCGACGAGGAGCTGAAGATGATGGCCCGCGCCTGCGACTCGGTGCCGCGGGTCACCGGGCCGCACCTGAAGGAGATGGCGCGGCTGGCGCACACCGAGTACCTCATCGAGGGCGCCTGCTCCGGCGACCCGCGGGAGGTGCTGCGCCAGACCATGTTCGCTCCCACCGTCACCGGGAGCCCGCTGGAGAGCGCCTGCCGGGTGATCGCGCGGCACGAGCCCGAGGGGCGCGGGCACTACAGCGGGGCGGTGGCGCTCATGGGACGGGACGCCGCGGGCGCGTGCACCCTGGACTCGGCGATCATGATCCGGACCGCGGAGATCGCCCCCTCCGGCCGGCTGAGCGCGGGGGTGGGGGCCACGCTGGTCCGGCACTCCGACCCCGGGTCCGAGGTGCAGGAGACGCGGGCCAAGGCGGCCGGGCTGCTCGGCGCCCTGGAGGAGGGCGGCGCCCCGGAGCTGGGCCGCGACCCCCGGGTCCGCTCCGTGCTGGCCCGGCGCAACGACCGGGTGTCCGGGTTCTGGCTGGGTACCGAGGCGCACACGGCGGTCCCGGCCCTGCGGGGACGGGACGTCCTGGTGGTCGACCACGAGGACACCTTCACCGACATGCTCGCGCGGCAGCTCGAATCGCTGGGGCCGCGCGTGGAGGTGCGGCGCTTCGACGCGCCCGGGGACCTGCACGGGCGGGACCTCGTGGTGATGGGGCCGGGGCCGGGCGATCCGCGGGACGACGGCCACCGCAAGATCGCGGCCGTCCGCGCGGGGCTGCGGGCCCTGCTGGCCGCGGGCCGCCCGTTCCTCGCCGTCTGCCTGAGCCACCAGGTGCTCTGTCGGGAACTGGGGCTGGAGGTCGTCCGCAAGGAGGTCCCCAACCAGGGGCTCCAGTTGCCGATCGACCTCTTCGGCCGCACGGAGCGGGTGGGCTTCTACAACACCTTCACCGCGGTCGCGGACGAGGACAAGATCGTCGCCGAGCGTTCGGGGGTGGGCCCGGTCGAGGTGAGCCGCGACCCCCGCACCGGCGAGGTGCACGCGCTGCGCGGTGCGCGCTTCGCCTCCCTGCAGTTCCACTCCGAGTCCCTGCTCACCCTGGGCGGTGTCGCGATCCTGTCCCGGGTCATGGAAGGCGTGCTGTCCGGAGAGCGGGGCGGAGGGCCGGGCGGAGAGCCGGAGGAGGCGCCGAGCGCCCCTTCGGGCGCGGCGCCCTGAGCGGGGTCCGCCGTCCCCGCCCCCGTGCCCGGTCCGCCCGCGCGCGGACCGGGCACGTCCCGGGGAACGGGGCCGTCACACGGTGAACGGCCGCCGTTCGCGGGCCTCCTTCAGCGCCAGCGCCCACCAGGACAGCTGGTCGAGCAGCTCCTTGGCGGCCGCATCGGCCCCCTCGGCGTCGGTGGGGCGCCCCTGGCCGTCGAACTTGTCCGGGAAGTCGCTGAACGCCACGGCGCTGCGCACGGTGTGGGCGTGCACCTCGTTGAAGACGTTGCGCAGCTGCTCCACGGCCTGCAGTCCGCCGCCCGCGCCGCCGTAGGAGACGAAGCCGACCGGCTTGGCGCTCCACTCGTCGAAGTACCAGTCGACGGCGTTCTTCAGGGAGGCCGGGTACCCGCGGTTGTAGACCGGGGTCACCACGATGAAGGCGTCGGCGGCGGCGAGGCGGGCGCCCAGCGCGGCGACCGGCTCCGGAAGGGGCTCGCCCTCGTCGTCTCCGCCCATGACGGTCGGCAGGGCGGCATCGGCCAGGTCGACCATGTCGACGTCCAGGTCGCCGCGTCCGCGGGCGTGCGCGGCGATCCAGCGCGCCGGGACGGGGCCGAACCGGCCCACCCGGGTGCTCCCGATGATCACGGCGATGCGCAGGCGGTCGTTGTCGGTCATCTCGGTGCTCCTTGTCCACTGCTCGGTCGGTGTCGGGGTCGGGTTCGCGGGTCCTCATGTGCTCCGGGCCGCGCCGTCGCAGGTCGCCCCGCCGGTGTCCCCGCCGTGCGCGTCCCGCCCCGCCCGGGGGTCCCCGTGGCGCGCCCCGGTCGTCAGGTAGCGGGCGATGACGAAGGCGACGGCGGCGATCACGGCGACCCCGGCGGCGGCCGTCGCGGTGAAGCCGCCCATGAAGGCGGTGCGTGCGGCCGAGAGCAGATCCGCCGCGGCGCCGGAGGGCAGCGACTCGGCGGCCGCCGCGGCACCGGCGAGGCTGTCGCGTGCGGGACCGGCGGCCTCCTCGGGGGCCCCGGCGGGCATCGAGGCGGCCATCAGCGGCCGGTACACGGCGGCGGCCAGGGCTCCCATCGCGGCCACGCCGAGGCTGACGCCCATCTCGCCGAAGGTCTCGTTGACGGCCGCCGCCGAACCGCTCCGGTCCTCCGGCGCCGCCGCCATCACCTCGGTCATCACCAGCACGCCCAGCGGGGTCATGCCGAGCGCGATGACCGTCGCGACCGCGCCCGCCCATGGCACGGGGGTGTCCGGACCGAGGAGGGCGGCCAGGACCAGGCCGGTGGCGCCCACGGCCAGCCCGAGCAGCATGGTCGGCTTGGTGCCGAGCCGCCCCGCCAGGGCGGGGGAGGCCAGTGAGGCGGCCATGGAGGCCAGGGAGAAGGGGACCAGCCATGCCCCGGCCACCGATGGCGGCAGCCCCTTGACCAGCTGCAGGTACTGGATGAACAGCAGCATGACGCCGCCCATGACCAGGTTCGCGGCGAGCATGGAGCCCAGCCCTGCGGAGAAGACGCGCATCCGGAACAGCGACAGGTCCAGCAGCGGGGCGTCCATGCGCAGCTGGCGCCGGACGAACAGCCACCCGGACACCGCCGCGAACGCGATCGCGGCCAGGAGGGCGGGGGTCCAGCCGCTCTCGGCGGCCTTCTTGAGCGCGTAGATGAAGGGAAGCAGCGCACCCAGGGACAGGGCCGCGCTGAGCGGGTCGAGCCGCCCGGGGGAGGACGAGCGGAACTCGGGGAGCAGGAAGGGGCCGGTGGCCAGGAGCAGCGCCATGACGGGCAGGGCCATCAGGAAGACCGACCCCCACCAGAACGCCTCCAGCAGCAGGCCGCCGATGACGGGCCCGGCGGCCGCGCCGGCGGTGAAGCAGGCCATCCACAGCGCGAGCGCGGTGGCGCGCTGCCGGTCGTCGGTGAACATGCTCTTGAGCAGGGACATGGTCGAGGGCATGAGAGTGGCCCCGGCGATGCCCAGCAGGGCGCGGGCGGCGATGAGCGCCTCGGCGGTGGGCGCGTAGGCGGCGGCGACCGAGGCGGCGGTGAAGGCCGTGGCGCCGATCATGAGGAGCCGTCGGCGGCCGATGCGGTCCCCGACGGTGCCCATGGTGATCAGCAGTCCTGCCAGCAGGAACCCGTAGATGTCCAGGATCCAGAGCTGCTGGGTGCCGGTGGCCCCCAGGTCGGCGGACAGGTGGGGGAGGGCGAGGTGGAGGCCGGTGACGTCGACGGAGAGCAGGAAGACCGGCAGGGAGAGGACGGCCAGTCCCGTCCACTCCCGGATCCCGGCCCTGCCCGGCGCCGCGCGTTCGCTCATGGGGTCTCCTCGGACGCGTCGTGGTCGACGGTCAGGAGACTAGGAGTTCCAGTTAACTTGAAGTCAACAAGAGGGACGGGCCCCGTCATCGCAGGCGGAGACCGTGGCAAGGGGAGCGGCCGCCGGAGTCCGGGTCCCGTGCGGAGACGCCGCCGAGTGCACGGAGTGTGCGCGGCCACCGCGACCGGCGGCGACGGTGGAAGCGGGGCGGTTCTTCCGCCCCGCCCGCCGTCCGCCGGGTTCCTCGCGCTCCGGGCGGGCGGCTCGGCCATCGTCGGCCATGGGCGCCCCCGCCCAGCGCCCGACAGCGCCCTCTTCGGGGCCGCCTTCTTCGGTCAGCTTTCGGGGCGCGGGTCGCGTCCGAGGTAGGCAAGTAGGCGGTCCTGCTCGCTCGCGTCGTCCGGCAGTCCCACCTCGGGGCCGCAGATGCCCTCCATGCGGATCGTCTCGCCCCAGTTGCGCGCGTCGGCCGCCACGCGGCGGACCTCTTCGGCCGGGAGCTTGTCGTCCTGGCCGGTGGCGCGGGCGATGTCCCAGGCGTGCACCAGCAGGTCGGTGCCGAGGAACTCGTCGACCGTCCGCTCCAGGCTGGTGCGCCCGAAGTAGCCGTCGTACTCCGTCCCGGCCCGCTCCGGGTCGTCCAACAGGGCCTGCATGGCCGCGACCGCGTCGGCCCAGGCGCCCTTCGGGTCCTCGGAGGCGGTGCGCGGCAGGTCGATCGCGACCCCGGCGTAGGCGGGCATGTTCCGGTGGTTGTCCAGCATATGGTCGAGGACGTCCCGCGCCGTCCACCCCTCACAGGGCGACGGCGCATCCCAGCCGTCGGCGGGGACGGCCTCGACGCGACGGGTGAACTCCGCTGCAAGAGCGCGGTAGCGCTCGGAGATCTCGCTCATGGGGACGAGTCTGGTGGAGGAGCGGGTCGGGCCGCTTGTACGGATCGGACACCCTTGCCGTGTCTCACCCTGCGTCCGGCATGTCCCCCACCCCGTCGGTGAGGTGCATCCCCAGCAGCGCGCTCGGTGGCGCCCCGGCCAGGGCGCGGGAGTCGCGGTTGAGGTGGGACTGGTCGGTGTAGCCCGCCATCGCCGCCAGCACGGACAGGTCGGTGGTGGCGGCCGGGTGCCGCGCCAGGCGGAGGAAGCGCTGGAGGCGCAGGATGCGGCGGAGCACGGCGGGGCCGTACCCGAACGCGGCCACGCACCGGCGGTGGAGCTGCCGCTCGCTGAGCGCCGACTCCCGGGCCAGGTCGGCGACGGTGGTCTCGGGGGCCGCGGTGAGCGTCCGGGAGACCACGGCGGCCGTGGAGGCGGACCGGGACTTCGGCTCCCCGGGTGCGGGGCGGTTCTCGATACGCCTCCGCACCATCCGCTGGAGGAGGGCCAGGCGCTCGCGCGCACCGGCCGCCTCGTGCAGGCGCTCCAGCAGCACCCGCTGCTCCCGGGCGCCGAGGACGTCCTCCACGTCCACCCGCCGGTTCAGCGCTCCGGGCGTGTCCAGCCCGAGCACGGAGGCGGCGCGCCCCGGCCGCAGGCGCACCCCGACCGCCTCGACGCCGTCGGGCAGGGAGAACGACCAGCCGGAGGTCTCAGGACCGCAGACCACGAGGCGCCCGGTGCTCAGCCAGAGGACGTCCACGCACCCGTCGGGGACCAGGAGGTGCTCCGCACCCCCGGCCTGCGCCGTCCAAGCGGTGGCCAGCTCCCCGGAAAGGTCCGGATCGGCGGCCACCGGCGTGTACCAGGACATGCCCCTAGGTTAGGCCTGGTCCCGCCAAGCGCCCTTCATGGCGTCCCCGGACAGGTCGATGTCGAGCGCCACCAGGGTGTCCAGGAATGCGAGACAGGAGCGCTCGCGCCGGTCATCCGTGCCGCCCGTCTCTTCCCCACCGTCGCCGATCCGGTCCTCGGTGCCGAAGAACCCGTCCGCCTCGGCGGTCTCCCCGGCACCCGCCCCGTCGTCCCTCACGGTTTCGCCGCCCTGCGTGCGGATCGCCGCAGGTCGGTCAGGTCGAGATCCACGGGGACCGGGTGGGACACCTTCAGACGGTCCCGGTGGACGCCGGTCGGTGTGTACGTCCGCGTCGCGTCGTCCAACCCGTAGGTGTACACGACCACGGAACGGGGGTCTCCCTCCCCGGGTTCCACGCGCCAGTAGGAGGGGATCCCCGCCGCCGCGTACGCGCGGGGCTTCACGGTCCGGTCCCGGAGCAGGGTCTCCTCCTCGGAGACCTCCACGACCAGCGGAAGCGTCCTCGGGTCGAGCGTGGTGGCGTCCCAGTCCACCGGCCCCTCGATGACGGCCGCATCCGTCAGGAACCGGTTGTGGCGGTCGAGGGTCACCGTCATCCCGCCCAGGACCGTCCGGCCGTCACCCCCGCCCCGCCCCAGCGCCGAGAGGAGATCCGACTTCGTCATGGCGTGCCACGACGTCCCGGAGAACATCTGGAAGACGAGCGCGCCGTCGATCAGCTCGGTCCACTTGGGGTCGTCCCTCAGGTCGTCGAGGTCGTCGGCGATCCATCCCTCTCTGCGCGGAGGCAGCATCCACCGCGGCAGCCCGCCGAGTCGGTCGTCGATCCAGAACCGCGTGTTCGCGCCGCAGCTGGGGCAGGGGAGGCCCTCGGATTCCGTCACGGGGGAAGCCTACGGACGCCGCAGGCGAGGCGGAGGGGCTTTTCGAGAAGAGGCCCGACAGGTACCGGGGAGGACGGCGGAGGGGCGCCCCCGGTATTCCGGAAGCGCCCCCGTCATCAGCGGTGGCCTGTGGGCCCTACGCCCCCTCGGGCCCGCCGAAGCGGTCGGCCGCCTTGGCGATGGCGGTCTCCACCGCGCCCACCTTGTCGGCCAGCAGGCCCACCGCGCCCACGGCCCGGCCGATCGGGTCGTCGCCGTCCCCGGCCAGCGTCTTGCCGCGGACGTAGGCCTCCTTCACCTCGCGCCAGCGCTCGGCCTGCTCCGGGGTCATCGTGCCGCGGATCTCGGCCAGCTTCAGCAGGTTCGACTCCGCCCCGGACGTGAGGGTCTGCGCCTCGCCCAGGTAGTGGTCGTCGATCGCCGCCTCCAGCTCGTCCTCGTTCATGGCCGGGACGATCTTCTCCGCCAGCCGGTTCATGTTCCGGTACGAGCCCTGCAGGCGGAACGGCGGCTCGGTCCGCGACTCCTCCGCCTGGGCCGCCGAGGCGATGTAGGCCTGGTTGTTGGCCAGCACCACCTGCTGCACCCGCAGCAGCCGCCGCAGCACGCCCAGGATCTGGTCCAGCTCCACCCGCGAGTACGGGTGGCTCAGCCGGTCCGAGCGCACCGAGTCGTCGCCCCGGGCCATGCGCACCAGCAGCTCCACGTCCCCGCGGTCCCGCCCGGACAGCGGCGCCAGCACCGGGTTCGAGGTCAGGGCGTTCTCGATGTAGCTGAGCGCGAAGACCTCCTCCTTGCCGGAGAGCACGTCGCCCAGGTTGTACACGTCGGCACGGTTGGCCAGCATGTCCGGGATCCGGAACCTCTGCCCCTGCTCGGTGTAGGGGTTGCCCGCCATGCACACCGCGAAGCGCTTGCCCCGCAGGTCGTAGGTGCGGGTCCGCCCCTCCCAGACGCCCTCCATGCGGCGCTGCCCGTCGCACAGCGAGATGAACTTCTGCAGCAGCTCCGGGTCCGTGTGCTGGATGTCGTCCAGGTACAGCAGCACGTTGGAGCCCATCTCCAAGGCGAAGTTGATCTTCTCCACCTCCTGGCGGGAGGTGGCGTCCGGGGCCTCGGCCGGGTCCAGCGAGGTGACCGCGTGCCCCAGCGAGGGTCCGTTCACCTTCACGAGCACCAGCCCCAGGCGGCTGGCCACGTACTCCATCAGCGTGGTCTTGCCGTACCCGGGCGGGGAGATGAGCAGCAGCAGCCCGCTCTGGTCGGTGCGCCGCCCGTCCCCGGCCGACCCCAGCTGCTTGGCCAGGTTGTCGCCGATCAGCGGCAGGTAGGACTCGTCCAGGAGCCGGTTGCGCACGAACCCGCTCATCACCTTGGGCACGTACTCGCCGAGCCGCAGCCGCCGCCGCTCGGCGTCGATCAGTTCGGTGCGGCGCCGCTGGTAGGCGCGGAACGCCGGGACCCGCTCGGCGCGGAAGCGCCGGGTGCGCTCCAGGAACTCGTCCAGCCGCAGCTCCAGGCGGCGCCCGGAGACGCGCGGGTGGGTGCCGAGCAGCCCCTCCACGGTGGCGGACAGCTCCGCCGAGGAGTCGTACCGGTCCACCAGGCCGCCGCACAGCTCAGCGGCGACCGCCTCCTCCAGGAAGCCGCCCAGCTCCTCCTCCCTGCCGGAGGCGACCACGTGCGCCCCGAGCCACGCCGAGGCGAGCTGGCGCCGCTCGGCCGGGCCCTTGAGCGCCGCCAGGTCGGCCGCGTACTCCTTGTACGAGGAGGACGCCTCCCCGCCCAGCGCGCTGCGGAAGCCCTCCAGCAGCTCCCGCGCCCCCGCGCTGGTGCCGAAACCCGCCCGGCCGCCGCCCAGCTCCTCGAAGAGGTACTCGCCCGCGGCGTCCGCCGTGTCGGCCAGGTCGTCCAGGCCCGACTCGGACAGGAACGCCCCGACCGCCCCGGACAGCTCCCCGCGCAGCTCCCCTATGGCCGGGGAGCCGTGGAAGCCGAACACCGTGCGCGCGCGGGCCAGCGACACCGCCCGGGTGCGCCAGGCCTCCCGCTCGCCCTCCGCGGCCCCGAACGCCCAGAACACCTGGGCGGCCGCGCGCGCCCGGCCCGGGTAGCGCAGCAGCCCCGCCGCCGCCCGCAGCCGCAGCAGCGCCCGCAGGATCAGCAGCGCGTCGTGGTCGTGCACACCGCGTTCGTAGCCCTCGTCGTAGCGCTCCTCGGCGGCCTTGCGGACGATGTCGGCCAGCGCGGGACCGCCCTTGTCGCCCGGCTCGCGCAGCGCCGCCTCGGAGAGCTCCTCCAGCGTGTACCCGCCGGTGCCCTCCTCGGCCCCGGCCAGCAGCGACGCGGCCAGGTGCTCGGCCCGGTACACCGCGTCCGTCTCACTGGGCAGGAGCTGGTCCCAGAAGTCGCGGGTGTCCTGGAAGGCCTCGTCCCGCACCGGGTGCCGGAAGTCGGTCCCGGTGACGGTCACCGCCATCTCGCCCTCGTGCGGCACCAGCGTCAGGTCGATCGGCTGGGTGTTGACCGCGAACCGGTGCCGCCCCAGGCGCAGCGTCTCCCCGCCGCCCTCGAACAGCTCCAGCCGGTCCTGCAGCGACCGCCCGGCCTCCTGGCGGGCCGCCTTGACCCGCCCCTCCAGCTCGTCGGCGCGCACCGCGTCGCCCAGCGCGCGCAGCTCCTCGGCGGTGGAGCGGAGCTTGGCGACCATCGGGTCGGAGGCGAAGTAGGTGTTGACGTCCTCCACCGAGTCCATGGACGCCACCCGGCGCCGCACCCCGGTCAGGATGCGCTCGGCCGACTCGGCCAGGCGGTCGGCCCGCCGGGCGCGCTCGTCCAGCAGGGCCTGCTTGCGCGCCGAGAACGCCTCGTAGACGTCCTCCCGCTTGGCGGCCAGGTCGTTCAGGAACTCGTCGAACTCCGAGAAGCGCGACTCCAGGTTCTCCAGCTGCAGCATCAGCCGCCCGAGCTGCTCGTCGCACCGCTCGGGGGTGTCCGCCGCCGCCAGCGCCCCGGTGACCGACTGGCCCAGCAGGGCGAACTCGGCGGAGAACTCGGCCCGCCCCTCGACCTCCAGCAGCTCCTTGCGGCGGGCGTCCAGGGCGGCGCGCGCCCGGTTCACCCCCGCCAGCACCTCGCCGACCCGCTCCAGGATGGAGGTGCGCACCTGCGCGTCCCCCACCTCCAGGGAGCCCACCACCTGGGTGAGCACCTCCAGGCCCTCGGTCTGGGCGGCCAGCCGGTCGGCGACCTCCTCGGCCTCGGAGGCGGCCCCGATCGCCTCGGCGTCGGCGGCCAGCCGGTCCACCTCGGCGTGGTAGCCGGTGAAGGCCCCCTCGCCCTGGAGGAACTCGACGGTGCGCGTGCCCGCCAGGTCCAGCTCCTCGCCGAGCCGCCCGTCGAGCGCGTCCAGCCGCTCGGCGTCGATGTAGCGCATGTCCCGCAGCGCGGCCACCCGCCCCTGGGCGCGGCGGAGCTCGGCCAGGCGCCGCACCCACGCGTCGGCGGTGTCCCCGGTCTCCCCGCGAGAGCGGCGGGCCCGGCCCGGC
>NZ_ANBH01000238.1 GCF_000341185.1 Nocardiopsis chromatogenes YIM 90109
CCCCGCCCCTGGGCGCGGCGGAGCTCGGCCAGGCGCCGCACCCACGCGTCGGCGGTGTCCCCGGTCTCCCCGCGAGAGCGGCGGACCAGGCCGAGCAGCTCGGTCTCGGCCTCCTGCAGCGCCGCGGCGGCCTGCTCGGTGAGCGCCTGGACGTTCTCGAACTCCTCCAGCACCTGCTCGGCGGTGGCGCGCACCCGGGCGGCGGCCTCGCCGGGGGCGCCCAGCTCCTCCTCGCCGATCCAGTGGTAGTGGTCGCCCAGGCGGCGGCAGGCGGCGATGAGCGCCTCGAACACCGCGGCCGAGGGGGACATCTCCTCGACCATGCGCACCACCGACAGGCAGTCGGAGATGCCGCGCACCAGGTCGGGGTTGCCGATCCGCTCCAGCGGGCCGGTCCCGGCCGGCTGGGCCGCCGCGTGCAGGTCGGACACGAACGGGGTGCGCCACACCTGCAGCGGGTGCACCCGCGTGGGCTCGTCCGACCCGTTGCGGAACACCACCATGGTGCCGTCGTCGAAGAGCGAGTAGCCGTGGCAGGAGATCGGGCTGGCGACCTCCTTGCGGATGACGTTGTAGGGCAGCAGCAGGGTGCGCCCCTCCCGGCGGGCGTGGAACGCGTACAGCACGTCCTCGCCGTTGGGCGAGCGGATGGCCCGCTCGAACTCCAGCTCCTCCACCTCGGTGTCGAAGGTCTTGTGCGTCCCGGTGGCCAGGTAGTAGCCGCCGGGGAAGATGATGCCCTGGTCCTCGGGGAGGCGGCGGCAGGCCTGCCCGATGCCGTCCAGGCGCAGCACCTCCTTGGTGCGGGTGTTGAACACCAGGTAGCGGTGCTCGGACTCGTTGTAGGGCAGGATGCGCAGCAGGACCAGCGGCCCCACCTCGGCGTAGCGCACGTCGGCGTCGGCCAGGCTCTGCAGCGGCTCCTCCACCGGCTCGCTGTAGACGCCCTCGCCCACCTCGGTGTTGTTCTCCACCTTGATGGTCAGGTCGCCGCCGACGGTCTCCACGAACAGCTTCCCGCGGATGGAGATGTGCGGGTGGCGCCCCTGCACGTGGTCGTCGCGGGTGGTCTCGGTCCACTCGAAGTCGTGCGAGGGCGGGAAGACGTGGTCGCGCTCGCCGCGCGCGTCCCGGTAGGACACGTCCCCCTGCGGGGTGGTGTCCCAGCGCAGCACCCGCACGTCGTCGGTGCGCGGGCCGGTCTGGAAGACCGCCAGCAGCCGCCCCTCCACGTGGCGCAGCTGCATCAGGCGGGTCTCCCGGTAGTACCGGTACAGCTCGCCGAAGTCGCGCTCGAAGGCGGGGGCGTCCAGCAGGCCGGGCACCCCGCCGGGGCCGGCCTCGGTGAAGGACAGCCCCTCCCCCTCCGCGTCGCGCTCGAAGGCGTGCAGGCTGAACACGTCGCCGACGGCGGTCTCGGGCTTGAGCCCGATGAACACGTTGTAGCCGAAGAGCATGAGCCCGCCGACCGACACGATGTCCCGCGGCACGCAGTTGTTCTCGGTGCGGATCCGCTCGGTCCCCAGCAGCCGCAGCTCGCCGGAGCCGAACACCTCCAAGCGGCGCCCGTTCAGCTCCTCGGCGCGCCGCGCCAGCTCCTGGGCCTGCTCGGACAGGCGGGCCCGGAGGACCTCGTAGGTGCCCCGGTCGAGTCCGTCAGGGGCCGGCGCGCCCTCCTCGGGCGCGCCGGCGTCGTCGCGTTCCTCCGTCACCGGCTCACCGCTTCACCGGTGCGGCGCCGTTGTCCAGCGCGGCCACGCTCTGCTCGGCCACGCCCATCTCGCGGGCGGTGTCCAGCAGCGAGCGCAGCTTGTCGGAGTCGGGCGCCCCGCCGTCGATGAGCTTCATCAGCAGCGCCGACACCGACAGGTTCTTCACGTCCTCGGTGCCGACCCGGGAGAGCACGCCGGTCAGGTCCGCGGCGAAGTCCCGCTCGCCGTTGAGCCAGTCCCCGGCCAGGCTCTGGGCGACGCCGGAGCCGCCGACGAACCCGTCCACGGCCTTGCCCATGCCGACGGCGTTGACCATCCGGTCGAAGAACATGCCGTCGCCGCCGACGATGTTGATGTCGGCCTTCTCCAGGCCGGTCGCCAGCACCGTGGCCTGGGCCTCGGCGACCTGGCGGTGCACGTCGATCCCGGCCAGGCGGACCTCCTTCTCGGCCTCCAGCCGCAGGCGGTACTCCTCGTGCTCGCGGGTGGCCTGGTCCAGCGCGGCCATGGCGCCGGCCTTGTCGTTGAGGCCCTCGGCCTCGGCCTTGAGGTTGGCGGCGATGGCCTCGGCCTCGATCGCGGCCTTCTCCTGGGCCACGGCGTTCTCTGCGCGGCCGACCTTCTCCAGGGCGGCGGCGTCCTGCTCGCGGACCTGCACGGCGGCCAGGCCCTCGGCCGCGGCCTCGGCCTGCTTGCCCTCGGCGAGCCGGATCTGGGAGCGGGCGTCCAGGTCGGCGGCCTGCTGCCGGGCCTCGGCCAGGGTGAGCTCCTCGGCGGCCCGGTGCTTGGCGGCCTCCTCGGCGGCCTCGGCGGCCTTGATGTCCTTGACCAGGTTCTCCTGGGCCTCGGCCTCGGCCTTGATGACGATGGCCTGGCGCTCGCGCTCGGCCTCCTCGACCGCGCGCAGCTTCTTGATGGCCTCCTCCTGCTCGGCCACGGTCTTCTCCACCGCGACCCGCTCCCGGACGACGTCGGCGACCTCGCGGCGCTCGGCCTCGACCTCCTTGTCCTTGGCGATGGTGGACAGCTCGGTCTCCCGCTCGCGGCCGATGACCTCCAGCATCCGGTCCTTCTCGATGCGCTCGCTCTCCACCGCGATGACGCGCTCGCGGTTCTTCTCGGCGACCGCGATCTCCCGCTGCTGGTTCTCCCGCTGCACGCCGAGCTGCTCCTCGGTGCGGATCTCGGCGGTGCGGGACTTGAGCCGCTCCTCGGCCTGGACGCGCTGGGTCTCGGCCTCCTCGCGGGCCCGGATGGTGGCGATCTCGCGCTCGGCGCGGGCCCGGGCCTCGGCCTCCTGGCGCTCCAGCTCGGCCAGGGTCTCGGCGGTCTCGGTGTCGTTGCGCTTGATCTCCTTGTCGCGCTCGTTCTCCAGCTCGTTGGTGAGGCGGTGCTGGATGGCGGTGCGCTCGGTGATCTTGGTGATGCCCTCGGCGTCCAGGATGTTGTCCCGGTCGTGGGCCATCAGGGGCGTCTGCTCCAGGTGCGCGATGGCCGCGTCCTCGAGCACGTACCCGTACAGGTCGTTGCCGATGACCTCGACGATGCGGTCGCGGAACTCCTCGCGGTGGGTGTAGAGCTCCTCGAAGTCGAAGTGCTTGCCGACCGTCTTGAGGGCCTCCTCGAACTTGGCGTCGAAGAGGTCCTGCAGGTTCTCCTGGCTGCTCGCGCTCTCCACGCCGATGCTCTTGGCGATCCGCAGGATGTCGGACTTCTCCGGGTTCACGCGGATGAAGAACTTGATGCTGATGTCGGCCCGGATGTTGTCCTTGCAGACCAGGCCGTTGCGCCCGTTGCGCTCCAAGGCGATGGACTTCTGCGAGATGTCCATGACCTCGGCCTTGTGGATGACCGGGAGGACCACGGCGCCGGTGAGCGACACGTCGTCGTGGCGGAACTTGTTGACGATCAGCGCCTCGCCCTGGCGGACCTTCTGGAACATCTTGAGCAGGACGACGGGCACCAGGATGGCGATGAGCAGGAGGGCGGCGATGAGGACACCGCCGGCGACGCCGATTGCTTCCATACGGGGCGAACTTTCTACGTGGTCCGGATCGGGCAGGTGCGGCGCCGGGGCGGCGGGGGCGGAACCGGCGCGCCTCCGCGGGCGCCTGCGTGCGGGCCGCGGGGCCGGGTGGTCCCGGCGGGCCCGTCCGAGGGGTCGGGTGGTCGGGCGGGTGGTCGTGCACGTGGTCGTTCGGGCGGTGGCGCGGGGGCGCGCCGATCGTTCGGGCGGGCCGTCCCCCGGCCGTGCGAGCGGGGTGCCGCGGGACGTCCTCGGCCCCTCTGACGGGGGCCCGGTCCGGGCGGTTCCGCGCCGGGCCGGATCCGGCCAGGTCACAGGGGCCCACCCCGGACGGTGCGGGGCGCGTCAGGTGTCGCCGGGGTCCAGGGCGGGGTCGAAGCGCGAGATGCGGTAGAAGCCGCCGTCGGTGTCGTGGTCGAAGATGAGCGCGGTGTCCCCGGAGGAGAGGAGCTCCCCGCCGATGGTGCGCACCTGCACCGTCATGCTGGAGCCGTCGTCGAAGACCACCTCGCCCTGGCCGAACCCGTCGTCGACCCGGCCGGTGCGCACCGTGCAGGTGCGCCCCACCAGGTCGCGGCCGGTGCGCACGCGGGCGGTGCCGGGCAGCAGGCGGCGGACGCCCACCGCGACGCCGCTCACCGCGCCCCAGGCGACCATCACGGCGATGAGCAGGACGAGGAGGGAGGCGATGACGACGACCGGCGTGGACAGGCCCAGGGAATCGATCACGACGTTTCCGACCAGCGCGGTGAACCAGGCGAAGGCGACCAGTAGCGACAGCGACACGGTGGCGGGCATCCCGCCGAGCCCGACGGCGGTGAGCACGCCGGCCAGGCCGCCGGGGGAGCCCTCGCCGTCGGCGTCGCCGTCGAGGAGGCCGATGTCGAGCACGCCCAGCAGCGCGGTCAGCCAGTAGGCGAAGACCACCGGCAGCGGGACGCTGAAGAGCACCGTGGGGAAGGCGAGCACCGCATCGAAGAAACCCATGTCGTGCCCGGCCGCTCCCTTCGGCGTCTGCCCGCACCCGGGCGGCCCCCGGGGGCGGTGCCCGGCGATCTTATCGGCAGCGGGGTCCGATGAGTTCCGGTGAGGGGGCAGATGACCGGGTTCGGCCAGTTCGGAAGGGGTCCGCCAGCAGCGTGATGCCGTAGCCCGCCAGGAGCGCGCACAGCACCGCCACCCCGGTGCCCGGCCAGCCGCCGGAGTAGGTCTCGCCCATGAACGCCACGCCCACCACCGAGGCGGCCACCGGGTTGGCCACCGTGGTCACCCCGAGCGGGGCGCCCAGCTCGGCGCCCTGGTAGGCGGCCTGCGCCAGCAGCAGCCCGGCGATGGCGACCAGCGCGGTGCCGCCCGCGGCCGGGTGCGCCAGGCCGACGGCGGCCCCGCCGTCGGCGGCGACCGCGATCACGGTCTTGGCGGTGGCCGAGGCGACCCCGAATGCGGTCCCGGCGGCGGCCGCGAGAAGGTGGCTCCGCCAGACGGGGGAGGAGACCCGTCCGGCCGTCCAGGCCAGCGCGCCCAGCAGCGCCGCCGTCCCGCCGACCACCAGCGCGCCGGTGCCGGCGTCCATCGGCCGTCCCCCGCCGCCGGTCACGGCCACCGTCAGGAGCACCCCCAGCGCCAGCACGGTGAGCAGCGCACCGCGCCACTCCCGCGCGGTGACCCGGCGTCCGGACAGCCGGGCCGACCAGGGCAGGCCGAACACCAGCACCAGCACGCCCAGCGGCTGCACCGCGGTGAGCGGGGCGAAGGCGAGCGCACCCACCTGGAGGACGGCGCGGCCCGCGTTCAGCACGGCGGCCCCCCACCACAGGGGGCGGCGGGCCAGTGCGGCCAGCGACCGCCCGGCGGTGAGGGGCTCCGGCACGGCGAGGGCCAGCCTGCGCTGGGCCACCGCGGCGGCCGTGTAACAGGCGCAGGAGAGCACACCGAGCCAGATCCCGAACCAGACACCGATCGACATGGGACCGAGCCTTCCGGACATCCCTCCTGCGGGCGTCGTCCCGGGGGCGACATCCGGTGTACGCCCTGTGCCGTACGCGGCCCCTCCCGCGGCCGTCTCCCACGGTGCTCCCGCGTCCCCGCCCGCGTCCCCGCCCGTGTCCCCGTCCCGGCTCTGCCCGCAGCAGATCTCCCCAGGGCAGAAACCGTGGCCCGGGCGGCCGGGCGCACCGCAGGGTGAAGGAACCGGCGGCGCGGAGGCCCGCCGGACGGACGGAGACGAGGAGGAGGACGATGCTCACGAGCGAGGCGTCCGAGGCCGCCCCCGGCGGGGGGTTCGGCGACCAGGTGCTCACCGGGCTGCTGCACGGCCGGATGGTGGTGCTGGGCTCGGAGATCGACGACGCGGTGGCCAACCGGGTGTGCTCGCAGCTCATGCTGCTCGCCTCGGAGGACCCCAAGCGGGACATCACGCTGCTGATCAACAGTCCCGGCGGGTCCATCAGCGCGGGTCTGGCGGTCTACGACACCATGCGGTTCATCCCCAACGACGTGGCGACCCTGGTCATGGGGTCGGCCTACAGCATGGCCCAGGCGCTGCTGTGCACGGGGACGGCGGGCAAGCGCTACAGCCTGCCGAACGCGCGGATCATGATGCACCAGCCCTCCGGGGGGATCGGCGGGACCGCCGCCGACATCGCCATCCAGGCCGAGAACCTGGCGCACACCAAGAAGACGATGCTGCGCATCCTGTCCGAGCACTCGGGGCGGTCGGAGGAGACCCTGGCCGAGGACCAGCGCCGCGACCGGTGGTTCACCGCGCAGGAGGCCAAGGAGTACGGGTTCGTGGACGAGGTGGTGACCAGCGTCGCGGAGATCGGCGGCGAGACGGCCCGCCGGTTCGGTTTCGCCGTGCCCGCGGGCGTGGCGGCGCACACCGCCACGACGGCGAAGGGGGAGTGAGATGGCGCAGAGCTACACGATTCCGACGGTGGTCGAGCGCCGCCCGGAGGGCGAGCGCGCCTACGACGTGTTCAGCAGGCTGCTGTCGGAGCGGATCGTCTTCATCGGCACGCCGCTCGACGACGGGGTGGCGAACGTGGTGATGGCCCAGCTGCTGCACCTGGACTACGAGAACCCGGACCGGGACATCCAGCTCTACATCAACTCGCCGGGCGGCTCGAACACGGCGCTGACCGCCATCTACGACACGATGAGCTTCGTCCGCGCCGATGTGGCGACCGTGTGCATGGGGCAGGCCGCCTCCGCGGCCGCGGTGCTGCTGGCGGCGGGCGCCCCGGGCAAGCGCGCGGCGCTGCCGCACTCGCGCGTCCTGCTGCACCAGCCCTCGGGCGAGGGGCAGGGCACCGCCGCCGACCTGGAGATCCAGGCGGCGGAGGTGCTGCGGATCCGGGCGCAGGTGGAGGAGATCCTGTCCCGGCACACGGGGCAGACGACCGAACGGCTGCGGGAGGACACCGACCGGGACAAGATCCTCACGGCCCAGGAGGCGCTGGAGTACGGGATCGTCGACGGCCTGGTGTCGGCGAGGGACCTGGAGGTGCGGGCGGCGTGAGCGGACGGCGCGGTGCCGGGCCGCCCCTCGCCCCTCAGGCGGCGAGCATGACGGCCCGGTGCCCGCCCGCGGGGCCGCGGCCCAGGGAGCCGGGCACGCCCTGCACGGGGACGACGGCCGGGGCCGCCAGCTCCATGTGCATGCCGCCGACCAGGTCGACCAGGCGCAGGCCGAGCGCCTGCCGGATGGCGGCGAGGACCTCGGAGGAGGGCTCCTTGCGCCCGCGCTCGACCTCGGAGAGGTAGGGGAGCGACACCTGGGCGGCCTCGGCCACCTCGCGCAGGGTGCGGCCCTGCTCCTGGCGGACGCGGCGCAGCATGGCGCCGATCAGGTCGCGCATCAGCGGCTCGTCGTCGGGGACGGGAACGGGCGAGGGGGCGAAGCCGGGGCCGTACGGGCGGCCGGGACCGCTCCCGGGGCCGGGATCGGACTGCGGAGCGGGTTCGGACACGGCTGCCTCCCCAGCGTTGTCGCGGGCGTCACTGGCTTCCGAACATAGTGCGCCCCGCCCCGGGCGGCCATCCTTCCCGGAGCCGTTCCGCGCCGGGCGTAATGCGCGGGGAATGCAGGGGCCGCGGACCCGGTACCCGCCCGCGGCCCCGCACCCTTGCGGTCACCCCTGGGGGAGGGGGAGGCGCCCGGTCAGAGGGAGGTGGCCCGGACGCCTCGGCCGATCCTTTCGCAAACGATTGTCATTTTCAAGAGGGCTTCGTCCTCGGCACCCTAGGGGCGGGTGCACCATCGGGACATGAGCGAGATGCGAGTGGAGTCCCTCCGCCGGGTCCGGGACCACCTGGCGGACGCCGTCGACCGGGCGGATCGGGATGGCGAACCGACCGTGATCACGCGCCATGGCAAGGAGGTCGCGGCCGTCGTTCCCATCGGACTGCTCGGGCGTTACCAGGAGTTCGCAGAGCAAGAGACCGTCCGGATCGTCCGCGAGCGCATGGACGGATCGGAGCCGGGGATCCCGCTTGAGCAGGTCATGGCGGAGACGATGGAACGACCCGATTGAGCGGCGCTCTTCAGGTCTCGGGCGGGGGGAGCCCCGCGGAATCCACAGGGATGTGGCGATGAACCACCGGCGTTCGGGGCCGCGGCTCTGGCCGGGTGCCCCGGTCCTCGCCGTCTGCGAGCCGGGCCGCGTCGGTCACCGCTCGGAGGCCGATGGCCGACCGCCGGTCGTTTCGGGTCCGGTCACTGGTGAAACGGGGGACGGGGCGGTGGGCATCGGGCGTCCGGAACCCGGTGGGCAAAGCGGGCAAGGCTCCATGAACCCGGGCGGTCTGCGCTCGATTCGCGCTGAGTGCGGGACGTCCGGTCCGCCCCGGATCTAGTCTTCCTGCGAAGTGGCGCGCCCCGGCTCACGGTCGACGAGAGAGGCCCCCTGTGATGGACGCCTTCGAGCTGCCCGCCTTCTACCTCCCGTACCCGGCCCGCATCAACCCGGGCCTGGAGACCGCGCGCGAGCACAACGCGGCGTGGGTCCGCCGCACCGGGCTCCTCGGCTCCGGCCCGCCGGGCCCGGACGGCGACGGTGTCTGGGACGAGGCCGCCCTGGCCGCGATGGACATCCCGCTGCTGGCCGCCTACGCCCACCCCGACTGCGACCCGCGCACCCTCGCGCTGATGACCGACTGGTACACCTGGGCGTTCTTCCACCGCGACGAGTCCCGCGCGCGCTTCCGCAGCGCGAAGGACCGCCCTGACGTGCGCGCCCGTATCGCGCTCCTGGAGGGGGTCCTGGAAGGCAGAGCCCCGGACTCCCCGGAGCCCGCCGCCGAGGCCGACGAGGGCGCCGGTACCGACGGGTCCGCCGAGGACGAGGCGGCGCCCCCGCCCCCGTCCGCCGTCGCCCTCGCCGACCTGTGGGAGCGCACCGCGCCCGCCCTGCCCGAGAGCCTGCACGGCCGTTTCACCGCCGACCTGCGCGGCGTCATCGCCGACCCGCTGCGCGAGCTCGACCAGCGCGGGCGCGAGCGCGCCCCCAACCCCATCGAGCACCTGCAGGACCGGCGCGCCGGGGGCGGGGGCCTGTTCTGCGCCGACCTCGCCGAGTTCGCCGCCAGGGCCTCGGTCGGCGACGCGGCGCACGGCCGCGCGGTGCGCGTCCTGCGCGAGGCCTTCGCCGACGCGGTGCACCTGCGCAACGACCTGTTCTCGGCCCGCGCCGACGCCGCCGACGGGCGCCGGGACAACGCCGTGCAGGTGTACGGCGCCTTCCTCGGATGCCCGGACCAGGAGGCCGCCGAGCTGGTCAACGACCTGCTCACCTCCCGGATGGTGCAGTTCGAGGACACGGCCGTGGGCGAGCTGGCCGAGGGGCTGGCGGCGTCGGGCGGTCTTCCGGGGGAGGCGGCCGCTGCGGCGGCGCTGGCCAAGGCGCTCCAGGACTGGCAGGCCGGCGGGCACGAGTGGCACGCGGCCACCGGCAGGTACGCGCCGGAGCGGGCCCCGCGCCCGCCCGCGGCGGCGTCGGGGCCGACCGGCCTGGGGGCGTCGTCGGCGCGGGTGCCCGCGATGAACCTGAACTTCGCCCCGGGACTGCGCCGCCGCGCGCGCAAGCACTCCCAGGAGCTGTTCCGGGAGACGGGGCACCTGCCGCTCCCGGACATCCCGATCCACTACCCGGTCCGGATGAGCCCGCACCTGGACGCCGCGCGCGAGCACTCGCTGGAGTGGGTGCGCTCCATGGGCATGCTCGACGAGGTTCCCGGCGTGGGGTCGGTGGTGTGGAGCGAGGAGAAGTTCACCGGGTACGACCTGGCCCTGTGCGCCGCCGCCATCCACGCCGACTCCTCGCTGGAGAAGCTGGAGGTGTCCACGGACTGGCTGTGCTGGGGGACCTACGGCGACGACTACTACCCGCTGGTCTACGGCGGCCGCCGGGACGTGGCGGCGGGACGGCTCTCGCACGAGCGGCTGGGCGCCTTCATGCCGCTGGACCTGGGGCTGGTCCCGCAGCCGCTGGACCCGATGGAGCGGGGGCTGGAGGAGCTGTGGCGCCGGACGGCGGCGCCGCTGCCGATGGCGGCGCGCGAGGCGTTCCGCACGGCGGTGCGGGAGATGACGGCGAGCTGGGTGTGGGAGCTGGACAACCAGGCGGCCAACCGGGTGCCGGACCCGGTGGACTACCTGGAGATGCGGCGGCGCACGTTCGGGTCGGACATGACGATGGCCCTGGCCCGGATGGAGGGGGCCGGGGACGTGCCGGCGGAGGTGTTCGCCACGCGGACGGTCCGGGAGCTGGAGACGTCGGCCCAGGACGTGGCGTGCATCCTGAACGACCTGTTCTCGTACCAGAAGGAGGTCGAGCGCGAGGGCGAGGTCCACAACATGGTGCTGGTGGTGGAGAACTTCCTCGGCACCGACCGGATCACCGCCCGCGACGTGGTGGGGGACCTGCTGCGGGTGCGGCTGGACCAGTTCGACCGCATCGACCGGCAGGCCCTGCCGGAGCTGTTCGAGGACATGGATCTGGACGAGCGGGCCCAGAACGCGCTGCGGCGGTACGCGGACCTGATGAAGGACTGGCTGTCGGGGATCCTGCACTGGCACCGCGAGGTGGTGCGGTACGGCAAGGAGGACTTGGACGGCGAACCGGCCCCGAGGAGGGCGGCCATGGACCTGGCGTCCCGCGCGGCGGCAAGGATCCCGTCGGGCCCACCCGTCCCGGGCCTCCCGAGGTAGGGGCGGGGAGGGGCGGCGGCCCCCTGGAGCGCCGTCGGCCTCCGGGCGTGTGCGCGGCCGCCGCGGTCCGGCGCGTGATCGGGTTCGCGTGGGGCCGATGGTGCCGGGCCGCCCCGCCGTCCTCCCCGGGAGCGACGACGATGGGCCCCCGGCGGCGTTGCCGCCGGGGGCCCATGTCTCCGACCGGTCAGGCCGCCGCGGGCTCGGGGGCCTTCACCACCGTCAGCCGGTCGGCGGCGTCGTCCAGGTCGACCTTGACCGTGTCGCCCTCGCGCAGCTCCCCGGACAGCAGTTCGCGCGCCAGCGGGTCGCCGATCGCGGCCTGCACCAGCCTGCGCAGCGGCCGCGCCCCGTAGGCCGGGTCGTAGCCGGTCAGCGCCAGCCACTCGCGGGCCGCCGGGGTGACCTCCAGGCTCAGGCGCCGGTCGGCCAGGCGCCGCCCGAGCCGCTCCACCTGCAGGTCCACGATCCGGGTCAGCTCCTCGGTGGACAGCGCGTCGAACATGATCACGTCGTCCAGCCGGTTCAGGAACTCGGGCTTGAAGGTGTTCTGCACGACCTGCATCACCCGGTCCTTCTTCGCCCCGTTCTCCAGCTGCGGGTCCACCAGGAACTGCGACCCCAGGTTCGACGTCAGGATCAGCAGCGTGTTGCGGAAGTCCACCAGCCGCCCCTGGCCGTCCGTCAGCCGGCCGTCGTCCAGGACCTGCAGCAGCGTGTCGAAGACCTCCAGGTGCGCCTTCTCCACCTCGTCCAGCAGCACCACCGTGTACGGGCGCCGCCGCACCGCCTCGGTGAGCTGGCCGCCCTCCTCGTACCCGACGTAGCCGGGGGGAGCCCCCACCAGCCGCGACACCGAGTGCTTCTCCGAGTACTCGCTCATGTCGATGCGCACGATCGCGCGCTCGTCGTCGAAGAGGAACTCCGCCAGCGCCTTGGCCAGCTCGGTCTTGCCCACGCCCGTCGGCCCGAGGAACAGGAACGAGCCGGTGGGCCGGTCCGGGTCGGAGATGCCCGCCCGCGCCCGGCGCACCGCGTCGGACACCGCCGCCACGGCGTTCCGCTGCCCGATCAGCCGCCGTCCCAGCTCCTCCTCCATGCGCAGCAGCTTGGAGGTCTCGCCCTCCAGCAGCCGCCCCACCGGGATGCCGGTCCAGGAGGAGACCACGTCGGCCACGTCGTCCGCGCCGACCTCGTCCTTGACCATCGTGTCGGCGTGCCCGTCCTCCGCCTCGGCCCGCCCCTCGGCGGACTCCTCGGCCGAGGTGGCCTCCTCCAGCTGCTTCTCCGCCTGCGGGATCTCGCCGTACATCAGCCGCGACGCCTCGGCGAAGTCGCCCTCGCGCTGCGCCCGCTCGGCCTTGGTGCGCAGGTTGTCCAGGTGCGTCTTCAGGTCGCCGACCCGGTTCAGCCCCGCCTTCTCCTGCTCCCAGCGGGCGTTGAGGCCGTTCAGCTCCTCCTGCCGGTCGGCCAGGTCCGCGCGCAGCCGCTCCAGCCGCTGCAGCGAGGCCGGGTCCGACTCCTTGGCCAGCGCCATCTCCTCCATCTTGAGGCGGTCCACGGTGCGCTGCAGCTCGTCGATCTCCACCGGACGCGAGTCGATCTCCATGCGCAGCCGGGAGGCCGCCTCGTCGATCAGGTCGATGGCCTTGTCGGGAAGGAACCGGGCGGTGATGTAGCGGTCCGACAGCGTCGCCGCCGCCACCAGCGCCGAGTCGGCGATCTGCACCTTGTGGTGGGCCTCGTAGCGCCCCTTGAGCCCGCGCAGGATGGCGATGGTGTCCGCCGCCGACGGCTCGCCCACCAGCACCTGCTGGAAGCGGCGCTCCAGCGCCGGGTCCTTCTCGATCCGCTCCCGGTACTCGTCCAGCGTGGTCGCGCCGACCATGCGCAGCTCGCCCCGGGCGAGCATGGGTTTGAGCATGTTGCCCGCGTCCATGGCGCCCTCGGCGGCGCCCGCGCCCACCATGGTGTGCAGCTCGTCGATGAACGTGATGATCTGGCCGTCGCTCTCCTTGATCTCGTTGAGCACGGCCTTGAGGCGCTCCTCGAACTCCCCGCGGTACTTGGCGCCCGCCACCATCGCCGACAGGTCGAGGGAGATCAGCCGCTTGTCGCGGAGCGACTCGGGGACGTCCCCGGCGACGATGCGCTGGGCCAGCCCCTCGACCACGGCGGTCTTGCCCACGCCGGGCTCGCCGATCAGCACCGGGTTGTTCTTGGTGCGCCGGGACAGCACCTGCACCACCCGGCGGATCTCGGTGTCCCGGCCGATCACCGGGTCCAGCGCGCCCGAGCGGGCCTGCCCGGTCAGGTCGACCCCGTACTTCTCCAGCGCCTGGTAGGTCTCCTCGGGGTTCTGGCTGGTGACCCGCCCCGGCCCGCGCACCCGGTCGAAGGCCTCCAGCAGCGCGTCCGGCGTGGCCCCGGCCTCGGTGAGCAGCCGGGAGGCCTCCCCGCCGTCGGCGGCCAGTCCCACCAGCAGGTGCTCGGTGGAGACGTACTCGTCCTCCATCTTCTGCGCCCGCTGCGCCGCGGTGTTCAGCGAGACGATGAGCCGGCGCGAGCTCTGCGGTGCGCTGACCGTGCTGCCGCTGGCCTTGGGGATCGCCTCCAGCGCCTGGTCGGTGCGCCCGGCGAGCTGGTCGGGGTCGGCGCCGACCTCCTTGAGCAGCGGCCGGATGACCCCCTCGCCCTGCTCCAGGAGGGCGGCGAGCAGGTGCACCGGCTCGACCTGCGGCGCACCGTCGGCCGTGGCACGGCGGATGGCCGTGGAGAGCGCTTCCTGGCTCTTGGTGGTGAGTTTGTAGTTCATGGTGTCGCCGCCCCCTTCGTGCGAATCCCTATGAGGTTGTGCAAATCGGCCGTGCGCCGCCGCGGCCCGGCGCTCGGCGCCGGGCCCGTGGGGCGCTCGTCTCCGCCGCCGCAGCGGTGTGCGTGCGGCGTGTGCGCCGTGACCGCGCGGTGCGCGGGGCGTGCCCCGCTCCGGCCGCCGTCAGTCGCGGCGCGGGTCCTCCCGGAGGTCGTCCCGCGGCTCCTCCCGGGGCTCGGCCCGGCGGTCCTCCCGGGGGTCGGGCTGGAGCGCGGCCCCGAAGACCGTCACCCGGGTGCGCCGCACCGGCATCAGCTCGCCCCCCGGGACCGGCGGCGGCCCCTGCGCCGCCCCCCGGCGGGCCACCGCCGAGCGCGCCGCCTCCAGCTCGTTGTGCAGGTGGAAGACGGTCTCGCGGAGCTCGGCCACCTCCCGCTGCAGCTCCAGGATGCGCTTGATCCCGGCGAGGTTGATGCCCTCCTCCTGGGAGAGCCGCTGCACCTCGCGCAGCATCTGCACGTCCCGCGCCGAGTACCGGCGGCCGCGCCCGGGGGCGCGGCCCGGCGAGACCAGGCCGAGCCGGTCGTACTGGCGCAGCGTCTGCGGGTGCAGCCCGGACAGCTCTGCGGCCACCGAGATGACGTAGACCGGGGCGTCGTCGCCGAGCCCACCGTGGTTCATCATGCTCACGCTCCCTTGGCCTGGGCCTCCAGACCGCTCCGCGGGTCGTGGTCGGAGGTCGCGGCGCGGTACTTCTCCAGCGCCTCGCGCGCGTCGGCGCTGATCGTCTGGGGCACCTGCACCTCGACCGTGACGAGCAGGTCCCCGATGGTCCCGTCGCGGCGGCGCGAGCCCTTGCCGCGCACCCGCAGCGTGCGGCCGCTGGGCGTGCCCGGCGGGATCTTCACCGTCACCGGCACCCCGCCCAGGGTGGGCACGCGCACGTCGGCGCCGAGCACCGCCTCGGGGAAGGTCACCGGGACGGTGACGGTCAGGTTCTCGCCGGACTTGCCGAACAGGGGGTGCTTGTGCACGCGTACCACCACGTAGAGGTCTCCGGCCGGGCCTGAGTGCTCCCCCGGCGCTCCCTTGCCCGCGATCCGGATCCGCTGGCCGTCGGAGACGCCGGCGGGGATGCGCGCCTGAACGGTCCTGCTGCTCTTGCCGCGGCCGCTGCCGTGGCAGGTGGGGCACGGGTCGTCGGTGACCAGGCCCCGGCCCTTGCACTCGCTGCAGGGCTCGGAGAGGGAGAAGCCCCCCAGGTTCTTGCTCTCGTGCCCGGTGCCCGTGCACTTGGGGCACATCCGCGGCGAGGTGCCCGCCCGCGCGCCGGTGCCCTTGCAGGTGGCGCACGCCGCGTCCGAGGTCAGCGTGAACGAGCGGGTGACCCCCTCGGCCGCCTCGGTGAAGCTCAGCGTGGTCTCGGTCTCGACGTCGGCGCCGCGCCGCGGCGTCGTGGTGGTGCGCCCGCGCCCCCCGAACAGGCCGCCGAACAGGTCGCTCAGCCGGTCGCCGCCTCCGCCCGCGCCTCCGGAGCCGGGGCCGCCCCCGAAGAGGTCGCCCAGGTCGAAGCCGCCGGGCCCGGTGCCGCCGCCCGGCCGGTAGGAGCCGCCGAACAGGGAGCGGGCGTCGTCGTACTCCTTGCGCCGCTTCTCGTCCGACAGCACGCTGTAGGCCTCGGAGATCTCCTTGAACCGCTCCTCGGCCTCGTCGTCGCCCTTGTTGGCGTCGGGGTGGTTGGCGCGCGCGAGCTTGCGGTAGGCCTGCTTGATCTCGTCCTGAGTGGCCGTCTTCGAGACTCCTAGGACCTTGTAGTAGTCCTTTTCCAGGTAGTCCTTGGTGCTCATGGACGTGTGCCTTCTCCCCGCTCCGCGCCGTCGGTGGTCCGCGCCCCGGGCACCTGGCGGTGCCCGGGGCGCGGTCGCGTCCTACTTCTTCTCTTCGTCGTTCCCGGCCTCCGCGGCCGGGGCGGCCTCCTCGGCGGAGTCCTCCCCGTCCCCGTCGGCCTCCTCGGGCTCATCGGCGGGGCCGGCCACGACCACCCGGGCCGGGCGCAGCACCCGCTCCCCGATGGCGTACCCCGGCTGGAACACCTCGATCACGGTGGGCGCCTCGACCCCCGGCTGGGGGACCATCGTCAGGGCCTCGTGCACGGTCGGGTCGAACGCGTCGCCCGCCTCCCCGTACTTGGTCAGCCCCAGGCGGACCACCACCGACTCCAGCGCCTCGCCGACCGACTTGAACCCGCCGGTCAGCTCCTCGTGCTCGCGCGCACGGCCGATGTCGTCGAGGATCGGCAGCAGCTCGCCGGCCACCTGGGCCAGCGCCTGCTCCTTGACGGCGGCCCGGTCCCGGTCGACCCGCTTGCGGTAGTTGGCGTACTCGGCCTGCAACCGCTTGAGGTCGTTGGTGAGCTCGGTGACCCGCTGGTCGGCCTCCGCGGGGGCCTCGGGCCCGGCCGCCTCGTCGGCGGCCGGGGCCCCCGGCCCGGTGTCGGCGCCGTCGGGGGTGCGCAGCTCGCCGGTCTCGGGGTCGACGCGCCGCTTGTCGCGGATCACCGGCCCCTCCTCCGCCTCGCCGTTCTCGTAGTCAGGCAGCGCCATTGGCCGCACCTCCTAGCTAGAAGAGTCCGAGCGCCGCTCAGGCCTGGCCGTCGCGCTTGCCGTTGTCCTCGTCGACGATCTCGGCGTCGACGACGTCGGACTCCTCCTGCTGGGCGCCGCCGGCGGCGGAGGCGTCCGCGCCCTCGGCGCCCGCCTGCTGCTGGCCGTAGATGGCCGAGCCGATCTTCTGGCTGGCCAGGGCGACCTTCTCGCTCGCCGAGCGGATGGCCTCGGTGTCGGTGCCCTCCAGGGCCTGCTTCAGCTCGCCGAGCGCGGCCTCGGTCTCGGACTTGACCTCGGCCGGGATCTGCTCCTCGTTGTCCTTGATGACCTTCTCGGTCTGGTAGACGAGGGACTCGGCGTTGTTGCGGACCTCGGCCTCCTCGCGGCGCTTGCGGTCCTCCTCGGCGTACTGCTCGGCCTCGCGGACCATCTTGTCGATGTCGTCCTTGGACATCGCCGAGCCGCCGGAGATCGTCACCGACTGCTCCTTGCCGGTGCCCAGGTCCTTGGCGGTCACGTTGACGATGCCGTTGGCGTCGATGTCGAAGGTGACCTCGATCTGCGGCACGCCGCGCGGCGCCGGGGGCAGGCCGGACAGGTCGAAGACGCCCAGCTTCTTGTTGTACTGCGCGATCTCGCGCTCGCCCTGGTAGACCTGGATCTGCACGGACGGCTGGTTGTCGTCGGCCGTGGTGAAGATCTCCGAGCGCTTGGTCGGGATCGTGGTGTTCTTCTCGATGAGCTTGGTGAACACCCCGCCCTTGGTCTCGATGCCCAGCGACAGCGGGGTGACGTCCAGCAGCAGGACGTCCTTGACCTCGCCCTTGAGCACGCCGGCCTGCAGGGCCGCGCCGACCGCGACGACCTCGTCGGGGTTGACGCCCTTGTTCGGGTCCTTGCCGCCGGTCAGCTCCTTGACCAGCTCCACGACCGCGGGCATGCGGGTCGAGCCGCCGACCATGACCACGTGGTCGATCTTGTCGACGCTGATCCCGGCGTCCTTGATGACCTGGTGGAAGGGGGCCTTGGTGCGCTCGAGCAGGTCGCCGGTCAGGCGCTGGAACTCGGCGCGGGTCAGCTTCTCGTCCAGGTGCAGCGGACCCTCCGCCGAGGCGGTGATGTAGGGCAGGTTGATCGCCGACTCGCTGGAGCTGGACAGCTCGATCTTGGCCTTCTCGGCGGCCTCGCGCAGCCGCTGCAGCGCCATCTTGTCCTTGGACAGGTCCACGCCGTTGGCGTTCTTGAACCGCTCGACCAGCCAGTCCACGACCGCCTGGTCCCAGTCGTCGCCGCCCAGGTGGTTGTCGCCGTTGGTGGCCTTGACCTCGACCACGCCGTCGCCGACCTCCAGCAGGGACACGTCGAAGGTGCCGCCGCCCAGGTCGTAGACGAGGATGGTGGCCTCGTCCTCCTTCTCCAGGTGGTAGGCCAGGGCCGCGGAGGTGGGCTCGTTGATGATGCGCAGGACGTTCATCCCGGCGATCGTCCCGGCCTCCTTGGTGGCCTGGCGCTGGGAGTCGCTGAAGTAGGCAGGGACGGTGATGACCGCGTCGGTGACCTCCTCGCCGAGGTAGGCCTCGGCGTCCCGCTTGAGCTTCTGCAGCACGAAGGCGCTGATCTGCTGCGGGTTGAAGGTCTTGTCGTCGATCTCGGTGGACCAGTCGGTGCCGATGTGGCGCTTGACCGAGCGGATGGTCCGGTCGACGTTGGTGACCGCCTGGCGCTTGGCGACCTCGCCGACGAGCACCTCGCCGTTCTTGGCGAAGGCGACGACGGACGGGGTGGTCCGCGCGCCCTCGGCGTTCGCGATCACCGTGGGCTCGCCGCCCTCCAGGACCGAGACGACCGAGTTGGTCGTTCCCAGGTCGATACCGACCGCACGTGCCATGAGTACGTCCTCCGTCAAAGTTGAGTCTTACGGGCGAAAGTTTGCTTCGTCCGTCGTCGGCTGTCAAATCACTTGAGTCAGCCAGACTCAAGTTCGACGCCAGCCCGTATAACGCGGGGGCCGGTGCGGTTGTTCCCGGTGCCGGGATGTTTTGGTGGATCATTGGCGCACCGGGGGCGGCGCCGGCCCCCGGGTGTGCGAACGGGGTGCGGGCCGACGGAGGGGCGGGTCGGTGCCCCCGGCGCCATTACTCGCTAGTAACATCTGTTGGGACCCGGTGTGTGGCGCGCCGGGCAGTGCACCACGACAGCAGGATTGGGAGGCCGCGGGCGATGCTCTACATCGTTCTGGGGGTCGTGACGACCCTCTTCGCCGTGGTCGGGGTCGCCATGTTCGCCTTTGGCATCCGCCAAATGGTGCGGACCGTGGGCGTCGGCCGGCCGGTTGAGAAGGACCGCAAGGGGCCCTTCGGGAGGCGACTGACGACCACGCTCATCGAGTCCCTCGGGCACACGCGCATGCTCAAGTGGCGCTGGATCGGCGTGGCGCACTGGTTCGTCATGGTGTCGTTCCCGCTGCTGGTGTTCACCGTGGCCGAGGCGCACGGCGAGGTGTGGAACCCGCACTTCCACCTGCCGCTCATCCACGACTGGACGGTCTACGGCCTGGCCATCGAGGTCATCGCCGCCTTCAGCCTGGTGGCCATCGTGGGCCTGGCGATCTACCGGCAGGTCAAGAACCCCAAGCGCCTGGGCCGCGCCTCGCGCTTCGACAACTCCCGCAGCTGGCAGGCCTACTACGTCGAGGCCTACATCTTCGCGCTGCTGGTCAGCATCTTCGTGATCCGCGGCTTCAAGGTCGCCCTGGACGACTTCCCGTTCCCGGTGTGGGCCACCCCGGTCTCGCACGCCGTGGGCGCGGTCCTGCCGGCCAGCGAGCCCGGCCTGGCCCTGGTCGCCGCGTTCAAGCTGATCATCTCCTGGATCTTCTTCATGGTGCTGGCGCTGGTGCTGACCATGGGCGTGGGCTGGCACCGCTTCACCGCCCCGGTCAACATCTACTTCAAGCGCAACACCGACGGCTCGCCCGCGCTGGGCGCGGCCAAGCCGATGATGGACAAGACCGGTGAGAAGCCCCTCGACTTCGAGGAGGCCGACCCCGACGAGGACCCCTTCGGCGTCGGCAGGATCGAGGACTTCACCTGGAAGGGCCTGCTCGACTTCACCACCTGCACCGAGTGCGGCCGGTGCCAGTCGCAGTGCCCCGCCTGGAACACCGGCAAGCCGCTCTCGCCCAAGAAGCTGGTCATGGACCTGCGGGAGCACGCCTACGCCAAGGCCCCCTACCTCATGCAGGGCCTGACCCCCGAGGTGCTGGAGGAGAAGGCCAAGGAGGACGCCGCGCACGCCGGGACCGACGTGCTCGCCCTGCTGGAGAGGCCGCTGGTGGGCACCGAGGAGGAGGGCGGGGTCATCGACCCCGACGTCCTGTGGTCCTGCACCAACTGCGGCGCCTGCGTCGAGCAGTGCCCGGTCGACATCGAGCACATCGACCACATCCTCGACATGCGCCGCTACCAGGTGATGATCGAGTCGAGCTTCCCCTCCGAGGCCAACACCCTGCTCAAGAACCTGGAGAACAAGGGCAACCCGTGGGGCATGGCCGAGGACAAGCGCCTCGACTGGGTCTCCGAGGTCGACTTCGAGGTGCCGGTCGTCGAGGACTCCCTGCCCGAGGGCACCGAGTACCTGTTCTGGGTCGGATGCGCCGGGGCCCTGGAGGACCGCGCCAAGAAGACCACCAAGGCCATCGCCGAGCTGCTGCACACCGCCGGTGTGAAGTTCGCCGTGCTCGGCGGCATGGAGGCCTGCACCGGCGACCCGGCCCGCCGCCTGGGCATGGAGTACGTCTTCCAGATGCTGGCCCAGCAGAACGTGGAGACGCTCAACGAGGTCGGCGCCACCCGGATCGTGGCGAGCTGCCCGCACTGCTTCAACACCCTGGGCAACGAGTACCCGCAGCTCGGCGGCGAGTACGAGGTGGTGCACCACAGCCAGCTGCTCGCCAAGCTGGTCGAGGACGGGCGCCTGACCCCGGTCACGCCGATCGAGGAGAACATCACCTACCACGACCCCTGCTTCCTGGGGCGGCACAACAAGGTCTACACCCCGCCGCGGGAGATCATGGCGCAGGTCCCGGGCGTCAAGACCCAGGAGATGCACCGCCACAAGGAGCGCGGCTTCTGCTGCGGCGCGGGCGGCGCGCGCATGTGGATGGAGGAGAAGCTCGGCAAGCGCATCAACACCGAGCGGGTGGACGAGGCGCTGACCACGAACCCGGACACCGTCTCCACCGCGTGCCCCTTCTGCCAGGTGATGCTCGGGGATGCGATCAACGAGAAGAAGTCCAAGGGCGAGGCCAAGGAGAGCCTGGAGGTCGTCGACGTCTCCCAGCTCCTGCTGCGCTCGATCAAGGGCGAGGACGGCGGTTCCGGCGGGCAGGCCGAGCCGGAGAAGGAGAACGCCTGAGCCGAACCCGGCCGAGTGGCGGTCCGGGGCGACCGGGCCGCCGCCGGGCGAGGCGCGGAGACCGCGGAGGCTAAGGGCGCTCCAACGGGGGCGGTGCGGCCGGGCGGGACGGCCCGGCCGCACCGCCCCCGCGCTCGTTCCGGCGGCGTCGGCCGCGCGGGCGCACGCCCAGCACGCGGTCGAGCTCGTCGGTGCTCAGCGGGTCCTCGGACCCGGCCGCGGCGATGAGGACGTCGGCGTAGAGCTCGATCTCCTCCAGGGCCTCCCCGTCCTGCAGGCGCGCGTCGACGTGGGGTTCCATGCGCGCACCTCCCGGGGCCCAGCAGTGCCCCACAGGCTACGTCCGGGTAGCCTCGCGCCGCATGACCCGGAAGGACCATTCGCGCCCTAGTCACCGGGGGCGATGGCCCCTCCGGGGCGGGCTCCGGGCATGCCCCGGACGTGCCCCGGGCGGGGGCCGCCGCCCCGGAGGCACGCCCTAGCGCCAGACCACCTCGCGGTGCATCCCCGCATAGCGCGCGTACTTCTCCGGAGTCTCGGCGAACACCGCGCGGTCCTCCTCGGTGAGTTCGCGGACGACCTTCCCGGGCACCCCCGCCCAGAGCGTCCCCGGGGGCACCGTCTTGCCCGGCGGGACCAGCGCGCCCGCGGCCACCAGCGCCCCCGCGCCCACCCGGGCACCGCCGAGCACGCGCGCGCCGATGCCGACCAGGGCGCCCTCCTCGACCACCGCGCCGTGCACCATCGCCTGGTGCCCGAGGCTGACCCGGTCCTCCAGCACGGCGGGCTCGCCGGGGTCGGAGTGCAGGCCGCACTGGTCCTGCACGTTGCAGCGCTCGCCGATGACGATGTCCTCGGTGTCGGCCCGCACCACCGTGCCGTACCAGATGCTGCTGTGCGCGCCGATGCGCACCCGCCCCACGACCACGGCGCCCGGCGCGATCCACGCCTCCTCATGCACCGCGGGGGCGCCGAACGGCGCCTCACCCACCAACGGACGGGTCGGCTCCACCATCGCGATCTCCCTCCCAGGCCCCGCGCCGCCGGCCGATCCCCGGCTCCGGCCCCGCGCGGCGCCGATCGCGAATACCTTAGTAACGCGGCGGGCGGTGAGCACGGAGACCTGTCGGACCCGGCTATTGAGACGCGCTGGTACCGGCGGCTACGGTGGTCGCCTCCTGGTGTTCGCAAGGCCACGCTTCGCATTCGACCCGCACCCTGCCCCCGTCGTGCGGTGACGCCCCGTTGTGTGAGATTTGAATGTCGCTGGTGCGTGATCAGGGCGTTATGGGCAAGATGGGCACAGGGGGCGGGTCACCCCTTCCCCGACATGCCGCCAACCCGGTTGATTAGGACATGAACGAGCAGAACTCAGACATCGTGTCGAACCTCCTGCGCGAGGAGGCGTTCCCGAGCGCCCGCAAGGGCTACGACAAGCGCCAGGTCGACGACTTCGTGGTGCGCAACCACAACCACATCCGGGATCTGCAGGAGCGGCTGGCCCGGGCCCACGACGAGTTGGAGCAGCTCCGCCGCGAGCTGGCCGAGGCCAAGGAGAAGGCCGCGGTCAAGCCCGAGCACGAGCAGATCAGCGAACGCATGGCCACCATCCTGCGGATAGCGGAGGAGGAGGCCAAGGAGAAGCGGGCGCAGATCGACGAGGAGGTCGCCGGCATCCGCTCCAAGGCCGAGGAGGACGCGGCCAAGGCCCGCAAGGACGCCGACGAGCACGCCGAGCGTGTGCTCTCCAGCGCCCGGTCCGAGGCCAACGACCTCGTGTCCACCGCCAAGCAGGAGGCCGAGCAGATCCGCTCCCAGGCCGAGAAGGACGCCGAGCGCAAGGTCGGCGACGCCGAGGCCCGGGCCAAGCGGATCAACGACACCGCCGACCGCCGCCTGGCCACCCTGACCGCCACCCACGGCGAGGCGGTGCGCCGCCTCGGCGACATGCACCAGACCCTCGCCGAGCTGCTGCAGGCCGAGAAGACGGCGGGCCCGCTGGAGCCGGACGCCCCGGAGGAGGCCGAGGGCGGGCAGCAGGGCCAGGGCGGCGCCTCCGAGCAGGGAGGCGCGGCCAAGCCGCAGGCGAAGGCCGAGCCCGCGAAGGCCGGGCAGTCGGGCCAGTCGGGCCAGTCGGGGAAGGCCGGGCAGCAGGCCGCGCCTGAGCCCCCCAAGCCCGAGGCCGCCAAGGCCCAGCCCGCCAAGCCCGAGGCGAAGCCGGAGCAGGCGGCCAAGCCGCAGGAGAAGCCCGCCGCGCCCGCGGCCGCGCCGCAGAGCGGCCCCCAGCAGGGGGCGGCCCAGCAGCAGGGCACCGGTCCGCAGCAGGGGCGGCAGAGCCAGCAGGGCCAGCAGGGGCAGCAGGCCCCTGACGAGGCCACCGTCAAGATCGACCCCGCGACGGCGCAGCAGGCCGCCCGCCCCCAGCACCAGCCGCAGGACCGGCAGGGCGCCCCGGGGCNGCAGGCCGCCCAGGGGCAGCAGCGTCCGGCGGCGTCGCAGGCGTCCCCGCAGGGCACGCGCTACAACGTGCCCGCCCCGCCGGAGGCCGCGGCCCAGCAGTCCGCCCAGCAGGCGCAGCAGGGCACCGGGCCGCAGCAGAACCAGCAGAACCAGCAGGCCCGGAACGACCAGCAGCCGCAGCCTCGGCCCGGCCAGGCCGACCCCGGCGCCACCGCCGTGCACCAGCGCCCGGCCGCGGCTCCGCAGAAGCCGCAGCAGGACGCCGAGCAGGGTGAGGGGGTCCGCATCATCAAGCCTTAGGGGCGGTCGCCCGGGTGGTACATGTCGGTCCGGGGCCGGGGCGTGCGCCCCGGCCCCGGCCTCGTTCGTCCCGGTATGCGGGGGGACGTCGGATGTGTCGCCCCCGGTCGGCTACCATGCCTGAGCCATGATGATCCGCACGGCCATTCGGTCGGACCTGGGCGCCATCCTGCGGCTCCTGCGCGAACTCGGCGACGGGCGGCCCGCGCAGGGCGGCACCGTCCGCATGTCCTCGGCCGCCGTGCGCGCGTGGACCCGGATGGAGGGCGACCCCGACCGCTCGGTGCTGGTGGCCGAGCGCCGCGGGCAGATCATCGGCACGCTCGACCTGATGGTCGTCGCGGGCCTGACCCACGACGCCCAGCCGTGGGCGATCGTCGACAACGTCGTGGTCGACCCGGCGTGCCGGCGTTCCGGGGTGGGCCGCGCCCTGATGGAGGACGCCCTGGACCGGGCGTTCCGCGCGGGCTGCTTCAAGGTGGAGCTGCTCTCCCACGAGGGGCGGGAGGGGGCGCAGGGCTTCTACCGCGCCCTCGGCTTCGACGACTCGGCCCAGGGCTTCCGCCGCTACCTGTAGCCGAACGCCGGGGCGCGCCCGGCGGCCGGGCGCGCCCCGGGCCTACCGGTTCCCGGAGCGCAGCGGGACCTGCCGCAGGAACAGCACCAGCGCGAATCCGACGGCCGCGATCGGCATGCCCAGCACGAACACCTGGTGCATGGCGGTGTTGAAGGCTTCGACGACCCCGTCCTGCACGGCGGCGGGCAGCCCGTGGATGGCGTCCGGCGACCCCAGCGCCTTCTCCGACAGGTGCGGCATCTCCGGCGCGGGGAGCCCCTGCGCCTCGGCCTCGGCCGCGGCCTTCGCGGCGGACCTGGCCATCGCCTCCAGCTCGGAGTGGAGCCGCTCGGTCATCACCGCGCCGAAGACCGCCACCCCGAACGCGCCGCCCAGGTTGCGGAAGAAGGATACCGCGGAGGTCGCCGCGGCCATGTCGGCGCGGGGCAGCGCGTTCTGCACGGCCAGGATGAGGATCTGCATGGACAGCCCCAGCCCCAGGCCGATCAGCGCGACCCCGGCGCCGACCAGCACCAGCGGCGAGCCGACCTCCAGCGTCGAGAGCACCCCGAAGCCCGCCAGGATCAGCACCATCCCGGCGACCGGGAACCGCTTCCACCTGCCGGTGCGGCTGACCAGGAACCCGGACGAGACCGAGGCGGCGAGCAGGCCCAGCACCATCGGCAGTGTCATCAGGCCCGAGGCGGTGGGGCTCATCCCCTTGACGATCTGCAGGTACTGCGGGAAGTAGATCATCACCCCGAACATCGCCATGCCCACGCACATCGACGCCGCGGCCGAGAACAGGAAGGTGCGGTCGGCGAAGAGGCGCGGCGGCAGGATCGGGTCGGCGGCGCGGCGCTCGGCGACCACGGCGAGCCCGGCGAGAAGCAGCGCCCCGGCCGACATCAGATAGGTGGGCGCGGAGTTCCAGTCGAACTCCTTGCCGCCCAGGCTCAGCACCAGCATGGCCAGCCCGGCGGCGCCGACGATGCACGAGGCGCCCTGCCAGTCGACGCGGGCGCCGCCGCGCGGGCGCCGGGGCAGCCGCAGCAGCCGCTGGATGGTGATGAAGGCGGCCGCGGCCACCGGGACGGTGATGAAGAAGCACCAGCGCCAGCCGAGCGGGCTGTCCACCAGGAAGCCGCCGAGCAGCGGCCCGGCGACGGTGGAGACGCCGAAGACGGCGCCGAGGAACCCGGCGTAGCGGCCGCGCTCGCGGGGCTCGACCACGTCGCCGAGGATGACCTGCGGCAGGGTGGCCAGGCCGCCCGCGCCGATGCCCTGCACGAAGCGGGCGCCGATGAGCCAGGACATGTCCTGGGCGAACCCGGCGGCGACCGAGGAGCCGATGAAGATCACCAGCGCCGTCTGGAACAGCAGCTTGCGGCCCCAGATGTCGGAGAGCTTGCCCCACAGCGGGGTGGAGGCGGTCATGGTGAGCAGGGTGGCGCCGGCCACCCAGGAGAGCTTGTCCTGGCCGCCCAGCTCCCCGACGATCGTGGGCAGCGCGGTGCCCACGATGGAGGTGGTCAGCATCGAGGTCAGCATCGCGAGCATCAGGCCCGCGAGGATCTCGACCACCTGCCGCCGGGTGTAGCGGGGGCCCGGTGGGCCCTGCCCGTCCGCGCCGTCCCCCGCCGCGACCGGGCCGGGGCCCGGCCGCGGGCCCTGGTCCGACCGGTCGGTGATCGCCCGCTCCACCACGCGTTCTCCCCCTCGACGCTCATCGTCGTGCGCCGTCCGCGCGCCGCCTGAGCGGTCGCGCCCGGACGGACCGGGGCCCACCCCGCCACCGCGCGCGGCGTGCGCGGGCACGCCGGAGGGACCGCCGGGCGGCGGTCCGTTCGTGGGATGAGGGGAGGGCCGATTCTCCCCTCCGGTATAAGTAAACAGTGTTGACTTGTCAAGCCGGTTGTCCGGGGGGACCGGGGCGACGTGCGACGATGAGACCGACGGACCCGAAGGACGACGGGGAGCGCGACACCGATGGAGCGGGCGGAGGACGGCGGGTGCGCCGGGCGGGCGCGCGACCGGGAGGCCACGCGCCGGCGCATCCTGGCCAGCGCGCGCGAACTGTTCACCAGTGAGGGCTACGCGAAGGTCTCCTCGCGCCGCATCGCCGCGCACGCCGGTGTGAACGTCGCGCTGATCAACCGGTACTTCGGGGCCAAGCGCGGGCTGCTGGCCGAGGTGATCGCCGAGGAGGCGGCCTTCCCCGGCATCGTCGAGGGCGACCGGGAGGGGCTGCCGCGGCGGCTCGCCGAGCACGTGGTGCACCGCACCCTGGCCGGGGGGACCCCGCTGGCGCGGGCGCTGGAGCACTCGGCCGGCGACCCGGACCTGAAGTCGGTGCACGAGGAGCGGCTGAAGAACGCGGTCATCGGCCCGCTGGCGGAGGTGATCGGCGGGCCGGAGGCGCGGGCGCGGGCGTCGCTGGTGGCGTCGGTGATCCTGGGGGTCGGCCTGGTGCGCCGGATCGAGGGGGCGGCCTCGCTGAACGAGCTGGAGCCGGACCGGCTGGTGGACCACCTGGCGGCGGTCATCGGCGCCTGCCTCGCCGAGGGGGCGCCGGGGTAGGCGTGTTCCGCGGACCGGGGCCGCGCGGGCGGCGTCCGGGCGCGGCCGCCGCCGGGGTGTTGCGTGGGTCACGGCCGTAGAAGGCGCCGACGGCGCCATTCGGCTGCGACCCGGGGAAAATGCCGGTCGGCAGGCTGTCGCCCGATCGGAACGCAGCGAGGGCCGTGCCCGGGCGCCGCGCAGGAGGCCGTGATCCACGCAACGGCCCCCGGGGGCGAGGGGGACAGGTCGGCACGCTGTCGACCGGCGAGGACGCGGTGGGGGCCGTGCGTCGCTCCGGAGGGCCCGGATCCAAGGAGGACGCCCTGCGACCCCGATGGGGGCGGTGCGGTCACCCCTGCGGCGCGAAGTCGTCCACCCCGTTCGTGCGGGTGTTGTGCGCGGCGCGGATCAGCCAGGCGCCGTCGCGGCGGACCAGGACGAGGGTGATGAGGCCGCCGCGGTCCTCGGGCGGGCGTCCGTCGGGGAGGCGGTGCTCGGGCCACGTCCACACGGTGTGGACCAGCGCGGTGTCCGGGGCGAGCGGCCGGATGCTCACGACCTCCTGGGTGTAGGCGGCCTTCTGCGCGATGACGGAGTCGGGGACGTCCTTGTGCCCCTCGACGTTCTCCTGGCGGGTGCGCCACCACAGGCCGCGGTGGGTGATGAAGTCCGCGTCCTCGGTGAAGTAGGCGCCCCAGGCGTCCATGTCGTGCGCGATCCACAGGCGGGTGTGCTCGGCGATGAGGTCGCGGATCTCCTGCCGCTGGTGTTCGTCCATGGGCCCACTCTGGAACCTCCAGTGCACTGGAGGTCAAGGCGCGGGTGTTCCGTGGCGGGCGGGTGGGGGGCGCTTTGCCGCGGCCGCCGCCGGGTCGAATCCGCATTGCACGATCATGGCCAGGAGTTCAGGGCGACACGCCACCGGGTTAGGCGTGCGCCGTAACCCGGGGGGCGGTGTGCTTCCGTGGGGAACCGTGCGGCCCGTGCCCTCGGGGCGGGCCGGGAACCGGACGCGCCCCGAGGGGCGCGCGGAACGACGGGGGGAGACCCATGGCCATTATGACTACTTACGGTTACGAGAAAATCACTCACCGAAGTACCGGCTTCCGGCGGCCGAGGCCGCTCGTCCGGGCGGCGGTCCTCTTATCGGCGCTGCTCGCCCTCGGCGCCACCGAGGCGGTGGCGGCCCCCGCGGCGCCCGCCTCCACGGTCGCCCGAAACGCCGTCGGGCACGCGCTCGACCAGGTCGGCAAGCCGTACCGGTACGGCGCGGACGGACCGGACTCCTTCGACTGCTCCGGGCTCGTCACATGGGCCTACGGAAAGGCGGGGCGCTCCCTCCCCCGCACCACCTACGACCAGTACCGCCAGGGCACGCCGGTGTCCCGCGCGAACGCGGCCCGCGGGGACCTGGTCTTCTTCTACTCCGGCCCCTCGCACGTGGGCATCCACCTGGGCGACGGGCGCATGGTGCACGCGCCCAGCTCCGGCAAGCGCGTCCAGGTCGTGCGGCTGGCCGACTACTACGCCGACCACATCGCCGGGATCCGCAGGGTCGGCTGAGCCCGGACCGGTAGGATCCGCCCTCCCGCGTTGTGCAGCGCGGCGCCCTCGCCCCGGGCCGTGGCACGCGGCTCCGCCCCGCCGTTAGGGTGAGCCTTCCGTATCGCGGAGACACGCGTGCGCAGGTCACCACAGGCGGAGGGGAAGGGGCGCGGGTGGGGCGGACGGGCGGTCCCGAGGCCGTGTGCGTCGGGGAGACCATGGCCGTGCTGGCCCCGGCGGACGGCGCGCCCGCCGACCGCGGGGGGGACCTCGCGGTCGGCGCGGGCGGCGCCGAGGCCAACACCGCCGCCGGGCTGGCCGCGCTCGGGCACCGCGCCGCCTGGGTCGGGCGGCTGGGCGACGACCCGTTCGGGCGGGTCGTCGGCGCCGAGCTGCGGGCGCGGGGGGTGGACACCTCCGGCGTGGAGGTCGACCCGGACCGGCCCACCGGCGTGTACCTCAAGGACCCCGCCCCGGCCGGAAGCCGGGTGCACTACTACAGGGCCGGATCGGCCGCCGCGGCCATGGGGCCGCACACCCGGCTGCCGGGCGGGGCGCGCCTGGTGCACGCCTCCGGCATCACCCCGGCCCTGTCGCCGGGGTGCGCGGCGCTGGTGGACCGGCTGCTGGCACCGGACCGGCCGAGCGGAGGGCCGCTGGTCTCGTTCGACGTCAACCACCGGCCCGCGCTGTGGAGCGCGGAGCGCGCGGCGCCGCACCTGCTCCGGCTGGCGGCGCGGGCGGACGCGGTGTTCGTCGGGGCCGACGAGGCGGCCCGCCTCTGGGGCGCCCGCGGGGCCGAGGAGGTGCGCGGCCTGCTGCCCGGGGTGCCGCTGCTGGTGGTCAAGGACGCCGAAGCGGACGCGGTGTGCTTCTCGGCAGAGGAGACGGTGCGGGTGCCCGCGCTGAAGACCGGGGTCGTCGAACCGGTCGGCGCGGGGGACGCCTTCGCGGCGGGGTTCCTGTCCGGGCTGCTCAGGGGCCTGCCGGTGCGGGACCGGCTGCGGCTCGGCCACCTGATGGCGGCGGCCTGCCTGAAGGCCCCCGGCGACACGGCGCCCCCGCCCCCGAAAGAGGTCCGCGACCGCCTCCTGGCGGCGGACGAGGAGGCGTGGCGCTCGGCGGTGCTGTGAGGCAGTGTGATCGGGGCCGTCCCGGCCCCCGGGGCGGTTCGATCGAACCGGGAGGGGATTCCGGGCGACGTAAAGGGCCGGAACCCCTCTCCCCCTCTCCCAGGAGGCATTCCGGCATGGCAGCGTCGATGCGGTATCTCATCGCAGTCCCCGCACTGATCCTCGTCACCGCCTGTGGCGCGTCCGGCGGCGACGGGCCGTCTTCCGAGGACGCGGCCGCCACCCCGTCGGCATCCTCCCCGTCCTCCTCACCCCCTCCGTCCTCTTCCGCGCCGTCCCCGGCCTCCCCGGACGCGTCGGCCGCCGATGGGGAGCCGGGCGGGGAAGCGTCCGAGGCGGACGGCGAAGGCGGTGGAGGGGAGGGCGGACGGCACCCGCTGGAGGGCACCTGGCAGGGGCCGCAGAACGAGGACGGCACCTACCCGGAGATCCGCATCCTCGCCAACGGCGCGGTCTCCATCGAATCCAGCGGCTTCACCTGCAACGGGGAGATCGATACCGCGGCCGGTGAACACGTCCTGACGGTCACGCAGTGCCTCGTCCCGATCCCTTCGATGACCCTGGCCCTGTCCGACGACGGGCGGACGATCGAGGCCGACGTGGGCGACGAGACCGAAACGTGGACCCTCCTGGACGAGGGGTCCTGACCGGTCCCCGGAGCGGGGGCCACCCCCGCGGACACCCCGCACCGGGAACGCGGTCCGGTCGGCAGTCTCACCCCCGTGGTTAAGAGGAACATGAGAACTCCGTGCCCGAGCGCCCCGGATCGTCCGGCGGTCCGCCGCCGGGCCGTCGGCCGGCGCCCTTAAGAGATCTCTGAGAAAACCCGGTGGTGCGTGTCCTCGCTGGTCGCGGCCGAGTAGCTTCGTTGGGGTGAGTCGAGGAGCAGGCCCCGGCGGGGCGCGGGTGCTGGTGGTCGAGGACGAGCCCGCCGTGCGCGACGCCGTCGCCGGAGCGCTGGAGATCGAGGGGTACGAGGTGCGGCGCGCCACCGACGGCGCCACCGGGCTGGAGGCGGTGCGCGCCTGGCCGCCGGACGCGATCGTGCTCGACCTGCTCATGCCGTTCATGGACGGCCTCACCATGTGCATGCGCCTGCGTGAGCGCGGCGACCGCACCCCGGTGCTGGTGCTCACCGCCCGCGACGCGGTCAGCGACCGGGTCGAGGGCCTGGACGCGGGCGCCGACGACTACCTGGTCAAACCCTTCGACCTGGACGAGCTGCTGGCCCGGCTGCGGGCGCTGCTGCGCCGCGCCTACCCCGACGCCGGGCAGGCGCTGTCCTACGGCGGCCTGACGGCCGAGCCCGGCGGCGGCCGGGTCTGGCGCGGGGACCGGCCGATCGAGCTCACCCGCACCGAGTTCGCCCTGCTGGAGGTGCTGCTGCAGAACGCCGGGCGGGTGGTGCCGCGCCCGGTGATCGCCGACCGGGTCTGGGGGTACGACTTCGGGCCGGGGTCGAACTCGCTCGACGTCTACATCGGCTACCTGCGCAGGAAGCTGGAGGCCGGGGGCGGTCCCCGGCTGGTGCACACGGTGCGGGGCGTGGGGTACGTGCTGGAGGACCGGTCCGGTGGCTGACCGGGGCTTCTGGCGCCGCTGGCCGCTGCGGGTGCGGCTGGCCGCC
>NZ_ANBH01000239.1 GCF_000341185.1 Nocardiopsis chromatogenes YIM 90109
TCGCCTTCGTGATCGTCCGCCACCAGCTCATGGAGTCGCTCGACCTGAGCCTGAAGCGGGAGGCGGTCCGGGTGGAGCGCCAGGTCGGCGACGCCGAGTGGCTGGGGTCGGGGGAGTGCGTCTACCTGACCGCCCCGAGCTGTGTGCAGCTCATCGGCCCCGACGGCACGGTCGACCCGCCGCAGGCCGACGACACCCCGTGGGTGCCCCGGCGCGCGTTCGCCGTGGCGCGCGGGGAGTCGGGGCCGTTCTTCACCGAGTCGGGGATCGGGGACATCCCCGTCCGGGGGTACGTGGCGCCGCTCGGGGACGGGCGCGCGGTGCAGGTGTCGGTGCGCGCCGACGGGGTGCGCGCGTCGGTGCGCGAGACGGGGGTGCGGCTGGCGGCGGCGGGGGCGGCCGGTGTCGCGCTGGCGGCGGCGCTCGGGTACGCGGTGGCGCGCACGGGGCTGCGCCCGGTGGAGCGGCTGACCCGGACCGCGGAGACGATCGCCGCCACCCGGGACCCGCGGCACCGCATCGACCTGGAGGGCGGCGACGAGCTGGCCCGGTTGGCGGGCAGCTTCAACGCGATGCTCGCCGAGCTGGAGGCGTCGGCGGCGGCGCAGCGCAGGCTGGTCGCGGACGCCTCGCATGAGCTGCGGACGCCGTTGACCGGGCTGCGCACCAACGTCGACCTGCTGGCGCGCGACCTGCCGCCGGACCGCCGCGACCGGGTGGTGCGGGCCCTGCGGGCGCAGTCCACGGAGATGACGGGCCTGGTGAACGACTTGATCGAGCTGGCCCGGGGGGAGCGTGGGGAGCGCGCGCCGGAGTCGGTGAGGCTGGACGAGGTGGTGCGGCACTGCGTCCGGGCCCAGCGGAGGGACCGGCCGCGGGCGCGGTTCGGTACCGATCTCGAACCGGTCCTGGTGGAGGCGGTGCCCGACCGTATCACCCGCGCGGTGGGGAATTTGCTGGACAACGCGGCGAAGTTCGCCCCGGAGGGGGAGCCGGTCGAGGTGGGCCTCCGGCGCACGGGCGCCGGCGGCGCCGAACTGACCGTCCGCGACCACGGCCCGGGCATCCCGGAGGAGGACCTGCCGTACGTGTTCGACCGCTTCTACCGGGCCCCGTCGGCGAGGGCCCTGCCGGGCTCGGGCCTGGGCCTGGCCATCGTCGCCCAGGTCGCCGAGGCCTCCGGGGCGGAGGCGACCGCCGAACGCCCGGAAGGCGGCGGGACCCTGATGCGGCTGACCTTCCCGAGAGCGACGCCCCCGCCGCCGTCGCCGCCCCCACCCGCCGCCCCCGAAGGGGCCTGATGCCGGTGCCCACGACCGCAGCGACGCAGCACCCCCGACGCCGAACGGCAGCACGTTGAAGGGGCGTCTCCGTCCCCCATCCCCACCCCCAGTGCAGGGGGCGAGCGGCATCCCCGCCGCCCGGCGCAAGGGTCCCGATGATCTGACGTGCGCGCCCCGGGGCACACGGCGGTGACGGTCGCGCGCACTCCTCCGGAGACCGGCCCGGGAGGGGAGGAGTCGTCCCCGCTCATGGGCCCCGGCCGGGCGCCGGGCCGCCGGGGTGTGAGGGAGGAAGCGGCAACGACGAAAGCGGGCGGCCCCTCCGGTAGCGCTGACGGTCGCACGGAGTGTGCGTGGTCGCTGTTGATGGCGGCGACGGGGTGAGCGGGGCGGTTCCCCGGCCCTGCTTGCCGTCCGGCGGGTTCCTCACGGTCCGGGCGGGCGGCGCGGCCGGAAGGGCGGGTGACCGCCCGCGCGCCCGCCACCCGACGACGCTGCCGGAAGGGGCGCCGACCTGCCTCGTCGCCGCCTTCTTCCCGGCACCGGGCCGACCCGCCGCCTGGCAAGCAGCCCTGAGCGGGGCACCTGCCTGCTCTGTCGTCGCCGAACCACGGTGACTACCCGCACGCCTGTCGCCCGACTTTGCGCGGCTGGGGGCGCCGCCTTCGTCGTCGCCGGTGCTCTTCCTTGCGTCTCGGCGGTCTGCCGCCCGGCCGGGGCCCGTGAGCGGGGCACCTGCTGTGCCGTGGCCGCCGAACCGCGGCGGCCGTTCCGTCACCCCAGGACGATGGCGCCTGCCAGGACCGGGACGCCGAAGGTCACGGGGCCCGTGCCGGTCGCGTCGGCCTTGCCGCCCTGGCAGCTCGTGCCCTTGAACAGGGCGAACCTGGTCGCCTTCTCCGTCTCGACCGACACCACCCCGCCCTGCTCGGCGTCCAGGCGGCGGCAGCCGCCGCCCTCCACCTCCTGGCGGTGGCCGGACTCGAACACCACCACCGCGCTGCCCGGGCCGCCCCGTGTCCCGGCCTTCGCACCGGCGATGGTGGCGGACATGGTGGCGAGGTTCGCGGAGCGGATCGGCACGGCGGTCCCTTCGGGGCGGCGGGGGTGATGGCCACTTGCTGCGATTATCGGTTGCCCTGAGTGCCCAGTCGCACTTCATGGGAGGTGTGTCGTCCGATCGGGTGAAGTGCCGGGAACTCCGCGCGTCCGCTTTACGTCGGAGGGGGCGTAACGTCGGAAGGAAACGTGACCACCGGCGGCGCTGAGAGGAGGGAGCGCGGGCATGGCCTTCATCTATGCGCTGTTCACCGCGCTCCTCCTCGGTCCGGCCGGGTGGACCGCCGACGGCGCCCCCGTCGCCGACGGGGCGGCCCCGGCGCTCGGCGCGTTCGCGCTGCTCGCCGTCGTCACCGTGAGCACCGCCCTGGTCTGCGCCGTCGTGCGCGGGCTCGCCGCCTGGATCCTCCCCGACTCCGGCGAGGCGCGCCGCGGCTCCATGCGGCGCCGCTCCGACGCCGCCCCCGTCCCCCCGCAGCGCGACCCCGACGCCGCGGGCAAGCCCCGTCCGAGGGCTCCCGGCGCGGCCCCCGCGGCCGCCTGACCGCCGCCCCCCGTGGCGGTCCGCGGCCGCGTCCGGCGACCACCAGCCGACCCGCCGCCAAGGGGTTCCCATGTACACGTTCGGACCGATCGCGGCCGCAGTCGCCGCGGCCTCCACCGCGTTCTCCGCCATCACCGCCCTGCTCGCCCCCCTGTTCGGGGGCGCCGCGGCCGCCGCCGCGGTCATCGCCCTGACCGTCCTCGTCCGCCTGGCCGTGCTGCCGCTGTCCCGCGCCCAGGTGCGGGCCGAGAAGCAGCGCGCCCGCCTGGCCCCGCGCATCCGGGAGCTGCAGCGCAAGCACGGCGAGAACCCGCAGCGCCTGGCCGAGGAGCAGCAGCGGATCTACGCCGAGGAGGGCACTTCGCCGCTGGCCGGGTGCCTGCCGATGCTCGCCCAGACCCCGGTGTTCCTCGTCCTCTACGGCCTGTTCATCAGCCCCGAGGTCTCCGGCGGTCCCAACGGCCTGCTGGAGCACACCCTCGGCCCGGTGCCGCTGGGCTCCACCCTCACCGACGCTTTGGCCGCCGGGCCCGGGGCGGCGGCGGTCTTCGCCGTGCTCATCGCCGCGGTCGCGGCCGCCGCGTGGGCCTCGCGCAGGTGGCTGGCCCTGCCCGCGATGCGGCAGAACGGGCCAGGGGTGGACGGCGCGGGGCAGGGCGGCGCCCCCGCGCTCCCCGGCATGGGGCTGATGACCTACCTGCCGTTCATGACGGTCGCCGCGGCGGCGGTGGTCCCGCTGGCCGCCGGGCTCTACCTGGCGACCAGCACGGCGTGGGCGGTGGGGGAGCGCCTGCTGCTCAGGCGCCTGGTCACGGCCTGAGGGCCGGGGCCCCGCCGCTCCGGGCGGGGCGGGACCGTGCACCGCCCGGAGCAGGCCAGGTCACAGCTTAACGTTCACGCAGGCCAGACGGTCCCCGGCAGAGCCCGCCTCGCCTTCGCCGGTCCTGGTGTGCTCGTCGTGGATCACCAGGGACTTCATCTCCCCGGATCGCGGCGCCCAGTCCACGTCCGCGTCGGAGTCGGCGTTGCCGTCGGAGTCGGTGGTGAAGTCCAGCCACACCTCGTTGTCGTCATTGGCGTACCGCGGGTCGGTCGAGGGCTGTTCGGGGTCCTTCTCGTCCTGGTAGTGCGGCCCGGAGTCGTCGGGCTCCTCCCCGCAGGCCCCGGTGTGCATGTGCGCCCCGTAGCCGCGGTCGGGCATCAGCCCGACGACGCGGAGCGAGAACTCGGTGCCGTCGGCGCCGCCCCCGTCGCCGTCCTCCCGGTCGTCGGCGTCCTCGCCCGTCCCCTCGGAGGAGACCGCCAGCTCCACCCGCGACCCCGCCGGGACCGCGTCCTCGTCGTAGGTCACCGCGGACGCCCCGTCGGAGTAGGGCTCGAACTCCTCGTCCACGTCGGCCAGGTTCGCTTGTGCGCTCTCCGTGCCGTCGCCCCCCTCCTGCGTGGGGGAGGGCGACGACTCCCCTCCGGCGCCGTAGCCGCCCCCGCGTCCGCCGTCGTCTCCGCCCCCGCCGTCGTCGCAGCCCGCCGCGAGCAGCGGGAGTAGCGCGAGACCGGCGATCGTCCGGGTCAGATGCCGCGTCACGTCCATGTCGTCCACCCCTGGAAGAACCGAGTCGCTGTCGCCGATGGTAGCTACCCTGAGTGCGGCTCGTGACACGCTTAGTGCCGGTCGGGGTGGTGTTCCGCGGGCTATCCGGGATCGGAGGCGTGCTCCACCCCGGCGTGGGCCCCGGGGGCGGGGAACGGGGTCCGGAAGGTGAACGCCTCGGGCCCCGGGCCGTTCGCCGTCAGTCGTTCGAGTCGCTCGCCGGCCTCGGACAGGGTCGGGAGCGTCCCCGAGGGTAGCCACCACAGGACGAGGGAGGGGCGCCCCAGAGGGCGGAACCACTCGCGGCGCCGTCGCAGGTAGTCGAGGTGGCCGCTGTTGCCGTAGGTGTAGGCGCGCAGCGACTCCACGTCCTCCCAGACCGACATGTTGACGAGCAGGTCCGGGCCGAAGGGGCGGCTGGCGCTGGCGTCGTTGGCCCCTTCGTCGGTGTAGCGCCAGACGAACCCGGGGGAGGTGTCGGCGAGGGCGTTGATCGGGTCCAGGGCGGCGGCGAAATCCGCCATCGAGGGGTCGTCCAGCGGGGCCTTGAGGAGGGCGATGTTCAGCTGGGCGAGGTGGTGGTCGCTCATGGGTGACAGCACAGCACGGCCGCCGTTTCTATGTCAATCATTTTTGTTTTTAGAGATGGCGACACAGCACCCCTCCGGCGACGGGGCCGTCCGCGCGGTGAACCCGCCCCACCTTTCGACCATCCCGCGCATCAGCTCCAGGTTCATACCGCACGTGACCGGGGGGAACTCGGCGGCGAGCGTCTGGAAGGGGCAGTTGTGCAGCCGGACCTCGCCGCCGGGGGCGCCGTCCTCCGGGGGCGCGGCCGGCTCGTAACCGCACCGGGCGAGCGCTCCGGCCAGCTCCCCGAGCGTCGCGGGAACCGCCGTTCCGGTCTCCCGGGCGGCCGCGTCAGCGCGCCGCCGCCCCTCCTCCCGCGCGACCGCGTACAGCGCCTCCTCCGCCCCCGCCCGCTCGACCGCCTCCGCGAGCAGCCGCGCCGCCGACGCGTAGTCGCGCGGCGGCAGGTGCAGGCTCACCTCCCGGTCGGAGCGGCGGTACACCTTCGCCGGGCGCCCCGCCCCCGGCCCCCGCCGCCCGGTCAGCCGCCGCCGCTCCACCTCCAGCAGTCCGGCCTCGGCCAGCCGGTCCAGGTGGAAGGCGGCCAGGTTGCGGGTGAGGCCCAGGGCCTCGGCGGCGTCGGCCCGCCCGGCCTCGCCCTGCTCGCACACGTACCGGTAGAGGCGGCGGCGTACCGTGTCGGCCAGGGCCCCCGCCGCGCCGATCGCCTGGTCGCCGTAGGCATCGTCGGCCGTCCGTCGCGCGCGGCCCTCCGCAGAGTCCTCCATCATCCCCCCATTGTGCGGCGCACCGCGTCGTCGGCGAGGGCGCGGCCCGCCTCTCCGTACAGGTGGTGCACCTCGTCGGCGCCGCGCGCACGCAGCTCGCCGATCTCCTCGGCGTGCGAGACCACCCCCGCCACCACGGGGCGGTGCCCGACGGCGTCCAGGCTCTCCAGCGCGGCGAGGTTGCCCCGCTGGTGGGGCATGGCCAGGATGACGAGCCCGACCTCCTCGGACAGGGAGAGCCGGTCCCAGAAGTCGGAGTCGGTGGCGTCGCCCTCCACGACCCGATAGCCCTCTTCGCGCAGCCGCTGCACGGTGGCCGGGTCGTGTTCGACGCCGACCGCCGCGACCCCGTGCGCCTCGCGCAGCCGGTCGTAGGCACCGCGCCCGACCCGGCCCATGCCCAGCACGACCGCCCTCGCCCCGGACAGGTCGATGGGCCGGTCGCCCGGCACGAGGACGGTCCGCTCCCACCGCCGCAGCCGCGGCGCGACGGCGCGGTAGACCCTCTCCCCGTGCATGTTCAGCGGGGCCGAGACCAGGAAGCTCAGCGCCACGGTCAGCGCCAGTGCCGCCAGCCAGTCCTCCGACAGCCAGCCCTGTGGCACCGCCGATGCCACCACCACCAGCCCGAACTCCGAGTAGGTGCCCAGCGCCGCACCGGCCAGCAGGGAGGTGCGCCCGCGCAGCCGGAAGAACAGGAACAGCGCGGTGAACAGCGCCCCCTTGAGGGGCAGCAGGAGCAGCAGCGCGACCGCCAGGACGACCGTCTCCCAGGCGGGCATCCCGGTCAGCCCGATGCTCAGGAAGAACCCGACGAGGAAGAGCTCCTTGAGCGAGAACAGCGTCTTGGCCAGGGCCGGGGCGTTGGCGGCCGGTGCCAGCAGCACGCCCAGGAGCAGCGCCCCCAGGTCGCCCTTGACCCCCACCAGGTCGAACAGGGCGTACCCGAGCACCAGCGCCGCCACCACCCCGAACAGCGCCTGCATCTCGCCGTGGCCGATCCGGTCCAGCAGCCGCCGCAGCAGCGGGGCGGCGGGGACCAGGAGCGGCAGCAGCAGCGCCCACGGGCCGGGCCGGGTGTCGGTGGCGGCGGTGATGAAGACGACCGCGAAGACGTCCTGCATGACCAGCACGCTGATGGCCAGGCGGCCGTAGAGCGACCCCATCTCGCTGCGGTCCTGCAGCACCTTCACCGCGAACACGGTGCTGGAGAACGACAGGGCGAACCCGAGGAGCAGCGGGCCGCTCCCGACCGTGTCCTGGAGCAGCGACATCCCGGTCAGCCTGAGCGCCCCGAGGGCGAGCGCGCCCAGCAGGACCGAGAGCGCCATGTGCAGGGCCGCCGTCCCCCACACCTCGTGCTTGAGCAGGCTGCGCACGTCCAGCTTCAGGCCGATCGTGAACAGCAGCAGTGTCACGCCCAGGTCGGCGATGGCCTCCAGCTCCGGCGTCGGCCCGTAGCCCAGTGCGCTGAGTACGAACCCGGCGGCGAGGAACCCGACGAGCGGGGGCAGCCGCACGGCCGTGGCGGCGAGGCCCCCGGCGAAGGCGGCGCCGATGAACGCGGCTTCCATGTTCCCCCTTCGTGCCGGGCACCGACCGCCGTGGGCGGCGCCCGGGGCCGTTCCCCGCCCGTGCGGCCGGGCCGCAGTCGAGCGGGACGGAGCGGTGTCCCACAGCGGATGAGTGTTAAGAGAGCGTATGGAATCTCGTACGTCCCGTATACCGCTCATGGTCGCGAATGTAGAATCCGCCCCTTTTTTTGCCGCTGACTGGGAGAGGTGAAAGAGCGGCGTACCGCACCGGCGCACGGCGCCCCGGGAGGCCTCCGGCGGGCGCGTACGATTCGGAGCGCCTATGAGAACGATCAGCCGCGATGGCGAGCACGAACTCGACATCAAGAAGTCCCGGTTCCTCTGCGCGATGGCGCGCGTCGGCTCGGAGGACGAGGCGCGCGCCTTCATCGCCGAGCGGCGCAAGGCCCACTGGAGCGCCAACCACAACTGCAGCGCCTACGTCCTCGGCGAGGACGGCGGCGTGCAGCGCTCCAGCGACGACGGCGAACCCTCCGGCACCGCCGGGGTGCCCATGCTGGAGGTGCTGCGCCACCGCGGGGTGACCGACACGGTCGCGGTGGTCACCCGCTACTTCGGCGGCGTCAAGCTGGGTGCGGGCGGCCTGATCCGGGCCTACGGCGGCGCCGTGTCCGCCACCCTCGACACCTTGGGCCTGCTGGAGCGCCGCACCCTCCTCGTGGTCGCGGTGGTGGCCGACTACCTGCAGGCCGGTCGGCTGGAGAGCGAGCTGCGCTCTTCCCCCTACACGGTGCGGTCCGTGGAGTACGGCGCCGATGTGCGCATCGACGTGGCGCTGCGCGAGGAGGAGCTGGACGGCTTCCGCGCCTGGCTGGCCGAGGCCACCGCAGGGCAGGCGGTCTGCGAGGTCCAGGGCAGCACCGTGGTGGAGGTCCCTCCGGAAACCGGAACGGAATAGGGGGCGTGTCCGCCGCGCGCCCGGCGTTCTAGGATTCGGTCTACGGAACGTCGTCCTAGGGAGTGGGCAATGCGCACCACGCGGCGGGCCCCGCGGGCGGCCACCGCGGGCGCTGCGCTCTTCGCGGGGGCCGTGCTCCTGGGGAGCGCCGCGTGCACCCCGGACGAGCCCGACCCGCCGGACGCCACGCCCAGCCCCCTGCCCACCTCCTTCGAGGGCGATCGGCCCCCGGGCGTCGAGGGCGACCCGGTGCGCCACATGCACGGCCCCGGCGCCGACGGCCCCGACATCCTCGACGACGACATGGGCGTGCGCATCCAGGCCCTCGGCGACGCCTTCCTGATCAGCTCCAACAGCGAAGAGCGCCACCTGCTCCAGCGCGCTTCGGACGGCGAGACCCTCTGGCAGGGGGAGCAGCGGGTGGACGGCTTCACCCGCACCGCCGACGGCGGCCCCGCGCTCCGGCTGACCGGCGAGGGCGGCGCGAGCGTGGTCGACGACGAAGGCGAGACCGTCTGGGAGGGCGGCGGCCGCGACGTGTGGGTGCCCGGCTTCTCGGTCCGCCGCCCAGAGGAGTGGTCGCCCGACGACCCCTACGGCGCGTTCGCGGTGAGCGGCCCCGGCGGCGGCGATCCCCTGTGGGAGTACACGTTCGAGGCGCCGGACGACGCGGGCGACGCGGACGGCGGAGCGGGAGAAGGAGAAGAAGGAGAAGAGGACACCGGGGGAGACGGCGGGGACGAGGGAACCGGCTCCACGGGCCCCGCCGCCCCCGAGCGGATGGGCGTGCCCGTCGCCGCCGACGACGGCATCCTCCTCCTGTACGACGGCGCCGGGCTGCTCCAGGCCCGCGACCCCGAGGACCCCGACGAGCCCCTGTGGAGCGTGAGCGGGGACGACTCCGAGCTCCTCGGCGACGGCGCGGTCCCCCGCCCGGCCCCGCAGGTCGTCGGCCACTACCCGCTGCCCGCCCCCGAGGACGGCCCGTCCGAAGGCGGCGCATCGGACGAGGACGGGGCGTCCCCGTCCCCGGATCCGGGGACGGCCGACGGCGGTTCCGGAGACGATGCCGACACCGACGCCGACACCGACGCCGACGACGGCTCCAGCGATCCGGACGGCTCCGGTGCCCCGGACCCGGACGGCTCCGAGGAGGCCGTGCGCGGGGTCCTCGTCCGCTGGACCCGCCCCGAAGAGCCCTCCCTGCTCTCCATGCACGACCTGCACACCGGCGAGGTCGTGTGGACCTTCCAGGAACCCGGCACCAACCCCGCCGACCCCGACTTCGCCCCCGACCCGCTCGCCGGGGCGGTGCTCGACCCCGGGACCGGCACCCTCGTGCTCCCGCAGGCCGGCGGCCGGACCCCGATGGTCGCGCTCGACACGGCCACCGGCGAGCTCCTCTGGGAGTTCGAGGGGGAGGACGAGCGCGCCCTGTCCGTCGCCTTCGCGGCGGGCGGGTTCGTGTACGCGGACGCGCGCGGTGCCGACGACGCCGGGAACACCCAGGTCGTCCTGGAGGCGCGCTCCAAGGACGAGGCCGCCGAAGGGCTCGACTCCTCCGTCGAAGCGGTCGGCGCCGCCGGGTACGCGGTCGTCGTGCACGACCGGCAGCGCTTCGTCTTCGCTCCGCCGGACGCGCCGGACGGGGAGTGACCCGCGCGGCGCGGCCCCGCGGTCCGGACCGTCCCGATTCGCCCCGCCGCGCCGGAGTGCCGAGCTGCGAGGACTGAACCCGCGCTCATCGGGCACGTGGTTCCCGACACATTTCACGCCCCCCGCTTCTGCGACACCCGCTCTGTCAGCCGCGGAAGCCCGTTCTATAGCATCTCGGAGTATGGACATGCCGGACAGTCAGACGGGCGGCGACCCGGTCCCGGGATCCGCGTTCCCGCACGCCTCGCGTGAGCAATGGCGGTCGCTCGTGGCCGGGGTGCTGAAGAAGAGCGGTGTCGAGGTCGGCTCGGAGGCCTCCGAGCCCGAGGCGATGCTGGCCTCGGCCACCTACGACGGCATCACCCTCAGCCCCCTCTACACCCCCGAGGACGGCCTCGACTCCGGCTTCCCCGGCCTCGCCCCCTTCACCCGGGGCGGCCGCCCCGAGGGCGCCGTCGCCTCCGGCTGGGAGGTCCGCCAGCTGCACACCGACCCGGACCCCGCGCGGACCCGCGGTGCCGTGCTCGCCGACCTGGAGAACGGGGTCGGCGCCCTGTGGCTGCGGGTCGGCGACGGCGGACTGCCCCCCTCCGGCCTGCGCGAGGCCCTCACCGACGTGTACCTGGACATGGCCCCGGTCCACCTGGAGCCCGGCGCCGACCACCGCGCCGCCGCCGACGCCCTCCTCGGCGTGTGGGCCGACACGGGTGCCGCCTCCGGCGCCACCGGCGGCCTGGGCATCGATCCGCTGGGCGCGCGGATGCGCGGGCAGGACGCCGACCTCGCCGACGCGGCCGCCACCGCCCGGGAGCACGCCGAGGGCCACCCCCGGCTGCTGCTCATGGCGGCCGACGCCACCCCGGTGCACGACGCGGGCGGCTCCGAGGCCCAAGAGCTGGGCACCGCCATGGCCGTCGGCGCCGCCTACCTGCGCGCCCTCACCGAGGCCGGGATGGGGCTGGCCGACGCGGCCGGGCGGATCGAGTTCCGCCTCGCCGCCTCCGCCGACCAGTTCCTCACCATCGCCAAACTGCGCGCCGCGCGCGCCATGTGGGCGCGGGTGTGCGAGGCCTGCGGCCTGCCCGAGGAGCACCGGTCGATGCGGCTGCACGCGGTCACCTCGGCGGCGATGATGACCCGCCGCGACCCGTACGTGAACATGCTCCGCACCACCCTGGCCTGCTTCGGCGCCGGGGTCGGCGGCGCCGACGCGGTCACCGTGCGCCCCTTCGACTCCGCCCTGGGCCTGCCCGACGGGTTCGCCCGGCGCATCGCCCGCAACACCCAGACCCTGCTGGTGGAGGAGGCCGACCTGGCGCGGGTCATCGACCCGGCCGGGGGGTCGTTCTTCGTCGAGCGGCTCACCGCCGACCTCTACGCCCAGGGGTGGGCCTTCTTCCAGGAGCTGGAGGCCGCCGGGGGGCTGCCCCGGGCGCTGGGCTCCGGGCTGCTGCGGGACCGGGTCGACGAGGTGTGGGAGCGCCGCCGCGACGCCGTGGCCCACCGCACCGACCCCGTCACCGGCGTCAGCGAGTTCCCGCTGCTCTCCGAGGAGCTGCTGGAGCGCGAACCGGTCCTGGCGCCGCGCGCCGATGAGGCCGAGCGGTCGGTGCTGCCCGCCCGCCGCTACGCCGAGGAGTTCGAGGAGCTGCGGGACGCCGCCGACGCGCACCGGGACGCCACCGGCGCCCGCCCCGCGGTCTTCCTGGCCACCCTGGGCCCGGTGGCCGCGCACACCGCCCGCGCCGCGTTCGCCGCCAACCTGCTGCAGGCCGGCGGTATCGAGCCGGTGGGCGGCGGCACGACCGGCGGCCCGGCCGAGGCGGCCGAGGCCTTCACCGCGGCCGGGGCCGAGGTGGCCTGCCTGTGCGCCAGCGACGCACTCTACGACGAGCACGCCGCCGAGGCGGTCGAGGCCCTGCGCCGGGCCGGGGCCCGGCGGGTGCTGCTGGCCGGGACGCCGGACGGGGAGCACCGGGCCGCCGGTGCGGACGGCTTCCTCCACGCCGGGGCCGACGCCCTGGGCCTGCTCAAGGAACTGCACGAGACGCTAGGGGTGGGGCGATGAGCACAGGTGCGGGTGGCGGCCGGGAGGCCATCCCCGACTTCAGCACGGTCCCGCCGGGCGGCACCGCCCCGGCGGCGGGGGCGCACGGCCCGGAGGACTGGCGGGCGGCGCTGGCCGAGGCGACCGGCAAGGGCCCGGACGCGTTCGTGTGGGAGACCCCCGAGGGCATCGGGGTGCGGCCGCTGTACACGCCCGCCGACACCGAGGGGCTGGACTTCGTGTCCGGCTACCCGGGGATCGCCCCCTACCTGCGCGGCCCCTACCCCACCATGTACGTCAACCAGCCGTGGACGGTGCGGCAGTACGCGGGGTTCTCCACCGCCGAGGAGTCCAACGCCTTCTACCGGCGCAACCTGGCCGCCGGGCAGAAGGGATTGTCGGTCGCCTTCGACCTGGCCACCCACCGCGGCTACGACTCCGACCACCCGCGCGTGGCCGGGGACGTGGGCATGGCCGGGGTGGCGATCGACTCCATCTACGACATGCGCCAGCTCTTCGACGGCATCCCGCTGGACCGGATGAGCGTGTCGATGACCATGAACGGCGCGGTGCTGCCGGTGATGGCGCTGTACATCGTCGCCGCCGAGGAGCAGGGGGTGCCGCCGGAAAAGCTGGCGGGGACCATCCAGAACGACATCCTCAAAGAGTTCATGGTCCGCAACACCTACATCTACCCGCCCGCGCCCTCGATGCGGATCATCTCCGACATCTTCGCCTACACCTCGAACCGGATGCCCCGGTTCAACTCCATCTCCATCTCCGGCTACCACATGCAGGAGGCGGGGGCCACCGCCGACCTGGAGCTGGCCTACACCCTGGCCGACGGGGCGGAGTACATCCGCGCCGGGCGGGGCGCCGGGCTGGAGGTGGACGCGTTCGCGCCCCGGCTGTCGTTCTTCTGGGCCATCGGCATGAACTTCTTCATGGAGGTGGCCAAGCTGCGCGCGGCCCGTCTGCTCTGGGCCGACCTGGTGCACGGGTTCGGTGCGCAGAACCCCAAGTCGCTGTCGCTGCGCACGCACTCGCAGACCTCGGGCTGGTCCCTCACCGCCCAGGACGTGTTCAACAACGTGGTGCGCACCTGCGTGGAGGCGATGGCCGCCACCCAGGGGCACACCCAGTCGCTGCACACCAACGCTCTGGACGAGGCGCTGGCGCTGCCCACCGACTTCTCCGCGCGCATCGCCCGCAACACCCAGCTCGTGCTGCAGCAGGAGTCGGGCACCACCCGCAGCATCGACCCGTGGGGCGGCAGCCACTACGTCGAGCGCCTCACCGCCGACCTGGCGCGCCGCGCCCGCGCGCACATCCGGGAGGTGGAGGAGGCCGGGGGCATGGCCGCCGCCATCGACGCCGGGATCCCCAAGATGCGCATCGAGGAGGCGGCCGCCCGCACCCAGGCGCGCATCGACTCGGGCCGCCAGCCGGTCGTCGGAGTCAACAAGTACCTGCCGGACACCGCCGACGAGATCGAGGTCCTCAAGGTCGACAACAGCCGGGTGCGGGCCGAGCAGCTGGAGAAGCTGCGGCGGCTGCGCGAGGAGCGCGACGAGGACGCGACCCGCGCCGCCCTGGAGCGGCTGACCGAGGCGGCGGCCAAGGACTCGGGCGGGGAGGACCTGGAGAACAACCTGCTCGCGGCGGCGGTGGACGCGGCGCGGGCCAAGGCGACCGTGGGGGAGATCTCCGACGCGATGGAGCGGGTGTTCGGGCGCCACTCCGGGCAGATCCGCACCATCCAGGGCGTCTACCGGGAGGAGGCGTCGTCGGCGAAGGGGGCCGCTGAGGCGATGGAGACCGTCGCGGACAAGGTGGCGGCGTTCGAGGAGCAGGAGGGGCGCCGCCCCCGCATCCTCGTCGCCAAGATGGGCCAGGACGGCCACGACCGGGGGCAGAAGGTGATCGCCACCGCCTTCGCCGACCTGGGCTTCGACGTGGACGTGGGGCCGCTGTTCCAGACCCCCGAGGAGGTGGCCGCCCAGGCAGCCGAGGCCGACGTGCACGTGGTCGGGGTGTCGTCCCTGGCGGCCGGGCACCTGACGCTGGTCCCGGCGCTGCGCGAGGCGCTGGCCCGGCACGGGCGGGAGGACATCATGGTCGTCGTCGGCGGGGTGATCCCCCCGGCCGACCACGCCGCGCTCGCCGAGATGGGCGCCGCCGCCGTCTTCGGGCCCGGGACCGTGATCGCCGAGGCGGCGGGGGGACTGCTCGACCGGCTCGCCGCCGAGCTGGGGCACGTGTGAGCGGGCGCCGGATCGACGTCGGCGCGCTGGCCGAGGGCGTCCTCGCGGGGCACCGGCCCACCCTGGCGCGGGCGATCACCCTGGTGGAGTCGCGGCGGCCGGACCACGCCGAGCGCGCCCAAGAGCTGCTCGTGCGGCTGCTCCCGCACGGCGGGAAGGCGCACCGGGTGGGCATCACCGGGGTGCCCGGTGTCGGCAAGTCGACCTTCATCGACGCGCTCGGCACCGCGCTGACCGGGCGCGGCCACCGGGTGGCGGTGCTGGCGGTGGACCCCTCCTCCACCCGCACCGGGGGCAGCATCCTGGGCGACAAGACCCGGATGGCCCGGCTGGCGGTGGACCCGAACGCGTTCGTGCGGCCCTCGCCCACCGCCGGGACGCTGGGCGGGGTGGCCCGCGCCACCCGGGAGACGATGGTGCTCATGGAGGCCGCCGGGTTCGACGTGGTGCTGGTGGAGACGGTGGGGGTGGGCCAGTCGGAGGTGGCGGTCGCCGGGATGGTCGACTGCTTCTGCCTGCTGACCCTGGCCCGCACCGGCGACCAGCTCCAGGGCATCAAGAAGGGCGTGCTGGAGCTGGTCGACGTGGTGGCGGTGAACAAGGCCGACGGCCCGCACGCCGACGACGCCCGCAGGGCCGCCCGCGAGCTGGGGCGGGCGCTGCGGCTGCTGCGGCCGGTGCGCGAGGTGTGGCGGCCGCGGGTGCTCACCTGCAGCGGGGCCACCGGCGACGGCCTGGACGAGGTGTGGCAGGCGGTGCTGGACCAGCGCGCCGCCCTGGAGGGGTCCGGGGAGTTCGCCGAGCAGCGCAGCCGCCAGCAGGTGGAGTGGATGTGGTCACAGGTGCGCGACCGGCTCATGGACCGCCTGGTGCACGACCCCGGGGTCGCGGCGGAGGTGCCGGGGCTGGAGGAGGCGGTGCGCTCGGGGGAGCGGACCGCGACCCAGGCCGCCGAGCGCATCCTGGAGCGGTTCTCCCGCGCCTCCGGCGGTGCGCCGGACGGCGGAGAATGACGCAGGCCACAGCGCACACGGGGTTCACCGGTCCGTGCGCGGACGAAAATAACTTCCGAATCGGCATTCCCGTCGGGCCGATCGGCTAATACCGTGGGTGGTCAGGGATGCGCGCGCGACCGGCGAGGGGAGCCGGGCGCCCACCCGGCGTGACGGGCGGGCGGCCTCGGCCGCGCGGTCGGGCGGTATGGGGACCCCTCACCATCAGTGGGGCTGGGAGGAGTGAACGTGCACAGGCTTGGGCTCGGCACCCGGGTCGAGAACCACACCGTGATCGTCACGGTGGAGGGCGATCTCGACATCGCGACGGCCGGGGATCTCCAGGAGCATGTGACGGAGGCCGTGGGCGAGCACGGCCCGTGGCTGATCCTGGATCTGAGTGCGCTGGAGTTCATGGACTCCAGCGGGCTGAACGCCGTCATCCACATCTACCGCGCGGTCAAGGAGCGGGGCGGCAGCCTCGCGCTCGCCGCGCCCAACGACCGTGTGACCAAGGTGGTCCGGCTGGTCGGGCTGCACCGGCAGGTCCCGGTGCACCGCACCGTGCCGGTGGCCGTGAGCGCCATGAAGGCCCTGGAGGCCAAGCAGGCCGGCTGACCCCCGATCGAGGCACGTCCCGTGGCCCTGTCCTGGAACCACAACGCGCACTACCACGGCCTGCTACTGGACCGGGTCCCCCGTCCGTGCGCCCGCGCCCTCGACGTGGGCTGCGGGGACGGGCGTTTCGCGCGCCTGCTGGCCGGGCGGGCCGGACAGGTCGACGCGATCGACCCGGACCCGCGGATGGTGGACGCCGCCCGCCGCCGGACCCCCGCCCGGCTGGACGTGCGCTTCACCAAGGCGGCGCTCGGCGAGATCGACCTCGAACCCGGCGCCTACGGGTTCGTGTCGGCGATCTCCTCCCTGCACCACCTTCCGGCCGCCGAGTTCGGCGACGCGCTGCGCCGCCTGGAGGCGGCGCTGGCGCCCGGCGGCGTGCTCGCGGTGCTGGGCCTGTACCGGGAGGAGACCGCGAACGACCGGGCCGCGTCGGGCGCCGCGCTGCTGCCGCAGTGGGCGATGGGCGGAGCGCTGGCCGCAGGGCGCGCGCTGACCGGGGTGCCCGACCCGGCCGAGCCCGGGATGCCGGTCGCCGAACCGGAGATGGGCCTGCGCCGTATCGCCGCCGAGGCGGGCGCGGTCCTGCCGGGCGTCCGGGTGCGGCGGCTGCTGTTCTGGCGGTACTGCCTGTTCTACACACGGCCCTGACCGCCCGACCGCCGCACGCGCGTCGGCAGCCCCCGTCGCCGCGCTCCGCCGGCCCCGGCCGTGCCTGGGCCCTGACGGGACGCTCCGGCGATAGTGTCGCCGCATGGCCACACCCGACTTCATCCTTCGGCTGCGCAAGCACGTCGGCCACGAGAAACTGTTCCTCACCGGTGTGACGGGGGTCGTCATCGGCGACGGCACCGTCGGCGACGAGGGCGCGGTGCTGCTGCACCGGCGGGCCGACGATGGGGCCTGGTCGCCGCCGGGCGGGATCCTGGAGCCGGGTGAGCAGCCCGCCGAGGCCCTGGTCCGCGAGGTGGAGGAGGAGACGGGCATCGTCGCGGTCCCCGAGCGGGTGGCGAGCGTGGTCACCGGGGACCCGTTCACCTACGCCAACGGGGACGTGGTGCAGATCGTCGACGTCGCCTTCCGGTGCCGCCCCGTGGGCGGGCGGATCCGGCTGGACGAGGACGAGTCGCTGGAGGTGGCGTGGTTCCCGATGGACGGCCTGCCGCCCATGGCCGACCGCGTCCTCGACCGCGTCCTCCGCGCCCACGAGAACGGCCATGCCTGGTTCGTCCCGGCTAAGGGGAGCGGGCAGGAGGGGCCGACCTGATGGCCCCCTGAGAGGGCGTGCACCGGGTCGGCCGTGTGTGCCTTTGTCGCCGAGGACCGGCTCAGAGCGGGACGATGTGGACCCGGCCTTCGCACAGGCGGCGCATGTCGTCCGGATCGGAGGTGAGAAGGGCGACCGGCCCCGGCTGACGCAGGGCGACCTCCGCGACGGTGGAGTCGATCGCGTGCTTGTGGCCGTGAAGCCTCACCTTCTTCAAGAGCTGCGCAGCTGCCTTGGCAGCGCGTTCCGTCACAGGCTCGATCTTCATCCGCGACAGAGCCCACTCGAGCCTGGGGAGCCTGATCCGCTCATGGGTAACTTCCACAATGGTGTTGGCGCTGATGACGATCTCGCTCCCGGTATCGTTCAGCTCCTTCAGCATCGCCGTGATCTTCCGGTCGCCGTCCACCCAGCCGGACAGGCCCTGTGAATCCAGCACAGCGGTCTCATAGGGTCGGGTCACGCCGCTTCCTTGTCCGACTTGTCGGCGAACGCTGCATACAGCCGTTCGCGGGCCTCTTCGAGCTCTTCTTCGGTGAACTCTCCGTGCTCCTCCTCGTACCGCCGCAGGTCCTCGGCGAGGAGTTGGTGTCGGATCTTTCTGGATACCGCTTCTGCTACGTATCCGGAGATGTTGTCGGTCACTCGGCGCAGCTCCTCGACCTGGTCGGTCGGGAGCGTCACCGTGATGCGCGTGGTGTCGGCCATGCTTCGAGCATACTCCGGTATGTGCGTCGTGTCCGGGGAATCGCAGGATTCGTGCCCACTCGGCCGGGACAGGCCCGGCCCGGTACCGGAGCACCGGGCCGGACCCCCGCGCGGGCCGGGCGGCCTCGGCCGCGTGTCACTCGGCCGGGACGGTCTCCCGGACCTTGCCGCGCATGATCGCCCAGTGCAGGACGGCGCCCAGGGCGGCGCCCAGGATCCAGGCGAAGCCGGACAGGAACTCCAGGGCGGGCAGCCACACGGCGGCGATGGAGAACACCGACGCCGCGCCGAACACCGCCATCGCCCGCAGGTTCCACCCGCCGGTGTAGTAGTAGGGGCCGTCCGTCGCCGAGGAGTACAGGGCCTTCAGGTCGAGGCGCTGCCGCCGGATCAGGTAGTAGTCGGCCACGATGATCCCGAACAGCGGCGCCAGCACCGCCCCCAGGGTGTCCACGAACGCGGCGATGCCGATGCCCTCGATGAACGCCACCCACAGGCCGCCGATCACGAAGCCCACCGCCGCGGTGATCAGGCCGCCGGTGAAGGCGTTGATCTTCTTCGGCGCCAGGTTGGCCAGCGCGTACACCGGCGGGATGAAGTTGGCGACCAGGTTGATGCCCACCGTGGCCACGAAGAAGGTCAGCGCCGCCACCACGGTGAGCGCGGTGTTGTCCACCTGCTCCACGATGTCCGAGGGATTGGTCAGCGCCTCCCCGTACAGCACCCCGGTACCGGCGGGGGTGACCCGCGCCCGGAAAGAGAAANTGCCCAGCGCCAGGAACGAGAACACGGCCAGGCTGACCGGCAGCCCCAGCAGGTTGCCCAGCTTCATCGACCGCTCCGAGCGGACGAACCGCGAGAAGTCGCCGTAGTTCACCACGACCGCCGCGAAGTAGGCCACCATCGTGCCCACGACCGCGAAGAACGCGCTCACGCCGCCGTTCGCCTCGGTCGCCTGGGCCCCGGAGCCGGAGAACACGGTGCCGATCTCGGCGAGCAGCCCGCCCCCGGCGCGCCACCAGATCACCCCCATCAGGGCGATCATCACCACGTAGACCGCCGGGCCCGCCCAGTTCAGGAAGGTGCCGATCCACCGCATGCCGCGCACGAACAGGCCGAGCTGGAACACCGCGACGATGGCGTAGGACAGCCAGCCCACCGCCGACATCCCCAGGAACGTCGCCTCCGGGCCGGGGCCGAACAGGGCGGTGATCATCAGCGCCATCGCCGTGGAGGCGAAGTAGGTCTGGGCGCCGTACCAGAACACCGCGGTGATCGCCCGCAGCATCGTCGGGAACTGGGTGCCGTAGACCCCCAGGGAGGCGCGGGCCACCACCGCGTAGGGGATGCCGTGCCGGACGCTGGGGCGGCCGACCAGGTTGCACAGGAACATGATGATGACACCGGCGAGCATGATGCCGCCGAACACCGCCCACCCGTTCAGCCCGTAGGACACGAACAGGGTGGCGGCGAGGGTGTAGCCGAACAGGCTCTGGATGTCGTTCGACCACACGTTGAAGATCTCGAAGGTGCCCCAGGTGCGCTTCTTCTCCGGGACCGGTGCGATGTCGTCGTTGTACAGCGCCGGGTCGGCGCCGGGGACGGCCGGGTCCGCGGCGGCTGTCGGGTCGGTGGCGGCCGCTGGGGCCGTCGTCGTCGGGTCGGTCATGACGGGTCCTCGGATACGGGCGGGCTCGGAGACGGACGAGCGGTATGGACGGGACGGGGGAGG
>NZ_ANBH01000240.1 GCF_000341185.1 Nocardiopsis chromatogenes YIM 90109
CGGTCCTGGGGAAGCTCGGCGACCGCGGGACGGGAGAAGGAATCGGTCGCCGAGTCGTAGACCCAACTCGCTCCGACGCTGGTGGCCAGGTACTCGTCCGGCCGCTCGGCGCCGATCTCGGCCTGCGGGTGGCGCGGCAGGACCCACGTCTTCATGAGGACGAGGTAGACGGCGAAGGCGACCGGGAAGCCGATGATGTAGGCGTACTCGGGCTGCCAGAGCGCGATCGCGGAGGCGGAGAACCAGGCGATGAGCGCCGCCGGGTTGAACCCGCGGTCGTACCGGTACTGCCCGTCGGGGCGGTACAGGTCGGGCACGTTGATCCGGCGCCGGCGCAGCACGTAGTAGTCGGCGATCATGATCCCGGCGATGGCGGCGATGAACCCGCCGTAGTAGCTCAGGAAGGTGAACAGGTTGTCCAGCAGCAGCCACGGCATCACCGCGGTGCCGACGACGCCCGCCAGGACCACCCCCATCCGGTAGGACAGCCGGGGCGCGAACGCGTTGACGAAGTTCAGCGCCGCCGGGACCACGTTGGCGGCGGTGTTGGTGGACCACTGGGCGAGCAGCACCATCACCAGCAGCACCCCGAGCACGGCCCCCGTGCTCTGCTCGCGGATGACGTCGATGGGGTTCCAGTTGCCGGTGATGATGAAGGAGACCGCGCCGATGAAGGCGATCCAGGTCTGCATCGCCGGGAGCACCGCGAACTGGGCGACGATGACGTTGCGGTTGCGGCCCAGGAAGCCGCGCCGCCCGGGGGAGGTGGCGACGAACCGGGTGATGTTGGGGATGTCCACCGCCAGCGGCGCCCACACCACCATGTTCACCAGGAACAGGGCGATCAGGGTGGTGTCGCCTTCGCCGGCGAACGTCCAGATGTTGGTCCCCTCCAGCTCGGCCACGCCGTCCAGGGTCAGGTACATCCACAGCGAGATGGCCAGGATGCAGGGGGCGGCCAGGGAGGCCAGCCGCTCCACCGCCTTGATGCCCAGCGCCACGTTGACCACCTGCACGGCCAGGAACACCGCGTACCACAGCGGCCAGAAGGCGAACCCGGTCCAGTACTCGACCAGCCCGTTGATGGCCAGGGCGCCCAGGTAGGTCTGGATGCCGAACCAGCAGGCGGCGACGAGGCCGCGGGAGACCGACGGGAAGTGGGTGCCGACGGTGCCGAACGGGGCGCGCAGGTAGACGGCGAAGGAGAGCCCGTGCTCGGTGCCGATGTCGGCGGTCAGGGTCATCACGATGGCCAGCGCGGCGGTCGCGGCGAAGACCACCGCCATCACCTGGGCCAGCGGTACCCCGCCCTCGACGCCGTTGGCGCCGTACTGGAAGGTCACGATGACCACCGCCAGGCCCACCCAGATCCAGGCGAACCCCCACACCGAGATGGGGCGCTGGGTCAGCCAGGTGGGCAGGATGGAGTCTTCGAGCAGGTGGTTCACGCGGCCGTGGCCGCTGTGCGGGGTGTCGCCGTCGGGTGCGGGACCGCCGTCCGGCGGCGGGGCGCCGCCGGTGCGGCTGCCAGGGACCGGCGCTTCCATGGGGGATCCTCGCAATCTCCGGGCGGGCCGGGGCTATCGCGTGCGTGCGGGGCAGGAGGCGGACAGGCCGTCGGCGGCATCGGCGGCGGCGGGGTCGGACGCGGGGCGACCGGTGGCGCGGTCGGCACCGCGGTGCGTGCCGCGGGCGGCGCCGTCCAGGGCGGCGCTCAGCGGCCAGTGGGTGACCTCCTTGGGCAGGGGCGGCGCATAGGCGCCCCTGCGGCCGGTGGACAGGCCCAGCCCGACGAGGGATTCGGCCAGGGCGACCCCGGCGGCCACGCCGTCGACCACCGGGACACCGGTGGCCTCGCGCACGGCCTCGGCGAGGCCGGCCATTCCGGCGCAGCCGAGGACGATGCTGTCCGCGCCGTCCTCCTCGACGGCGCGTTCGGCCTGGGCGGCGATGGCGCGCAGTGCGGCGCCGTGGTCGCGCTCCAGCTCCAGTACGGCCAGACCGCTGGCGCGCACCGAGGCGCACCGCGTGTCCAGTCCGGCCAGGCGGAGCCGGGCGCGGATCTGCGGGACCGTGCGCCGCAGGCTGGTGACCACCGAGTACTCCCCGCCCACCAGGCAGGCGAGCTGGGCGGCGGCCTCGGTGATGTCGACGACGGGGACCGGGCACAGCTCCTGCAGGCCCTCCCGGCCGTGCTCGCCGAACCCGGCCTGCACGACCGCGTCGTAGGGGCCGTCGTAGGAGGCGACCCGGTCCATCACCGCCACGGCCGACAGGTAGCTCTCGAAGTTCCCCTCGACCGACTCGGGGCCGAAGCGGGGGGTCAGCGCAACGACCTCGGTCCCCGGGCGGGCGGCGGCCCGGGCCTCGTCGGCCAGGGCGCGGGTCACGCGCTCGGAGGTGTTGACGTTGACCAGCAGGATGCGCATGGGGTCCTTCCGTCCGGGGCAGGGCGGCCTGTACTGGGCGGACGGGCGGGGCATGTGACCCCCGCCACGTGATGTGAAGCTATAACTTCACGAGTTATAAAGCAATAGCTTCACGTGAACGACATCTATACTTAACAGCGCCATGGACGACTCCCCGGAAGCCCCCAACGCCGCCACGGCCCTCGCCCGCGCGGGATTCGACGAGCAGCGCTTCGGCGAACGGATCCGCGAACTGCGCACCGGCCGCGGCCTGTCCCTGCGTGAACTGGCCGAGCGGCTCGGCGTCAGCGCCAGCGCCCTCTCCCAGATCGAGCGGGGCAAGATGCGCCCGTCGGTCACCCGGCTGTACCAGATCCTCACCGAGCTCGACGCCCCCATGTCCTCGGCCTTCGGCGAGGAGCCGGCGGAGGCCGAGGACGGCGGCACCGCCGCGCCCGGCTTCCCGCAGTTCCCCGAGGACCCCGGCGGCGCCGGTGCCCCCGACGGGGTGCGGCTCATCCGGCGGGACGAGGCCGCCACCCTGGAGCTGGACCACGGGGTGCGGTACCGGCGGCTGTCCCCCGCGGGCGTGCCCGGACTGAACTATTTCGAGTCGGTGTACCCGCCCGGGGCGTTCTCCAGCCAGAACGCCGAGTACGTGCGCCACCGCGGCCAGGAGATCGGCAACGTGGTCAGCGGCGTGCTCACCGTGGACGTGGGCTTCGAGACGCACGAGCTGCGTCCGGGCGACTCGATCATGTACCCGTCCACGACGCCGCACCGGATCTCCAACCAGGGCGCCGAGACGGCCGTGGCCATCTGGCTCAACATCGGCTGACCCCGCCCGCGCCGCCGCCCCTCCCTTCCTCCCCCCTCCTGAACAGGAAGGAGGGCGGCGCCCCGCGTGCTGGGAGGGGTTGAGGCACGCGGAACACCGCCCTCGGGCGAGAGGGGCCGGAGGGGACGGCCCCTTCTCGCGGCCGCCCTAGAGGGCGAAGCCCAGGACCCGGCCGGCGATCGTGTACATCACCAGCATGACCAGCGCGAGGGCGATCACGTTGAGCACGGCGCCGCCGCGCATCATCTGGCGGATGGTCACGTGGCCGGAGCCGAACACGATCGCGTTGGGCGGGGTGGCCACCGGGAGCATGAAGGCCAGCGACGCGGCCAGCACCGCCGGGACGATCAGGGTCATCACGTCGGCGCCCACCCCGGCCGCCACCCCGGCCATCACCGGGACGAAGGTCGCGGCGGTGGCGGTGTTGCTGGTCAGCTCGGTCAGCAGCAGCACCACGGCGGCCACGATGAGCACCAGCACCCACAGCGGCACCGGGATGCCGCCGACCTGTTCGCCGATCCAGCCGCTCAGGCCGCTCTCGTCGAACCGCTTGGCCAGGCTCAGCCCGCCGCCGAACAGCAGCAGGATGCCCCAGGGCAGCTGCGCGGCGGTCGGCCAGTCGAGCAGCCGGGAGCCGTCGCCCCTGCCCGCGGGGACGATGAAGAGCAGCACCGCCACGGTCATGGCGATCCCGGCGTCGCTGATCGAGCCCAGCCACGGGGCCGCCTCGCCGACGGGCGAGTCGGCCAGCAGCGGGATCCCGATCCAGGAGGCGGCGGCCAGCAGGAACGCCGCCAGCACCATCTTCTCCTGGAGCGACATGGGGCCCATCGCCCGCAGCTCGCCGCGGATCAGCTCGCGGCCGCCCTCCAGCTCCTTGATCGCGGGCGGGAACACCAGGCGGGTCAGCACCAGCCACGCCAGCACCAGGAAGACCGCGGCCAGCGGCAGGCCGACCAGCATCCACTGGCCGAAGCCGACCTGGATGCCGTGGTTCTCGGCCAGGTAGCCGGCCATGAACGCGTTGGGCGGGGTGCCGATGAGGGTGGCCACCGAGCCGATGGAGGCCGAGTAGGCGATGCCGAGCATCAGCGCGGTCGCGAAGTTGGGGTCGGTGCGCCCGTCGCGCAGCTGCGCCACCATGCCGATCACGGCCACGCCGATCGGCAGCATCATGACGGTGGTGGAGGTGTTGCTGACCCACATCGTGATGAAGCCGGTGGCCAGCATGAACCCGGCGATGAGCAGGGTCGGGCTGCTGCCCATCGCGGCGACGATGCCCAGCGCGATCCGCCGGTGCAGGTTCCACTTCTGCATGGCCAGGGCGAGCATGAACCCGCCCATGAACAGGAAGATGATGTGGCTGGCGTAGGGGGCGGCGACGTCGCCGATGTCCGCGCCGGCCAGCACCGGGAACAGCGCCAGGGGCACCAGTGCGGTGGCGGCCAGCGGGATCGCCTCGGTGGCCCACCACACGGCCATCAGCCCGGCGATGCCGGCGGTCACCTTGCCCTCGGCGGGCAGCGAGTCCGGCAGCAGCAGGATGAGCAGGCCCATCACCGCCAGGCCGGTGACCAGGCCGATGGCCTTGGTGGTGAACGAATCGCCGTTGGCCGCCGCCCCGGTGTCCCCGCCGGTGCTCCCGGCGTCCGTGGGCGCGGGGGCGTCAGGGGTGCCGGATCCCTGGCCGCTCGACATGGGGGTGCCTCCTCGGAACGCGGGGCAGGGGTCGTGCGGGATGCCCGGTGGCCGCGGGCGATGCCCCGCAGTCTCCGCGGTCACACGGTGAGCCTGGTCACTGTGGCGGGGGACACGCAAACATCGGGGAAAAACTTGGGATTCCTCTGACATTGCCCCGGCCATCCGTGTTCGTCCGGAAGCGCACGGTGAGCGTGTGCGGTCCGGCGCGGGCGCGCCGGGCGGGGTGTCTATCCTGCCCACATGGGGACCGAACGGGGGGCGACCGGGCGGCGCGAGGTGCTGCGCGGCGCCTTTGCGGTGCTGGCGGCGGGGGGGCTGGGCACGGNAGGGCTGCTCCGGCCCGGACCCCGACCCCTACCCGCGCCTGGTGCTGGCCACCGGCCCACCCGGCGCCGTCTACCGCGAGATCGGCGGCGCGCTGGCCGGAGAGCTGCGCACCGCCCTGCCGGGCACCGAGGTGGAGGTGCGGGGCACCCGCGCCTCGACGGAGAACATGCGGCTGCTGGGGGAGGGGGCCGCGCAGATCGCGCCGGTCAGCCTCGACTCCGTGCCCGGGGACGCCGAGGGGATGGCGGCGCTGTGCCGCCTCTACGACAGCTACCTGCACCTGATGGTCCCGGACGGCTCCGACATCGGCGGCCTGGCCGACCTGGAGGGGGAGAGGGTCTCCTTCGGGGCCGCCGACTCGGGCACCGAGTACACGGTGCGCAGGCTGGTCGAGGCGACCGGGGTGCACCCGGACGGCGTGCTGATGAACCAGGCCGAGTCGGCGCCGGCGCTGGAGGAGGGGCGGATCGCCGCGATGTTCTCGCTGACCGGCATCCCGACCCCGGCCATCACCGACCTGGCCGGACGCTTCCGCCTGCGCGCGGTGGACCTGGGCGGGGCGGCCGACCTGATGGCCGGGGAGGAGCCGGGGGTGTACCTGCCCGCGGTGCTCCCGGCGAGCGGCTACGAGGGGGTGGCGGCGACACCGACCCTGACCGTGCCGAACATCCTGCTGGCCCGCACGGACGTGCCCGACGACGTGGCGGCGGCGGTCACCGCGACGGTGTTCACCCGATCCTCGGAACTGGCCGCCCGCCGCCCGGAGGCGGCCCAGATCAACATCCGCACGGGCATCGCGACCGGGGACATCCCCCTGCACCCCGGGGCCGCGCGCTGGTTCCGCGAACAGAAGCTCTGAGCGGGATCTGCGCGGACACGGTCGCGGGCGGCGGGTGCCCCGCTCAGGCCTGCGGGAGGCGTACCTCGACGTCGAGGCCGAAGCCGCCGTCGGGGCGGGGCAGGCCCGGCAGCAGGCGCAGCGAGCCGCCGGACGACTCCACCAGGTCGGCGCAGATGGCCAGGCCCAGCCCCGTGCCCTCCACGTTCTGGTGGCGTGGGCCCCGCCAGAAGCGCTGCAGGGCCTTCCGGCGCTCCTCCGGGGCGAGGCCGGTGCCGTCGTCGGCCACGTGCAGCACCACCGCCCCGCGGGCGCCGTCGGCGCGGGCCCCGGCCCCGCGGTCCCCGCCGGCGACCCCGCGGCCGACCGTGTCGGCCCCGTCGCGCCCGTCCCCCTCGGAGGCGGTCAGGCGGATCCTGCTGCCGCCGGACAACCGGATCGCGTTGCTCATCAGCTCGTCGAGCACACTGCCCAACCCGCCCGGGGGCGCCAGCGCGCGCAGCCCCTCGGGGACGCGGGTCTCCAGGGCGATGCCCTCCACCTCGGCCAGCGCCCGCCACCGCGTCAGCCGGGTCGCCAGCACCTCGTCCAGCTCGACCGGCTCGGACGCGCGGAAGCTCTCCATCCGGGTCGCCGCCGTCAGCGAGTTCAGCAGCCGGTGCATCGCCTTGGCCTCTTCGACCGCGTCGGCGTGCGCCTGGCGCGCCTCCTCGCCGCTCACGTGCGGCTCCAGGTTCTCCACCGCCAGCCGCAGGCTCGCCAGCGGGTTGCGCAGCTGGTGCGAGGCGTCGGAGACGAACGCCCGCTGCCGGTGCAGCGCACGCTCCACCGCGTCCACCATGGCGTTGAACGACGCCGCCAGGCGGCGCAGCTCCGGCGGCCCGCCGACCCGGTCGGCGCGCACCGACAGGTCGCCCTCGGAGATCGCCGCGGTCGCCTCGTCCAGCCGCCGCACCGGGCGCAGCACCCACCGCGAGAGCGGCCAGGCCACCGCCGACAGCACCCCCAGCGGCACCATGGACAGCGCGCCCAGCAGCGCCCACGAGCCCAGGATCCGCTCCCGCAGCTCCTCCGTGGGCGCGGAGATCAGCACCGCCCCCTCCACGCCGCTGTCCCGGCCGATCGGCTCGGCGATCACCAGGTCCGCCCCGGACCACGGCCACACCGCCGTCGGGGGCGCCGGCCGGAACCCGCCCAGGGCCCGCCGGGCCTCCTCCTGCCCCTGCGCCGTGCGCGCCGCCTCCGGGGACGAGGCCAGCACCGGCCGCCCCGACGGGTCGACCACCGCCACCCGGGCGCCGTACAGCTCCTCATACCGCTCCAGCTCCCCGCGCAGCCCCTCCAGCCGTCCCGTGCGCAGCGCGGTCGAGCCCAGCGACGCGAACCGGCCCGCGTCGTTGAGCCGGTCCACATACACCTCCTGGGTCTGCCGCTGTGCGGTGACCGCGCCCAGCGGCACCGCCAGCGACGCGGTGATCAGGAAGGCGATCGGCACCAGCAGGGCCAGCAGGCGGCGCAGCACGGCGCGGCCCCGCTCAGTCGCCCTCGCCGGCGGCGGCCAGCCGGTAGCCGACCCCGCGCACGGTGCGGATCAGCACCGCCCCGGCGAGCTTGTTCCGCAGCGCGGCGATGTGCGTGTCCAGGGTGCGCGAGGACGACTCCCAGGCGGTGCCCCACACCTGGTCGAGGATGGCGTCCCGGCCCACCACCGCCGGGGCCCGCGCGGTCAGCAGCGCGAGCACGTCGAACTCCTTGCGGGTGAGCGGGAGCGGCGCGCCGTCCAGTTCGGCGCGGCGCAGCCCCGGGTCCACGGCGAGCGCCCCGACCCGCAGCGGGGCGTCGGGCGGTGCGGCGGCCCGCTCGGCCCGGGTGCGGCGCAGGACCGCCTCCACCCGGGCGAGCAGTTCGGCGATGCCGAAGGGCTTGACCACGTAGTCGTCGGCGCCGGCGCGCAGGCCGCGCACCCGTTCGCGCTCCTCGGCGCGGGCGGTGACGGCGATGATCGCCGTGCCGGGCCGCTCGCGCAGCCGCCGCAGCAGGTCGATGCCGTCGGCGTCGGGCAGCCCGAGGTCGAGGAGGACGACGTCGGCGGGGCCCGCCTCCAGCGCGCGCTGGGCCGTCGCCGCGCGCTCGACGTCGTACCGGGCGTTGCGCAGCGCCGTCACCAGCCCGCGCGCGACCCGGTCGTCGTCCTCGACCACGAGTATGCGCATCGCCGACCATCGTAGGGCCGTTCCCGGGGAGCGGCCCCTGTTCGGCCCGGTCAGCTCCAGTGGCGGCGCATCGTCCAGTCCTCGGTGGCGTGGTCGACCGAGATGTCGGCGATGCTGGGCTCGCCCTGATCGGACTCGGCGGCGACGCGGACGAGGTCGACCTCGCCCTCCCAGTGGCCGATGACGCGCTGAACCCGGTAGAGGCGCCCCCGCCAGGCGAAGAGCGAGGGGCGGCCGGAAGAGGTCGTGCGGACGTCGATCCGTTCGTTGAAGAGACTCACCGGGGCAGAGTATCGAACGGGTGTTCGCATTCGCAGTGCTCCGCGCCGGTGCTCACCCTAGGGGCAACGGCCCGGCGAACGCGCCGGTGCGGACGGAGGCGGGGCGCCGGCGGCGATATCGGCGCTGCTCGGCGACGCACGAACCGATCCGGAACGATGGCGTCCCGGGCGTGTCGCGGCAGAGGGCTCCGGGCGTTTCAGTCCAGCGGCACCCGGAACTCGGAGGACTCCAAGGAGCACCCGAACGGCTCGGGCAGCTCGATCGGCTTCCCCCACTCGACGGTCGTACGGGCGTCGTAGTCGCCGTCGCGGGGCGAGGAGAAGAGGGAGATGGATGAGCCGCGTGTGTCGTAGCCGTCGATGAGCAGGTAGAGCGGGACCCCGGCTCCTGCGTACTCGTACCGTTTGGCGGTGCGGTCATCGTCGGCGTTGCTCTTGGAGGCGATCTCGACGACGAGCAGGACCTCCGCTGGGTCGACACCCTCCCCGCGCCTCTGGGGGAGCGCGCTCCGGGGGAAGACCATGAGGTCGGGTGCGCGCATTCGTTCCTGGTCGGGGATGGCGACAGGGGTTCCCTGATGGATGGCGATGTGCCTGGGAAGCACGTCGTGGAGCTGGGCGCTGATGAGAGCGGCTATGTCGTTGTGCGCGGGGGCGGGTGGGGGGACCAAGACGATTCCTGCCTCACGGATCTCAGCCCGCCAACCGTCGGGCATGTCGATTTCCTGCCAGGTGCGCAGCAGGAGCTCCCACCGCGACTCGGCACGCGAAGGCGTGGGTGAGGGGGCCTCTTGGGCCTGAGGGGACTCAGGGGGCTCGGGGGTCTTCGCGCGCGGAGCCGTGGTGCGCGGGGACGTCTTCTCGGCCTTCTGCTTCTCGGGCTTCTGCTCGATCACAGCGCTTCCCATGCTGCGCCACCTCCTGAGAAGGGGAGGTAGCAGCGAGTAGTGACGATGTCGGGCGTTTTCCACAGTAGGGGGACCCGTCCCCGCCGGGAAGCAGGACGCGGCGGGCCCGGCGGCCGATGCCTCAGGGTCCGCCCGGTTCGTACCGGCGGAGTTCGGTGGCGAGTTCGTCGAGGAACGCGTCGACCTGGGCGGGGTCGTAGCCGGGGCGCGCGCGTGTGGTCGAGAAGCGCACCCGCTCCACGTCGGCGGCGGTGAGCAGGGCCCGGTCCGGTCGGCCGTCGATCAGCGCCCCCAGCGTGACCTCGGCGCTGTCCAGGAAGGCGTCCACCTCGTCCTCGTTGTAGCCCGTGGTCAGGCGCGTGGTGGCGAACCTCTTGTTCCGCACCTGCTCGGGCGTCATCGCCCCCTGTGGCGCCCCGTGCGGGGCCTGAGGGGCGCCGCCGACACCGGCCCCGACACCGTCGGGACGCGGCGGCTCCGGCGGCGCGATCGGCGCACCCGCGTCCACCGGGGCGGCCATCTGGCCCGCGCCGGGCCGCGGCATGTCGCCCGGCCGCGCCAGCCCTCCCGCGCGCAGTTCGGCCACGACCCGGTCGAGGAAGTCGTCGACCTCGTCCTCCTTGTAGCCGGGCGTCAGCCGGGTGCCGCGGAAGACCGACTCCTCCACCTCCGAGGCGGTGATCACCGGCTCCTCGGCGCGGCCGCGCTGCAGCGCGGCGAAGGCTTCCTCGATCCGGTCCAGGAGGCGGTCGACGTCGTCCTCGTTGTATCCGGGGCGCAGGCGCACCAGGGTGAAGCGCTTGTTCCTGATGTCGGCGGGTGTCAGAGGCATGCACCCATTGTGCCGACCCACCGGTAGGTTCGCCCGCTCCGCCCCGGGGAGTGCGGTGCCGAGCGGCTGCTCAGCGGCCCTGCAGGCGGTCCGCGGCGGCCGCGAGGTAGGCGTCCACCTGTCCGCGGTGGTAGCCGCGCAGGGCCACGCCGAGGCGGGGCGCGGCCAGCTCCTCGGCGGTCAGTGCGGGGTCGCTCCGGAGGTAGCGCTCGATGAGCTCCTGCACCGGGATGCGGTCGTATCCGCGCAGGACGATGTCGAACTCGGGCGCCTCCCCGGGATCGGCGGCCTCCGCGCCGCCGGACCCGTCGGAGGCCCCGCCGGACCCGTCGGGGGCGTCGGGGGCGCCGCCCTCCAGGCGGGCCGCGGCCTGCTCGGTGAAGGCGTCGACCTGCGCCCGGTCATAGCCGCGGAGGGCGACCTCGAACGAGGCGCCGCGCAGCTCCTGTGCGGTCACCGCCGGGCCGCCGGACCACAGGCGGTCGACGAGCGCGTCGACCTGGCCGCGCTCGTAGCCGCGGAGCGCGACGTCGAAGGAGGGGCGCTCGGGCCCGAAGAGCCGGGAGAGCTGAGGGGGAAGATCGGACATGCACCGAATCATGCCGGATCATGCCGGATCGCGGGAGTCCGGATCGCGGGAGGGGGCACCGGCCGCCGGGCGGCCGGTGCCCGGCCACGGCCCCCTGTGGCTCACCCCTCCTCGGCGAGCAGGAACGCGGCGACCGCGTCCGCCGCGACCGCCGCGGCGTCCTCCCGCCACTGCGCGTCCTCCAGCAGCTCGGCGTCGTCGGCGTTGCGCATGTTGCCCGCCTCCAGGAACACCTTCGGCACGTCCGACATGTTCAACCCGCCCAGGTCGGTGCGCTCGTCCAGGCCGTCCTCGGCGATGTAGTCGGCGATCGGCACGCCCGAGTCCGCCTCGAAGGTGTCGCGCAGCTCCTCGGCCAGGCGCATCGACGGCCCGACGATGTCGTCGGTGAAGCCGTCCAGCTCGCCGGGCGCGATCACGTGGAAGCCGCGGCCGCTCTCCGGGCCGCCGTCGGCGTGCACCGACACGGCCGCGTCGGCACCGGCCTCGTTGCCGATCTCCGCGCGCTCGTCGATGCACGGCCCGACCCCGTCGTCGTCCTCGCGGGTGAGCACCACCTCGGCTCCGCGCTCCTCCAGCTCGTCGCGCATGTGCAGGGAGAAGTCCAGGGTGAAGGCGTGCTCCTCGTAGCCGCTTTCGCCCTCGGCCCCGACGGTGTCGCACTCCTTGTCGTTCGGCCCGGCGGGGACCTGGCGGGAGATCTCCTCCGAGGCGTCGGCGTTGCCGCCGTTGTGCCCGGGGTCGATCACCACGGTGAAGCCGCTGAGGGGCCCGTCGCCGCCGGCGTCGCCGGAATCGCCGCCGGTGCCGCCACCGGTGCCGCCGTCGGCGTCCGCGTCCCCGGAGCCGCCGTCCTGCGCGCCGCCGTCCCCGCCGTCCTGCGCCGTGCCGTCGGGGCGCGCCCCCGCGTGCGGGCGCGGTTCGGCGCCGTCGGCGGCCGTGGTGCACCCGGCGAGCGGGACGAGCAGTGCGGCGGCGATGGCGGTGGGGCCGAACGGGCGCAAGTGGGGCATTGGGCCAACGTAACGCGTGCCGGACGGTTCCGGGGGAACAGAGTCCGCCCCGTTCGCGTCATATCGTGAGAAGAGGGTCGGGACGCCCCCAGCCCTGAGAACGACCGAGGGGGTCGGATGCGCAGATCGAACCGCGCCGCCGCGGGCGCCGCCGCCTGGCAGGTGGTCCACGAGGGGATCGAGCCCGGGAAGCCGACGCTGTGGGCACGCGCCGGGGCGGTGCCCCGGATGCTGGGCGCCCGGATCGCCGGGCGCTACACGGGGATGCCCGTCTCCCGCGTGCTGATGTTCGCGGCGGCGCTCGTGTACGTCGTCAGCCCCGTCGACCTCGTCCCCGAGCTGTTCATCCCGCTGTTCGGCCTCGCCGACGACGCCTTCGTCGCGGTGTGGCTGGCCGCCGGGCTGATGGGCGAGACCGAGCGCTTCCTGGAATGGGAGCGCCGAGAGGGGCACGAGTACGTCCAAGGGCGGGTCGTGGGCTGAGCGCCCGCCGCCCCGGAGCGGCCCCCGCCCAGGTCACGGGCGGGGGCCGCAGTGCGTCCGGGCGGGGAGTGGGCCCCCGGGCGGAGGGCGGCGCGGGCCAGGAGCGTAATGTTGGTAGTTGCAAATGATTCGCAACTAGTGGGGAACAATGATCCGCTCGCGTTCTCTTGCCGCCGTCGGCGCGGCCGTGGCCCTCATCGCCGCGGGATGCTCCGCGCAGGGCGGCGCCGACGACGGCGACACGCTCACCTACGCCCTGGGCGACGAGCCCGACGCGTTCAACCCGGCCCTCGTCGACGAGCACCTGGACCCGGTCACCGAGATGGTCTTCCGCGGCCTGACCGCCCACGACGCCGACAACGAGGTCGTCCCGGCGCTGGCCGAGAGCTGGGAGATCAGCGACGACGAGCGGACCTACACCTTCTCCCTGCGCGACGGGGTCACCTGGCACGACGGCGAGCCCTTCACCGCCGCCGACGTGGTGTTCACCATCGAGGCGGTGCGCGACGGCGACCTGCCCACCAGCAACAAGTACGCCGACGTCGAGGACGTGCGGGCCGAGGGCGGGGACACCGTGGTGGTGGAGCTCAGCGAGCCCGCCCCGGCGCTGCTGGACAACCTGTCCAACGGCATCCTCCCCGAGCACCTGCTCGCCGATAAGGGCATCGACGACCCCGGCTTCGGGGAGAACCCGGTCGGCACCGGCCCGTTCGAGCTCGACGAGTGGAAGCACGGCGAGTACGCGACCCTGAGCGCCTTCGACGGCTTCTACGGGGGCGCACCCGGCCTGGACGGCGTCACCATCGCCTACGTCCCCGACGCGGCCGCCCGGCTCATCCGCCTGCAGAACGGCGAGGTCGACGCCGCCTACCTGGAGCCCAGCCAGGCCGACGGCTTCGACGTGGACGGCTACCGGGCCGAGCGCTTCCCCACCGCCGACTACCGGGGGATCCTCTTCAACATGGCGGACGACCGGTTCGCCGACCCCGGGCCGCGCACCGCCATGAACTACGCGGTCGACCGGGACGCGGTCATCGACAGCGTCCTGCACGGCTTCGGCTCCCCGGCCGACGGCCCCCTGGACAAGAGCGGCTACGACAGCGACGCCGCCGAGTACTCCTTCGACCCCGGCCGGGTGGAGGAGATCATGGAGGACGACGGCTATGAGCTCAACGGCGACGGCGTCTGGGAGAAGGACGGCGAGCCCTACGCCTTCGACCTGACCACCTTCGCCGAGGACGGCGTGCGCGCCTCCATGATCGAGGTCCTCGCCACCCAGCTGCGCGAGCAGGGCTTCGACGTCACCGCCGACCCGCAGCCGCGCGACGCCGTCACGTGGGACGAGCTGGACGCCTTCCTCATCGGCTGGGGCACCCCCTACGACCCGGACACCTCCCTCTTCGGACCCTTCCACTCCAGCGAGGCCCTGGCCGAGGGCGGCTCCAACTACGGGAGCTACGCCGACGACGACGCCGACGCAGCCCTGGAGGCCGGGCGGAGCACCAACGACGAGGACGAGCGCGCGGACGCCTACGCCGACTTCCAGGAGGCGATCGCCGAGGACCCGCCCTACGTCTTCGTCTCCTACCTGGACGCCGTGAACGCCGTGCCCGAGAACCTGGAGGGCCCGAAGGAGCGCACGCTGGCCCACCACGGCTACGGCTTCTTCTGGAACGCGGAGGAGTGGAGCTACTTTTCCTGAGGCCCGTCGGCGGAGGGCCCCTGACGGAGGCCCTCCGACCGGGGCCCGCCGAGACCGCCCGGGGCCGGGGCGCCCGGCACGAGTGAGAGGAGACCGCCGTCACCGGATTCGTGCTCCGCAGGGCGGGCACGGCGCTGGCCGTGCTCGCCGCCCTGTCGGTGTTCTGCTTCCTCATGCTCGACCTGGCCCCCGGCGACCCCGCGCGGTCGGTGCTGGAGGCCCGGTCCGGCGGGCGGCCCGTGCCCGACGCCGACGTGGCGGCGGCGCGCGCCGCCATGGGCCTGGACGCCCCGCTCCCGGTCCGGTACGCCGACTGGCTCGGCGGGGTCGTCACCGGCGACCTCGGCTCCTCGTACATGACCGGGCGCCCGGTCGCCGACCAGGTGGCCGACGCCCTGCCGTGGACCCTCCTGCTGGCCGCCGCCGCCACCGTGTTCAGCCTGGCCGGGGCCGTGGCCCTGGGGCTGGCCGCCGGGCTGGCCCGGTCGGAGGCGGTGCGCCGGGGCATCGGGCTCGCGGTCTTCGCCCTCGGGGGCCTCCCCGGCTTCGTGGCCGCCCTGCTGCTGCTGTTCGCGGGCTCGGTGTGGCTGGGCTGGTTCCCCTCGGGCGGCATCGGGCGCCCCGGGCAGCCGCCCGACGCCGCGACCGTCGCGGTGTCGGTGGTGCTTCCGGCGCTCGCCCTGACCCTGGGCCACCACTTCGGCGTCTACGTGCGCCTGGTGGAGACCGGGGTGCGCCGGGTCCGCTCGTCCCCGCACGTGGCGGCGGCGCACGCGCGGGGGCTGCCCCCGGGCGCGGTGCGCCTGCGGCACGTACTGAAGCCGGGGCTGGTGCCGTTCGCGGCGCGCTTCGGCGTCGGCGTCGCCCAACTGCTGGCGGGGGCGTACGCGGTGGAGGTGGTGTTCGCGTGGCCGGGCATGGGGCGGCTGGCCCTGGAGGCGGCGCAGACGCAGGACTACCCGGTGCTGCTGGCGGTCGTCCTGATCACCGGAGCGATCGTGGTGGCGGCCAACCTGGCGGCCGACATCGCCGCCGCCCGCCTCGACCCGCGGGTCCGACTCGTCAGGGAGGCATGACATGGGCGGAACCACCGCCCCGCTCGCCCCGCGGGCCGCCACCCCCGCCGCGCTCCTCGCCCCCCGGGCGCGGGGGCGCGGCGGGCTCACCGCCGGGCTCGCGTTCCTGGCGGCCATGGTGCTCGCCGCCGCGCTCGCCCCCCTCCTGGCCGGGCACGACCCGCTCGCCACCGACACCTCCGCCACCGGCCTGCCCCCGGGCTCCCCCGGCCACCCGCTCGGCACCGACCAGCTCGGCCGGGACCTGCTCTCCCGCATGCTGTACGGCGCCCGCTACTCGCTGCTCGTCGGCGCGGCCGCCGCCGTCCTGACCGTCGCCGCCGGGACCGCCCTCGGCGCCGCCGCGGCGCTCGCCCCCCGCTGGCTGGACGCCCTGGTCACCCGCACCGCCGACGCCCTCCTGGCGCTGCCGATGATCCTGGTCGCCCTCACCCTGGCCGCCGTCGCCGGGCCGTCCCCGGCCACCGTCGTGCTGGCGATCGCCGCCACCGGCTGGATGCCGGTCGCCCTCATCGCCCGGGCCGAGGTCCGGGCGCTGCGCGAGCGGCCCTTCGTGCGCGCCGCCCGCTCCCTCGGGCACTCGCGCACCCGGATCCTGCTGCGGCACCTGGTGCCCAACGCCCTGCCGCCGATCTCCGCCGTCGCCGCCTTCGAGGTCGGCCACGCCATCCTGACCGAGTCCACGCTCAGCTTCCTCGGACTCGGCATCCCGCCGAACATCCCGAGCTGGGGGAACATGCTCACCGACGCGCGCGCCCTGCTGCTCACCGGCCAGTGGTACACGGTCGCCCTCCCGGCCGGGGCCATCGTGGCCGCCATCATCGCCGTGAACGCCGTCTCCACCGGGCTGGAGCGCCCCGGCGCCGGGGAGGGGAGGACGTGGTGAACGCCCCGGACACCGCCGCCCCGAACACCGGCGCCCCGGACCCGGGGGCCGCCCCCGTCCTGGACGTCTCCGGCCTGCGGGTGGAGGTCGGCGGCCGCCGCGTCGTCGACTGCCTCGACCTGGTGCTGCGCGCCGGGGAGGCGACCGCCCTGGTGGGGCGCAGCGGCAGCGGCAAGAGCCTGACCGCGCGCGCCCTGGCGGGCCTGCTCCCCGAGGGCGCCGCGCGCTCCGGGAGCGCCCGGTTCACCTCCGGCGACGGCGCCGGCGCCGACCTGCTGTCCCTGCCGCCGGGCCGGATGCGCGCCCTGCGCGGCCCGGGCATCGGCTACGCCTTCCAGGAGGCGCAGGCCAGCCTCAACCCGACGGTCCCCGTCGGCGCGCACCTTCAGGAGACACTGAAAGCGCACGGCGTGGCGCGGGACCGGCGGCGGGCACGGGGCCTGGCCGCCCTGCGCGGCGCCGGGCTGGAGGCCCCCGAACGCCTGTGGCGGGCCTACCCCTTCGAGCTGTCCGGCGGGCAGGCGCAGCGGGTGGCCCTCGCCCTGGCCTGCGTGCTGGACCCCCGGCTGCTCATCGCCGACGAGATCACCTCGGCCCTCGACCCGCTCACCCAGGCCGGAGTCCTGGACACGCTGCGCGCCCGTACCGCGGCGGGCGGGTCCCTGCTGCTGATCACCCACGACCTGGCGGTCGCCGCGCGCTGGGCCGACCGGGTCGCGGTGCTCGACGGCGGCCGCATCGCCGAGTCCGGCCCCGCGGAGGAGGTGCTGCGCTCCCCGCGGCACCCCTTCACCCGGGAGCTGGTCCGCGCCGCGGAGCCCGGCGGACGCGTCGGGGCCCACCCCGCCTCCGCCGGGTCGGCGCCCGGTGCGCCCGCCGCAGCGGCCGCCCGGACGGCCGGAGGCGCCCGGTGAGCGCCGCGATCGACCTGTCGGGGGTCGTACGCCGCCTCGGCGGCCGCCGACGCCGTGTCGAGGCGCTGAGCGGCGTCAACCTCGTTGTCGCCGAAGGGGAGGCGGTGGCCGTCGTCGGCCCCAGCGGCTCGGGCAAGTCGACCCTGGTGGGGGTGGCCGGGCTGCTCGACCGCCCGCAGGAGGGGCGGGTGGGCGCCTTCGGCGCGCCCGACGTCTGGGCCCTGCCCGACCGGGAGCGGCGCGCGCTGCGCCGCCGCTTCGGCTGGGTGCCCCAGGACGCGCTCAGCTCCTTCGACCCCCGCCACACCGCGGGCAGGGCGGTCGCCGACGCCCTCCCCTCCGGGACCGGGCGGCGGGAGGCCGCCGCCCGCGTCGCCGGGCTGCTGGAGCGGGTCGGCCTGGACCCCGCCGTCGCCGGGCGCCGCCCCACCGCGCTGTCCGGCGGCGAGCGGCAGCGGGTGGCCCTGGCCCGCGCGCTGGCGGTGCGCCCGTCGGTGCTGCTGGCCGACGAGCCCACGAGCGGCCTGGACGTGCTGGCCCAGGAGCGGGTCCTGGACCTGCTGGAGGCCGAGGCGCGCGGCCGGACCCTGGTCATGGTCACCCACGACCTGCGGGTGGCGCGGCGCATGGCCGACCGGATGGTGGTGCTGGAGGGCGGGCGGCCGGTGGCCGACGTGCCCGCCTCCATCGGCCTGGAGGAGGCCGAACGGCGCGCCCCGGTCCTGGCGGGGATGATGGCGGCGACGCCTTAGGGGGTGTCGCGGAGCGGCCGGTCCGAACGCGGAAGCGGGCCGCCGTGGTGGCGGCCCGCTACGCGCCTGCCGGGGAGGCCGTGGGCCTCCCCGGGGACTGGCTTACTCCCCCCGGATGCGGCACGAGCCGGGGAGATCACTCCGAGCGCTGGCTGGGGATCCCGGCCAGAAGCGCCCGTACTTCCGTCTCGCGGTAGCGACGGTGGCCGCCCAGCGTCCGAATCGAGGTCAGCTTGCCGGCCTTGGCCCAGCGCGTGACGGTCTTGGGGTCCACGCGGAACATGGTGGCGACCTCGGCAGGGGTCAACAGGGGCTCCGCCTCGGGCGTGCGAGTTGACATGTGTACGGCCTCTCCTCCTGGATCTGTGTGCCGATCCTGAGCCTTAATCCTGGCACTTGGCCCGGATGTCCAATATTGCCCTCTAGGTCTATATTGGCATCACCCGAGGTGATTGCACAGCCACTTAACGCGACTTGGTCTGATGGGAGGCCCCAAAGTCGCCCAAGTGCTGCGTCACGCTGAGTGATTCTAGCGACACGTTTAGTGGCATGTGGCGTATTCGGTCAAAACTTCGTTCTCCGGCCCTGTTTTTCTCGATCCGGCGGACCGAAAGTGCTACGGCGGGCCGGGCGCTAACCCCTCCGAGCCGGGCCGCCGCGGAGGATGTCCGCAGGTGGCGGCCTGGGGGCCGGGGCGGCTCGGGGGAGGGGCCGGTGACCGGTGTACAGGTCTACTCCCATCGACCGCCCCCTTGCGGCATGCCCGGATCCTCCGCGTGGCACGGGTTGCCGGTTACCGAGAGTGCGCTCGGTGACCGGTTGGACACAGTCTATGTGGTTGTCTATCGACTGGTATGCCCACTTTCGTCGGCGATGATGCCGACTTGGGAAGCTCGCCCCGGCTTGACCTGCCCTGACGTGCGAAGAAATTAGTGGCCCTGCGTGAGAAACCTGGTACACCAGGTTGCCCCCGGGCGTGGCGCGGGGTCCCGGACATGAGGGAATCTCATGTTGAGGCGCTCCGGAACCGGACCAGGACCGTGCCGACACGTGACCCTCCGTTGGGGCCCCGTCGGAAAAGACAGGGGGCGGGCGTCCTCGGGGGGCGCGCAAGGGCGGGGGGAGTGCGGAGGCGGCCGGGAGAGGGGCGGGGCGGGCTCGGAGAGGCGGGCCGGGGCCCCGGCCCGCCGGACGCCTCCCAGGGCGTGTTTCTCGGATCAGGCCCTACCGCGCGCCCAGGCGCGCCCTAGTTGGCGTGCTCCAGGGCCTGGACCGCCTTCCAGCGCTCGGTGACGCGCTGGTACATCGCCACCGCCAGCTCGTCCTCGCCGTTGTCCAGCCCGTTCACGGCCGCGTCGATCTCGGCCACCGACTCGTCCTCGCGCAGCGCCTCGTCGTCGAGCAGGTACACCAGGCCGCCGTAGTCCAGCTCCAGCAGCGCCTCGGGGTGGGCCACCGCCGCCAGCCAGTCCTCCAGCCGCTCGGCACCGGCCAGCGGGGCGCTGTCGCCCACGTGCTCCTGCAGCACCCCCACCACGTGCTCCAGCCGCTCGCGGGCGCGCGCCACCTCGGTCACGTACAGCAGCACCCGCGGCGGCGCCGCGACCGAGTCCGCGCCGCGGTCCAGCATGAGGCACCGCTCCTCGGGGGCGAACGGCGCGAACCACGGCAGCGGCACCGTCCAGGTGCTCGTCAGGATGCGGGTGCGCAGCGGCTCGCCGCGCTCGCGCCAGCGGCGGAACGCCTCGTCGGCGTCCTCGCAGACGCTGTCGGGGAGATAGGCCGGGCGCAGCCGGGCCGGGGTCGCGTCGCGGAACTCGCGCAGCCCCAGCCAGGAGCGCAGCCGGGTCTGCCACGGGCAGACGTAGGTGCGCCCGCCCATCCGCCGCACGTAGGCGTCACCGCTCTCGGCCCGGGGGGCGGGCACCGGCGGCGCCGACGCCAGCCGCCGCAGGCTGTCGCGGTGCTCGGCCGCCAGCGCCTCGACCCTGCGCGGCCGGTCCGCGGATTCGGCGTACTCCTTCCAGTACGCGCGCTCTGCGCTGGGAAACGCCTCCAAGGGCTGGTATACGCGGAGATAGGCGGTGTAGGGCAGCACGATCGCATCCTGGCATACGACACGGCGCCGGGGCACCCGTCCCGGGGCGGCCCGTGTGCGGTATCGCTCCCGTTAGGCGTGGGCGGCGTAGGCAGGTCGGTTGTAAACCGGGTACGGTTGTATCCGTACGTAAGCTGGCGCCAGTCGTCAGTGCGCTGACGGTCGTCAGCCCGGCATTGCGGTTTTGCTAGTGATCTGGGGTTTCGCCAAACCCAATCGTTGAGGGGGTCGAGCCAATGGGGCGCGGCCGAGCCAAGGCCAAGCAGCAGAAGGTCGCTCGGAGGCTGAAGTACAGCACCGGCGGGACCGACCTCGATCGGCTGCGGGCGGAGCTGGGTGTCGCTGAGGATGAGAACGGGGCGCCGTCGGATGCGGCGGGGGGCCCGGATCAAGAGCCTTACGACGACCTGGTCGAGCGCTACGCGGATCTGGCGGAGAGGTACTCTTCGCCCGACGGTCCCTCGGATGAGGGTTCCGGCCGCTCGGAGGACGTCCGCTAGCACCCCGCCCGCACGGGCGTCCGGACGTGCAGACAGGCATAGCCGGGCCGAGCCGCTTCGGTGGGTCGTCCCGGCCATGCCTGTCTGCGGAAGCGCGCGAGGGGCGCTCCCCGAGGGGAGCGCCCCTCACGCGTGCTCCCGGTAGGCGCCGTGCATGCGCACCCGGCCCGACCCCTCCGTCACGGTCCCGGCGCGCCAGGCGGGCACGCCCCGGTCGGCCAGCAGGCGCAGCGCCGCGTCGGCGTCGCCGCCGTCCACCAGGGCCACCATGCCCACACCCATGTTGAAGGCCGACTCCATGTCCGCGCGCTCCACACCGCCCGCCTCGGCGATCAGGCCGAACACCGGCTGCGGCGCCCAGGTGGAGCGGTCCACATCGGCGTCGGCGGTCGGCGGCAGCGAGCGCTCCAGGTTGGCGGCCAGTCCGCCGCCGGTGATGTGCGCGAAGGCGTGCACCCCGACCCGGGCGGCCAGCTCCAGGCAGTCCTTGGCGTAGATGCGGGTGGGCTCCAGCAGCTCCTCGCCGAGGGAGCGGCCGAACGCGGGAACGTGCGCGCGCAGGTCCAGCCCGGCGGTGTCCACCACCCGGCGGATCAGCGAGTAGCCGTTGGAGTGCGGGCCGGAGGAGGCCATGGCGATCACGGCGTCACCGGGGCGCACCCGGTCCGGGCCCAGGACGGCGTCGGCCTCCACCACGCCGGTGGCGGCCCCGGCCAGGTCGTACTCGCCGGGACCCATCGCCCCCGGGTGCTCGGCGGTCTCCCCGCCGATGAGCGCGCACCCCGCCTGGGCGCACCCCTCGGCGATGCCGCCGACGATCTCGGCGACGCGCTCGGGGACCACCTTGCCCACGGCGATGTAGTCGGTCATGTAGAGCGGCTCGGCCCCGGCGACCACCAGGTCGTCCACGACCATGGCGACCAGGTCCCGGCCGATGGTGCCGTGCGCGTCCAGCTCCTGGGCGAGCATCACCTTGGTGCCGACGCCGTCGGTCGAGGTGGCCAGCACCGGGGCGGTGTACGTGGACACGTCCAGCCGGAACAGCCCGGCGAAGCCGCTGGCGTCGGCCATCTGCTCGGGCCGGGCCGTACGCGCCACGTGCCGCTTCATCAGGTCGACCGCGCGCTCTCCGGCGGCGATGTCGACACCGGCGGCGGCGTAGGCCGACGGGGACCCGGCGGGGTCGGCGCCCTGTGCCACGGGAATACCTCTCAAGCTCGTCAACGGGGGCGGTGCGCGCCGGGCCCACGACGGGCCCGTGCGCGGGGGGCCGCTCAGGCCGGCGAGCCCGCCTTGGGCACGCCGCAGGCCTTCTCCAGCAGGTACTTGCCGCGGGAGGCCTCGTCCACCTCGATCGGGTACACCCCGTCGAAGCAGGCGCGGCAGAGCCGGTCCTTGGCCACGTCGGTGGCGGCGACCAGCTCGTCCAGGGCGATGAAGCCCAGGGAGTCGGCGCCGATCGAGGCGCGGATCTCCTCGGTGCTGAGGTTGCCCGCGATCAGCTCGGCCTTGCTGGCGAAGTCCACGCCGTAGTAGCAGGGCCACATCACCGGGGGGCTGGAGATGCGCACGTGCACCTCGGCGGCCCCGGCCTCGCGCAGCATCCGCACCAGCGCGCGCTGGGTGTTGCCGCGCACGATGGAGTCGTCCACCACGACCAGGCGCTTGCCCTCGATGACGTCGCGCAGGGGGTTGAGCTTGAGGCGGATCCCGAGCTGGCGCAGGGTCTGGCTGGGCTGGATGAAGGTCCGGCCCACGTAGGAGTTCTTCACCAGGCCCTGGGCGAAGGGGATGCCGCTGCCGCGGGCGTAGCCGACCGCGGCGGGGGTGCCCGACTCGGGCACCGGGATGACCAGGTCGGCCTCGGCCGGGTGCTCCTCGGCCAGGCGGCGGCCGACCTCCACCCGGGTGGAGTTGACGTTGCGCCCGGCGATGGTGGTGTCCGGGCGGGCCAGGTAGACGTACTCGAACAGGCAGCCCTTGGGCTCGGCGGCGGCGAAGCGCATGGAGCGCACGCCGCGCTCGTCGATGGTGAGCATCTCGCCCGGCTCGATCTCGCGCACGAACGTGGCGCCGACGATGTCGAGCGCGGCGGTCTCGCTGGCCACCGCCCAGCCGCCCTCCAGGCGCCCCAGCACGAAGGGGCGGATGCCCTGCGGGTCGCGGGCGGCGTAGAGGGTGTTCTCGTCCATGAACACCAGCGAGAACGCGCCCTGCACCTTGGGCAGCAGGTCGAGCGCGGCCTCCTCGGTGGTGCGGCCCCCGCCCTGGGCGAGCAGGTTGGTCAGCACCTCGGTGTCGGTGCTGGCGCCGATCCGGTCGTCGGGCAGCATCGCCGCGAGCTCGGGCGTGTTGATCAGGTTGCCGTTGTGGCCCAGGGCCAGGCCGCCGTCGCGCGCCGTGTAGAACGTCGGCTGGGCGTTCTTCCACACGGGGGAGCCGGTCGTGGAGTACCGGCAGTGCCCGATCGCGAGGTGGCCTTTGAGGGACTCCAGGGTCGACTCGTCGAAGACCTGGGAGACCAGGCCCATGTCCTTGTAGACGACGATGCGCTCGCCGTCGCTCAGGGCGATGCCCGCGGACTCCTGGCCGCGGTGCTGGAGTGCGTAGAGGCCGAAATAGGTGAGCTTGCTGACTTCTTCGCCGGGTGCCCAGACACCGAACACACCGCATTCGTCCTGTGCGGGGCGCTCGAACGGGTCGAGGTCCATGCTGAGCCGGCCGTCGGGTTGCGACACGCTTTCAGCTTAGTGCCTGCCTGGGCCCTGTGTGTCACCCGGGGGTTCATTCGGCGTCCCTCAGCGGCAGGAACGGCCCCAGGTCGGCGCGTTCCCCGCTGGCCGCGACGGCGTGCCCGCCGACCGCCGCGTCCCAGTCCCGCAGCCCCGCGGCCAGCTCCAGCCAGGTGCGCGGGGCGGCCTCCACGACCCCCGGGGGCGTGCCGCGGGTGTGCCGGGGCCCCTCGACGGCCTGGACGGCGCCGAACGGCGGGACCCGCACCTCCAGGGCGTGTCCGGGCGCCCGGGCGCTGAGCTCGTCCAGGGTGCCGCGGACGGCGGCGCGCACCGCGGCCCGGACCGGGGACGCGCCCCGGCGGTAGGCCTCCAGCACCGCGTCCACGCAGGCCCACAGGGCGGGTCCGGGGCGGTCGGGTCGGTCGTAGGGCGGCAGGTCCAGGGCGGCGCGCTGGGCGTCGAGCGCTTCGCGCAGGGCGGCCTGGCGCCGCTGGGCGGCGGTCGGGCGGGAGGGCATGGGGGAAGGGTAGTCGTCCCCGTCCGGGTGGTTGCCCCGTCGGCGGCGTCCCGGGAAACTGTCCAGTGGCGGAACTCGTCGCGTCGTCCCGGTGAACGCCGGGCGTCCCGCGCGTGGAGAGGGGGTGCCGGGGCGTGCGCACTCTGGTGTTCTCCTGTGAGCCATGTCCCGTTCGCGGACCTTCCCTGTGGGCCCCGGTACGCCCGGGCGCCGCCCCGCCGCCGGTAACGGGCGAACCAGGGCGGTTAGGATGAACGCGCAGCCGGGGCGGGTCGCCCGGCGTGCGATCCGCGAACGAACCCGCGCCGACAGTGCGACCAATATGTCCGAATGATCCCCGTACCATCCACACGGACGACCCACCGCACTTCGGGAGTTGGATGTGCGCCTGCGCCTGACACCGCGTGATGACAGCTACTACGAGATGTTCGCCGATTCCGCGAACAACCTGGTCATCGGGGCGCGGCTGCTGGCCGAGCTGATCGGCGACGGTGGCGACCGCGACGCGATCGGCGAGAAGATGCGGGCCTGCGAGCACGCCGGTGATGAGCGCACCCACGCCATCATGCGCAGGCTCAACGGCCGCTCCTCGACGCCCTTCGACCGGGAGGACATCTACAAGCTCGCCTCGTCGCTGGACGACGTGATGGACGCGATGGACGCCGCGGTCGACCTGATCGGCCTGTACCGGCTGGAGCGGCTTCCCAAGGGCATCATCGACCAGGTGGAGGTGCTGGAGCGGGCCGCGGAGCTGACCGCCGAGGCGATGCCCCGGCTGCGCACCATGAAGGACCTGGCGCGGTACTGGATCGAGATCAACCAGTTGGAGAACCAGGCGGACCAGATCTACCGGCGGCTGCTGGCGCACCTGTTCGACGGCGGGTACGACGCGCTGACGGTGATGAAGCTCAAGGACGTGGTGGAGGAGCTGGAGGCCGCCGCCGACGCCTTCGAGCACGTGGCCAACACCGTGGAGACCATCGCGGTCAAGAAGTCCTAGGGCCTGGCCCGGGGAACACGCCCGAGGTGCCTGCCCTCCGCCCGCCGGTCGTGTGGGAAGCGGCCCTGAGACCGCTCCGGCAGCGCCGTCCCCCCGAGATCGAAGGGGGCGGCCCGCGCCGCGCGGACGCTCCCACAGGTCCACGCGCGGCGCGGGCCGCGTGTCCCGCCGTACGGCCCGCACCCCGTACGGCGGGACGGGACCGCCTCGGCGCCGTCCCCGCGGCCCCCGGGGAGAGGGGCGCGGGTCGTCCGGTGGCGGCGCTCGGCGGTCCGTTCTGCCGCGCGCTACCCGACCTGCGGTGCGCGCGCGACGATCAGCGGTGCGGGGTCGTCGCCTTCGTGGAAGACGCGGACCCGGTCGCACCGGAAGTCCATGGTCACGTACGAGCCCTTCGGCACGAGAACGGCGTCCACGCGGGGGTTCTCCCGCTCGATGACGCGCTCGGCCGTGTGGGCGTCGGCTCCCGCCAACTCGGGCCAGGACTGCTTGCCCTGGCACTGGGCGGTGCCGGTGGGATCGCCGGCTCCGGCCTCGGCGGCCCCGGCGGTGGCCGGGAAGAGCGCCGTGAAGGCGGTCGCGCAGGCGAGGACGGAACCCGCGAGGATAACGCGGTGCATTGGTGTTCCCTTCCAACTTGTGATTGCGAGGGACACTGCAGAATGTAGCAACGAATGGCCGGACGTGCATTACGGCCCGATCACGCGGGGGTTGCCCGGAGCGTCCGCGTTGAAATTCGGTGAAAAGGGCAGGTGGCGGGCGTGTGCGCCGTCATTGTCTACCGTATGGCGGCCCGGTCGTTGAATGTCGCACTAAATTAAGGTCCGGTCGCGCTCCGTGAAGGTGCTGGTCGCGACGGTACGAAGGGTGGGAGCGCGCCCGCGGTGGCCGGAGCTGTGACGGGTGTGTCCTTCTTCACATCACATGGACGCCGTGTTCCGATCCGGAGTTCCCTGGCGCCGTGAACTGCGGAGGTTTTCGCCGGGTGCGGCCCGGGAACGTATCCGGGTTTTTATTTCTCCTGGGTAACACGCATTCGCGTGGTCGGGATCCCGCCGGTTCCGGAATGAGAAAAGGGCGGCGGGGAGGTCCCCGCCGCCCGCGCCGGGCGCCCGGTGGTCAGCCGAAGCGGCCGGTGATGTAGTTCTCGGTCTCCTGCTCGTCCGGCTTGGTGAAGATCTTGTTGGTCTCGCCCATCTCGATCAGCCTGCCGGGCTTGCCGGTGCCGGCCAGGTTGAAGAACGCCGTCCGGTCGCTCACCCGCGCCGCCTGCTGCATGTTGTGGGTGACGATGACGATCGTGTACTCCTCCTTGAGCTTGTGGATGAGGTCCTCGATCGCCAGCGTGGAGATGGGGTCCAGGGCCGAGCAGGGCTCGTCCATGAGCAGCACGCTGGGCTCCACCGCGGTGGCCCGGGCGATGCACAGCCGCTGCTGCTGGCCGCCGGACAGGCCCGCACCGGGCTTGTTCAGCCGGTCCTTGACCTCCTCCCAGAGGTTGGCCCCGCGCAGCGAGCGCTCCACCAGGTCGTCGGCCGCGGCCTTGTTCATGCGCTTGTTGTTGAGCTTGGCCCCGGCGATGACGTTGTCGTAGATGGACATGGTGGGGAAGGGGTTGGCCTTCTGGAAGACCATGCCCACCTCGCGCCGGACCTCGACCGGGTCCACGTCGGCGCCGTAGATGTCCATGTCGTCGAGCATCACCTTGCCGTCGACCCGCGCGCCGGGGGTGACCTCGTGCATGCGGTTGAGGGTGCGCAGGAACGTCGACTTGCCGCAGCCCGACGACCCGATGAAGGCCGTCACCGACCGGGGCTCGATGGTCATGGAGACGTCCTCGACCGCGAGGAAGTCGCCGTAGTAGACGTGCAGACCGGAGACGTCGATTCGTTTGGCCACTGGTAGTCCTCAGGTGTCTCTAGCGTGTGTCGGTGGATCGTCGTGCCGGTCAGCGGCCGAGTTTGGGTGCGAACAGGCGGGAGACCAGGCGCGCGGCCAGGAACAGCAGCATGACGATGGCGATCAGCGTCAGCGCCGCGGCCCAGGCGCGCTCCATGTTGACCGCCCCTCCCATGCGCACCTGCGAGTAGATGAAGACCGGCAGGCTCATCATCTGCCCGTTGAACAGGTTCCAGTTGATCGCCACCGCCGAGGACCCGGCGGTCAGCACCAGGGGCGCCGTCTCTCCGATAACACGGGCCAGGGCCAGCATGATTCCCGTGGTCAGACCGGCCACGGCGGTGGGCAGGACCACCTTCACGATGGTCAGCCACTTGGGCACGCCCAGCGCGTAGGAGGCCTCCCGCAGCTCCTGCGGCACCAGCCGCAGCATCTCCTCGCTGGAGCGCACCACGACCGGGATCATCAGCACGGCCAGCGAGACGGCGCCGGCCGCGCCGTTGGTCTGTCCGGGGCCGAAGAGCATCATCCACAGGGCGACCACGAACAGCCCGGCCACGATGGAGGGGATGCCGGTCATCACGTCCACGAAGAAGGTGATGGCCTTGGCGAGCCTGCCGCGCCCGTACTCGACCAGGTACACCGCGGTGAACAGGCCGATCGGGATGGAGATCAGCGCCGCCAGCCCGGTGATGGCCACGGTGCCGACGATGGCGTGGTAGACGCCCCCGGCGTCCATGCTCGGCGTCACGCCGTTCATGGAGACCGTGAGGAAGTAGCCGTCGAGCCGCTTGAGCCCCTCCAGGACCACGGTGGTCAGCAGCGACAGCAGCGGCAGCATGGCGGCGCCGAAGCAGATGTAGACCACCGTGGTGACCAGGCGGTCCTTGGCCTTGCGCGGGTTCTCCACGGACGCCGAGGCGGCGCCGATCACCACGGCGTACAGCACGGCGGTGATCAGGCCGGCGCTCACCAGGTGGAAGGAGCCGACGGCGAACAGGGCGCCGGAGGCGGCGAGCGCGCAGACCGCCAGCACCGCGGGGGGAGCCAGGCGCGGCAGGGAGCGGCCGCGCATGGAGCGCTGGGCCTGGGGCCCGTCACCGGCCGAGCCGGTGGACTGCGGTCGGGTCGTGGTGGTCATTTAGGAGAACTCCTTGCGCCGCGCGACGACGAACCGGGCGCCCATGTTGACGACCAGGGTGATGGCGAACAGCACCAGGCCGGCGGCGATCAGGGCGGAGACGCCGTACCCGGTGGCCTCGGGGTACTGCAGCGCGATGTGCGCCGCGATGGTCTGGTTGCCGCTCTGCAGCAGGAACGGCGAGATCACCAGCGCGGGGGACAGGATCATGGCCACCGCCATGGTCTCGCCCAGGGCGCGGCCCAGGCCCAGCATGGCGCCGCCGATGACGCCGGGGCGGCCGAAGGGCAGCACCGCCATGCGGATCATCTCCCAGCGGGTGGCGCCCATCGCCAGGGCGGCCTCCTGGTGGCCCTGGGGGACCTGCTTGAACACGTCGCGCGACATCGCGGTGATGATCGGCAGGATCATCACCGCGAGCACGATGCCGGCGCTGAGCATCGTGCGGCCGGTGGTGGAGACCGGCCCGGCGAACAGCGGGATCCAGCCCAGGTAGGTGTTGAGCCCGTCGTAGAAGCCCTGCAGCTCGAAGACGAGGTAGCCGATGCCCCAGAGGCCGTACACCACGCTCGGGATGGCCGCCAGCAGGTCCACCAGGTACCCCAGGACGGCGGCGATGCGGCGCGGGGCGTAGTAGACGATGAACAGCGCGATGCCGATCGCGATCGGGGTGGCGATCACCAGCGCGATGGCCGCGGCCAGCACCGTGCCGAAGGCCAGCGCCGCGACGCCGAAGGCCGGGTTCTCACGGGTGTTGGCGTCCCAGGACTCGGTGGTGAAGAAGTTGGCGGTGTTGGCCGACAGCGAGTCGGAGGACTGGATGAGCAGGAAGGCCGCCACCCCCGCCAGGATCGCCAGGATCAGGATCCCCGACCCGCGGGCGGTATTGGCGAAGACGACGTCGCCCACGCGGCGCTTTCCCCGGATCTGAGGGGGCGCCGTCGCTGACGGGTCCGTGGTGGTCATGTGAGACTCCGGTCGAAATGGGTCACGGTTCGCCCCCGGGCGAACAAGGGTTGTCCTCGGTACATGCCATGACAGGGCCGTCTACATTCTGGGGTGCCGCCGGGGGCGCTTCGACCACATCCCGACGCGGCGCGCCGCACACCCGTGCGGACCGGATCGGGGGCACGCGCACGCCAAGGGCGGGGACGGCGCCGGTGCGGCGCCCTCCCCACCCTGAGGCGGCCCTGCTTCGCGGAATCAGGACTCCGCGGAGATCGCGTCGATCGTGCCCTGCAGGGACTCGCGGGTCTGGTCGCTGAGCGGGGCCGAGCCGGCCTCCTCGGCGACGGCCTGCTGGCCCTCCTCGCTGACGACGTAGGAGAGGTAGCTCTTGACCAGGTCGGCCTCGTTCTGGTCGCCGTAGACCATGCAGGCGATCTCGTAGGAGACCAGCACGATCGGGTAGGCGCTGGAGTCGTCGGTGGTGTAGTCCAGCTCGATCGCGTGGTCGTTGTCGGAGTTGCCCTCGCGCTGCGGCGAGGCGTCCACGATGGCGGCGGCCGACTCGGGGCTGTACTCGACGAAGTCGTCGCCGACACCGACCGCCGCGGTGCCCAGCTCGCCGACGTGCGAGGCGTCGACGTAGCCGATGGTGCCCTGGCCGCCCTCGACGGCCGAGACCACGCCGGAGGAGCCCTGGGCGGCCTCGACCGGCTCGATCGGCCAGTCGCCGCTGACCTCGTGCGGCCAGGCGTCGCCGGCGGCCTCGGAGAGGTAGGCGACGAAGTTCTCGGTGGTGCCGGACTCGTCCGAGCGGTTCACCGGGACGATGTCGGTGTCCGGCAGGTCGGCGTCCGGGTTGTCCTCGGCGATCGCGTCGTCATTCCACGTGGTGATCTCCTGGTTGAAGATCCCGGCGATCGTCTCGGGCGAGAGGTTGAGGGTGTCCACCCCGTCGAGGTTGAAGACCACGGCGATGGGGGAGATGTAGGCGGGAAGGTTGACCACCTCGGCGCCGTCGCAGCGCTCGACCGCCTGCTCGGTCTCGTTCTCGTCCAGCGCCGCGTCGGACCCGGCGAAGGAGACCGCCCCGTCGATGAACTGGGAGCGGCCCGCGCCCGAGCCGACCGAGTCGTACTGGACGGTGGTGCCCTCGCAGGCGCCCTCGTAGGCCGCCTTCCAGGTGGCCATCGCGTTCTCCTGGGAGCTCGCACCGGCCCCCGAGAGGGTCCCGCCGCCGTCGACGCACTCGGCGGAGCCGGCCGATGCCGCCCCTCCGCCGTCCTCGGGGTCGACGGCCTGGTCGCTGCCGCAGGCGGCCAGGGCCATCGTGCCGGCCAGTGCGATGCCGGTGTAGCCCGCGAACCGGCGGTACTTGAAGAGCTTCACAGCCCCGGTGTCCTTCCTCTGGACGTCCGAACCGACTTCCGTGGGCGAGCCCCGCGGTGACCCGTCGCGGTGATTTGTCCGGATCGACTCTCAAAGCTCCGCTGACCTCGCCAAATGCGACGTTAGGGAGGCGAGGTGACCAGCGGTCCCAGCGAGGGTGAACAAGGGGTGAACGGGGGGACGAGACTGGCCGAAGGCCAGTGGGAAAGCTCGTGGACGTGAGGTTAACCACGGCGCGCCCCTCTTGAGCGCGCCGCGGTGACCAGTGCGGGGCTGCGCTCAGTCGCCCGGAGCGTACATGACGTCGCCGTCCCAGACCTCGAATCCCAGCGACTCGTACAGGCCCACGGCGGCCCGGTTGTCCTCGTCGACATAGAGCAGCACCCAGGGCAGGCCGCGGTCGCGCAGGTACCGCACCCCGGCCAGGGTCAGCAGGCGGCCGAGGCCCGTGCCCTGCCAGGACGGGTCGACCCCGACCACGTACACCTCGCCGACCGGTTCGCCGTCGGTCAGCCCCGCGCCGTCGGCGTGCACCTTGGTCCAGTGGAACCCGGCGATCCGCGCCCCTGAGGCCCCCGGCGCGCCCTGCCCGCCGGTCTCCTCGGCCACGAAGAAGCCCTCGGCGTCGAACCACGGCTCGGCCTGGCGCTGCCGCAGGTCCTCCAGCGTCACCCCGCCCTGCTCGGGGTGGTCGGCGAAGGCCGCCGCGTTGGTGCGCAGCCAGGCCGCCTCGTCCTCGCCGGGGCGGAAGGCCCGCACCCGCACCCCGTCGGAGACGGCGCCGGAGGGCTCGGCCTCGGGCAGGTCCACCGGGGCGCCGTCGCCGCCGCGCAGCCGCAGCCGCATCTTGAGCAGGCCGCGCGCCCGGTGCCAGCCCAGCGCCTCGGCCAGCCCCCGGGCGGAGGGCAGGCGGCCGTGCGCCCACACCCGCACCCCGGCGTCCCCGGCGTCGGCGCGCAGCGACCGGGCCAGCGCGGTCCCGTGCCCGCGGCGGCGGCGGCCCGGCGCCACCACCAGCTCGGCGGAGTCGGGCTCGTCGGCGGACTTCCCGGCGAAGGCGAACCCCGCCAGGTCGCCCTCCTCGACGAGCAGGTGGAAGCGGGCGGCGCCCTCGGGGGAGCCGTGGCGCACCCGCAGCACCGTCTGCTCGGACAGCGCCTCGGCGCCGTCCAGCGCGTGGGCCTCCTCCGCCAGCGCAAGGACGCGCGCGGCGTCCTCCTCGTCGAGCGAGCGAACGATGCGGACCTCGTCCATCGGCCTGCCTTTCCGGGTAGACGGCTCTCAGTCGTGCCTCAGCACTCGCTGCAGCTCCGGGAAGGCCCGGGTGTATTCCTCCAGGAGCGTGTGGGCCGCCTCCACCGAGTCCACCAGGGGGTGGGTGGCGAACGCGCGCAGGGCCGCCGTGCGCGACCCCGTGCGGACCGCCCCGATCACGTCGCGCTCGACCGCTTTGACCGCCCGGACCAGCCCCTCCTGATGGCCGGTGAGCGGCGCGGCGGCGAGGGGATGGGCGCCCGAACCGTCGACCATGCAGGGGAGCTCCACCACCGCGTCGGGGCCGATCCCCGGCAGGGCGCCGCGCCCGCGCGTGTTGACGATCAGGCGGGTGGGCTCGTCCCGGGCGACGGCGCGCATGACGGCCAGGGCCACCTCCTCGTAGCCGCCGCCGTCGAGGTCCTCGGCCTCGCGCTCGAACCCGCCCGAGGCGCGGCGGTTGTCGGCCATGTAGGTGCGCTCCCGCTCCAGGCGGGTGCGGTCCCACAGCTCATAGGCGTCGCCGGGGCGCTCCCGCGCCTCGTCGTAGAACCGCCGCTGCTGCTCCACGATCTGCTCCCCGCGCGTGCGCGGGGCCGCCCGGGCGGCCTGGAGGGCCTCGCGGGTGAAGTAGTAGTAGTGCAGGTACTCGTTGGGCAGGGCGCCGACGGCGCGGAGCCATTCGGCGCCGAAGAGCCGCCCCTCCTCGAAGGACTCCAGCGCGGGGGTGTCGGCGAGCAGGTCGGGCAGCAGGTCGCGGCCGCCGGAGCGCAGGCCCCGCACCCACCCGAGGTGGTTCAGTCCGGCGTAGTCGATGTGCACGTCCGCCGGGTCCAGCCCCAGCGCGCGGGCGGCGCGGCGGCCCAGCCCCACGGGGGAGTCGCAGATGCCCACCACGCGGTCGCCCAGGACGCCCGCCATCGCCTCGGTCACCAGTCCGGCCGGGTTGGTGAAGTTGACCAGCCAGGCGTGTGGGGCGTGCTCGGCCACGTCGCGCGCGGCCGCGAGCGCCTCGGGAAGGGTGCGCAGACCGTAGGAGATCCCGCCCGCGCCGACCGTCTCCTGACCCAGTACGCCGGCGTCGAGGGCGATGCGCTCGTCCAGGACGCGGCCCGGCATGCCGCCGACCCGCATGGCCGAGAACACCATCCCCGCCCCGTCCAGGGCCGCGGCGCGGTCGGTGGTCGCGTGCACCGGGACGTCGGCGCCGGAGCGCTCGCGCTGGACGGCGAGGACGGCCGCGACCGCGTCGAGGCGTCCGGGGTCGGTGTCGTGCAGAGCCACCTCGGTCACGACCGGGTCGCCCCGCAGGGCGTCCGCGAGCAGGGCACGGTAGACGAGGGGGACGCGGAATCCTCCCCCTCCGAGGATCGTCAGACGCACGCCGACAGCGTATCGGCGCCGCGGAGCCGCCACAGGGGGACGGCGGAGGACGGCGGGAAGCGCGCGTGGGCGGCGCATGTGGCCCCGGCACCCCCCTGGTGCGGGAACGGCGTGGCCGATTCCGGCGCGACACGTCGGCCCCGAGTGCATAACCTGCTGGCACACACTCCATGGCCGATTGGAGGAGCACATGGAGGAGCAGAGCCGCGCGCTCGAATCCCTTCCGCTCGTGGGCGAGCGCAGGGACGTCCTGGCCGGAGAGCGGGGGCCGGAAGGAGAGGGCCCCGAGATCGACCTCGCGCTGAGCGGGACGGTGTTCTTCGACATCGTCCTGACCGGGCTCAACGCCCCGCCCGCGCCCGGGACCGAGGTCGGGGCGCAGGGGATGGGGTCGTGCCCCGGCGGCGTGGCCAACCTCGCCGTGGCCGCCTCGCGGCTGGGCCTGCGCACCGCCGTGGCCGCCGCCTTCGGGGAGGACGTCTACGGCGACTTCGCCTGGGAGACCCTGGGGCGCCAGGAGAAGGTGGACCTGAGCGCGTCCAAGCGCTTCCCCGACTGGCACTCGCCGTTCACGGTGTCGCTGGCCTGGAAGGGCGACCGGGGCATGGTCACCCACGAGCACCCGCCGCCCGAGCCGGTCGAGCGGCTGGCCGAGGCGCTGCCGCAGGCGCGGGCCGCCTTCGTGGGGCTGAGCCCCGGTGGCCCGGTGCCCGAATGGGCGGCGCGCCAGGCCGAGGGCGGGGCCCGGATCTTCGCCGACGTCGGGTGGGACGACAGCCAGACCTGGTGCTCATCGGTGCTGGACCAGCTCGACCACTGCTACGCGTTCATGCCCAACGCCATCGAGGCGATGTCCTACACCCGCACCGGCAGCCCGTCCTCGGCGCTGTCCGCGCTGGCCGACCGGGTGCCGGTGGCGGTGGTCACCGACGGGCCCCGCGGGGCGCTCGCGGTGGACCAGAGCACCGGGGAGACCGCGGAGGCCGAGGGCGTGGTGCTGGAGGGCGTGGACACCACCGGCGCGGGCGACGTGTTCGGGGCCGCGTTCATCGTCGGCACCCTGGCCGCCTGGCCGCTGGAGCGGCGGCTGCGCTTCGCCAACCTGTGCGCCGCGCTGTCGGTCCAGCACACCGGCGGGTCCCTGTCCGCTCCGGGCTGGGCCGACGTGGCCGCCTGGTGGGGCGGCGTGCGCGGCGGCGCCGCGGGCGAGGGGTACGGGTTCCTGTCGGAGCTCGTCCCCATGGAGTGGATGCCCACGGACCGCCGCCGCGCCAGCGCGACGATCGGCCTGCGCGCCTGACCCGGACGGGTCAGGCGCGGCCCGCCCCCTCGGCGGCGCCGTCCCCGGTGCCCCCGGTGCCCTGGGCGGCTTCGGCGGAGGGGTCCTCGGCCGCGGAGATCTCCAGCTGGAAGTCGCCGTCGTGGTCCTGGGCCCCGGCCACCACCGCGGCGGTGACCACCTCCTCGGCCTTGGCCGAGCGCAGCACCATCGGGTCGCGCCGCAGGTCGCGCACGAGCGCCACGCACAGCAGCAGCAGGATCACCGTGAACGGCGCGGCGACGATGATCGTGAGCGTCTGCAGGCCGCTGAGCGCGTCGCTGCCCCCGGCCAGCATCATGGTCGCGGCGACGCCGCCCATCATCAGGCCCCAGAAGACGGTGATCGGCCGCTTGGGCTCGATCGCGCCGCGCTGGGACATGGTGCCCATGATGATCGAGGCCGAGTCGGCGCCGGTGATGAAGAAGATGCCGATCAGCACCATCACCACCAGGGCCGCGAAGGTGAACGCGGGGAACTCCTTGAGCAGCCCGAACAGCTGCGCCTCGGTATCGCCCGCCGCCGACAGGTCGGTGCCGTTGATCTGCAGGAAGAGCGCGTTGCCGCCCATCACGGCGAACCAGACCAGGCTCAGCGCGCTGGGCACCAGGATGACGCCGCCGACGAACTCGCGGACGGTGCGCCCGCGGCTGATCCGGGCGATGAACATGCCCACGAACGGCGACCAGGAGATCCACCAGGCCCAGTAGAAGATCGTCCACCCGGACAGCCACTCCTCGGCGCCCTCCGCGGTGTCGGCGGTGCGCCCGGCGTTGGCGAAGAAGTCCTGGAAGTAGGCGCCCAGGGAGGTCGGGATCAGGTTGAACACGAACACCGTCGCGCCGGTGGCCAGCAGGAAGACCAGGACGGCCAGGGCCAGCACCAGGTTGGTGTTGGACAGCCACTGGATGCCCTTGGCCACGCCGGACACGGCCGAGGCCAGGAAGCACAGCAGCAGCACGCCGATGATGGCGAGCAGGACGGGCTCGGTCGGCTCGCCGATCCAGCCGATCTGGCGCAGGCCCTCGGCGATCTGCAGGGTGCCCAGGCCCAGCGAGGCCGCGGTGCCGAACAGGGTCGCGAACAGGGCGAAGACGTCGATCAGGCGGCCCAGGGCGCCGTTGGCGTGCCGCTCGCCGATCAGCGGGGTGAACGCGGCGCTGATGAGCTGGCCGCGGCCGCGCCGGAAGGTGCCGTAGGCGATCGCCAGGCCCACCACCGCGTAGATCGCCCAGGGGTGCAGGGTCCAGTGGAAGAGGGTGGTGGACATCGCGTGCCCCACGGCCGCGCCGGTCTCGGCGCCCCCGGTCCCCGGCGGAGGGGTGAGGAAGTGCCCCAGGGGCTCGCCGACGCCGTAGAACACCATGCCGATGCCCATGCCCGCGCCGAACATCATGGAGATCCAGGAGACCGTCCGGAACTCGGGCTCCTCGTCGTCGCGGCCGAGCCGGATGTTGCCGTACCGGCTGAACGCCAGCCACAGCGCGAACACCACGAACACCGAGGAGGCGAGGACGAAGACCCAGCCGCCGTTGTGCATGAGCGCCTGGAGCGCCCCGGCCGAGATGCCCTTGAGCGAGTCCTTGTTCACCACGCCCCAGACGAGGAACGCGATGGAGAGCGCCGCCGCCACGCCGAACACGATCCGGTCGGTCGTGGGCTTGAGGTCGGCCCGGGAGCGCTCCGGCGGCTCCCAGAGCAGGTCCTCTGTGCTGATCTCCCCCGTGGTGGGGCCGTTGCCGTTGTCTATCGCCACAGTTCCATCCGACGCTCCTGTATCAGGCGCGCCGCCTCCTTAATCCCACGGCTTCAGGGCAGGCGAACCGGCACCGCCTTCGGGGGAGGGGGGCGGTGCTGACGCCGGGTGCCGCCTGCGGACACACGTCCGCACGGCCGGGCACACCCGTACCAGGTTAGGAGGTGAAAGGTAAATAAAGCCCTGATGGCGGCATCTGTTACCTATCGAACAACGCGCGGTGAACGGCGCGAACCGCCTCGGGGCGGTCGGGGCGGGAGGCGGGCGGGGCCGCGCCCCCTGGGGCGGTGGAACCTCCGCCCGGCCGGGTCGGCCCGCTGGTTGCGGTTCGGGGGCGGACCGGGCCGCCTCCGAATCCTTGACCAGCGGCCGCCTTCGCCGGGCGGCCCACCCGCGCGCCCGGCCCTCAGATGCTCTCGGGCCACGTGCCGTCGATGGTCCGGCCGTGCCCCGGGCGGGTGCGGTCCAGCCAGTCCTGCAGCCCGCGCGCGTACTCCAGCGCCCAGCCGACCTGCCGCTCGTGCAGCTCGGGCAGCGGGAGCGCGGCGACCGCCGGGCGCCGGGCGCCGATCTCCCGGGCCAGCTCCAGGCAGGCGGCCGCGTCGCCCACGGCGGTGTGCGCCCCGTTCAGCTCGACCTCGTAGAAGGCGCACAGGTCGCCGAGGGTGCGGCGGCCCTTGCGGTAGGGGTCGGCTCCGCGGTCGATCACCAGCGGATCGATGATCGGGCCCACCCGCCCGGCCAGCCGCTCGGCCGGCGTGGGCAGCCCCAGGCGGCGCAGCTCGGCGGAGAGGATTCCCAGGTCGAAGGGGGCGTTGAAGACGGCCAGGCCGTGCCCGGCCGCCAGGTGCCCGGTGAGGGCGTCGGCGATCTGGGGCAGCACCTGCTCGGCGGGCAGGCCCTCGGCGCGGGCGCGCTCGGTGGTGATGCCGTGCACCTCGACCGCCTCCGGTGGGATCTCGCGCGGGCCCGGGTCGACCAGCCAGGTGCGGGCGGTCCCGTCCGGGGCGACCAGGGCCGCCGAGACCAGGAAGGCGGTGCGCGGGTCGGGGGAGGAGGTCTCGCAGTCGTACCCGGCGAGGGCGCCGGTGTGCCAGCCCGGGTGGCCGCCGCGCGGGGGCGCGGCCGGGCGCGGTGCGTGGCCGGTGCAGTAGACGCGCCAGCGCCCGTCCTCCTTGAGCGCCTCGCCGTCCCGGGCGGCGACGGAGGCCCCGCAGGCGGTGCAGGTCCCCGCATAGTTGTTGCGCATGGTGGGCCTCGCTTTCCCTGTGGTCGTCGGAAGCGTATCGCCGGGGTGCGACGGTTGAATCCGGAACGCCTGGAGAGAGGGGCGGGGACCCGGCGGCACATGCCCGGCGGGACCGGCGGGGCCGCCGGGGGACATGGCGCCCGCCGGGGCCGGGTACGTCCAATGGAGCCGGAGGGGCCGAAGGGTCGGCCGAAGGGGCAAGGAGGACGAGATGAGCATGGAAGAGGCCCAGCGCCAGCTCGAAGCCGCGATCCATGACGCGCGTGTGGCGTTCGACTGCATCGCCCTCGACGACCTGGAGCGGGCGCACACCAACTCCATCACCTCGCGGGCCGCCGTCGACGCCGCCGAATACGCCATCCGGGTCGAGCTGGAGAGCCGCGCCTCCGCCAAGGAGGACCAGGAGCAGGAACAGGGGTAGGGCGGGCCGCCGGACGGCCGGAGCACAGGGGGACGGGTCCGCCCCCGCCGGCGGGTGGGCCCCCTCTTCGGCCCTGCGGCGGCCGCCTGCGGCCAGGGGTGTCGAACACCTGTTCGCATGGGGCGGGTATGGTGGAGGTATGTCCGACCAGCAGCTTCCCGCGGAGTGGCCGGCGAGTGTGCACCCGCCCGGCGCCGAGTCGTTCGGGCAGACCGCCGTGGTGTGGCTGTTCGACCAGGTTCCCGCCGACTACCGGCTGCACGGGGTGCTGCGGCGCCACCCGGTGGCGCTGTCCCGGCTGGCGCGCATCCATGTCGCGTCCTGCCTGGAGGGCGCCCGGAAGGGGTACCGCACCGCCCGCGTCGAACTGCGCGACCACCTGCCCCCGCACGCCCTGGACCAGGTGATGAACGCCTACCTGGACGAGGGCAAGCGCACCGCCGCGCTGCTGCGCCAGGTCGAGGCGGTCGACGCCGCGCTGCGCGCGCAGGCCGCCGCCGAGGGCGGGGAGGGCGGCGCGGAAGGCGCGTCCGGGGCGGACGGCGGAGCGGAGGTCAGCCGCTGACCCGTACCACGACGGCCGCCTCGGGGCCGGTGTTGACCAGCCAGCGCCCGCCGCCGGAGCCCAGCGCGAGCGTGCGCCCGGCGGGGACCTCGCGCAGGGCGCGCATCCGGCCGTCCGGCGAGGTGGAGACCAGGTGGGCGCTCCCGGCCACCAGGCGCAGCACCGAGCCCGGGGCCGGGGCGTCCCCGGCGGGGGCGGGGAGCGCGGCGAAGCCGTTCGGCTCCAGGGTCAGGGTGCTCACCTTCATCCGCCCGGTGGCGTGGCGGCGGGCCGGGCGCGGTGCGGGCTGCCAGTGCCCGCGGCGCCGGGGCCACAGCGAGGGCCGGGCCAGGGCGGCGGCCGCAGCGGTGGCCGCCGCGGCGAGACGGCCCGGCGTGGGGGCGGTGCGGGGCGGTGCCAGGTGCGGGTAGGCGGAGCGGCGCCCCGCGTCGACGATGTCGCCGATGCCGTCCGGGCGGACGGCGGGGCGCTCGTCGGTGCGGCGCCCGCCGATGACGGCGGAGTGTGTCGGGGCGGGGACGGCGGGGGGGGGNGGGCGGGTACGGCGAGTGCGGAAGCGGCAGTGTTCGACACCGGAGTCGGATCCTCGGTCGTGCGAAAACGTGTGGAGGGGCGCCGCGGGACGGCGGCGCGGGCTGCGTTGTGCAGCAGGCGGCGGCGCTCGGCCGAGCCGCGGTCAGCGGCTCAAGGCGCGAAGGCGCGGTGCGCTACAGGAAAGGAAGGGTGCGCTCAGCGACACGAGGAGCGCGTACACGGCGACGGACACACGACGGCGGCCGCACGGCGGGAGGCCTCACGGGCCTGGCGGGCCATGACCGGTCGGGTCGCCTGGGTACGCGGATGCATGCGAACAAGGACACCAACCTGCGGGAACGCTGTCAAGCGGAACGGCGGAAACGGTGTGTCGGGTGCGTCACGGGAATCGTTGCGTGCGTCACAGGGATTTCGGTCGAATCCATTGCGGCGCGGGGGGTTCCGGTGGTGGCATGAGAGGCCCCGCGGGGCGGGGCCCGCGTGGGGGAGACGACCGAAGGGTGCGGTGTCCGTTGGCGGACGGCTCGTTGGCGCGCCTGCTGGTCCGGGCGGCGATCACGGTCGCGGCCGGGGTGATGGGCGCCGGGTTCCTGGGCTGGCGGGCCGGACTGCTCGTGGCCGCCCTCACCGCGCTCGGCTACCTGATCACGGCCGCCGCCGCGCCGCTGCTCGGACCGGCCTGGGCCCGCGGCCGGGTGCTGCGCGGCCTGCGCCGCCGCGGCTACCGCCTGGTCGCCGCGCCGTCGGGCCGGGTCCTGGCGGCGGGGCCGACGGGGGTGTACCTGCTGGACGCGCGGCACCGGCGGAACGCGGTGGCGCGCGGCGGGGGGACCTGGACGATCGGCGGCCGCCCGGCCGAGCGGGTGGTGGAGCGCCACACCGCGGCCGCCGCTCGGGCCGCTCGCGAGGTGGGCGCGGAGGAGGCGGTCCCGGTGCTGCTGGTGTCGGGCCGGTTGCCGAAGCCGGTGATGCGCGCGGGCGGGTCGGTCCTCGCGCGTCCGAAAGCGGCATTGCGCTTCATTCTGGACCGGCCCGAGGCCCCGGACGGTGCGGAGACCGCGGCGACGGTGGCGGCCGAGGCCCGCCGCCTATGGAGCCCGGACCCCGGAGAGCCCGGCCCCGTACACATGGGAGACCCGGAAGCCCCGGAAAACCCTGAGCGGTAGCCACTGGGCCCATGGGCCGGCCGGGTGTCGGGTCGGCGGAGCGCAAGGCGGAGCAGCAGCGAGGAGGACAGGGCAGCGGCCCTTGCGGCAGCGCTGACGATTGCACGGAGTGTGCATGGTCGCTGTTCTCGGCGGAGGAACGAGCCGGGCGGTTCCCCGGCCCTGCTTGCCGGGCGGCGGGCCGCTCGTGGTCGGGGTGGGCGGCGGCACAGCAGGTCCCCCGCTCAAGGCGCCCGGCCGGGCGGCGGGTCACCGGAGTGTGAGGGCAGGAGGCGGCGACGCAGGTCGGCGGCCCTTGCGGCAGCGTCGTCGT
>NZ_ANBH01000241.1 GCF_000341185.1 Nocardiopsis chromatogenes YIM 90109
CGAGGACTCCACGTCCACGCCGGGCGCGTAGATCTCAACGGCACTGCCCCAGTTGGTGAACGAGGCCGACCGGTCGTTGCGGTCCGACGCCGCCACGGTGGTCACCTTCGCCGCGCGCGCGGGCGAGTACCACGAGGCGAGCCACCCGTCGTTGCCCGCGGCCACCGCGGTGAAGACGCCGGAGTCCACCAGGTTGTTCACCGCGTCGTCCACGGCCTGGGAGCCGGGCCCGCCCAGGGACATGTTGGCGACGGATC
>NZ_ANBH01000242.1 GCF_000341185.1 Nocardiopsis chromatogenes YIM 90109
CGCCCCGGGCGCCACGCCGACGCTCTCGCCGCCGACGGTCCCGGCGACGTGGGTGCCGTGGCCCTGGCGGTCGATGCCGTCGCCGCCGGTGGCGTCGAAGGCGACATCGGCGCGTCCGCCGAACTCGGGGTGGTCCGGGTCGATGCCGGTGTCGATGATGTAGGCGTCCACGCCCGCGCCGGTCGCCGTGGTCGAGTAGGAACCGTCCAGCGGGAGGTCGGGCTGGTCGATCCGGTCGAGGCCCCAGGGGACGAAAGCCTCGGCCCTACCGGCCTGCTCGACGTAGGCGACGTCGGGGTCGGAGCGGACCTCGTCCAGCTCGGCGGCGGACAGGTCGGCGGAGTAGCCGTCGAGCACCTCGGTGTAGACGTGCTCGACGTCCGGGGCGCCGGTGGCGCGGGCGGTGGAGGCGCTCGCGGAGACGCCGTCCTCGAAGACGACGATCCACTGGCCGTCGACCGCGTTCTCGGCGGTGTGCAGCGGGGCGGGCTCGGCGTGCGCGGCCGGGCCGCCGATGAGGACGAACGGCACGGCCAGGGCGCCGGCGGCGGCGAGCCCGAGCGGGGTCCTCAGGGCCTTGGAGCGGTTGGGGGATGGAGCCACGTTCTCCTCCTTGTGGGAGCAGTGGGGGACAGGTGGCCTGCGGCGCAGCCGGGTGCGGCGGCGCTGCCGGGACCATAGGCACGCCGGAGGAGAGGGGGCCAGGGCCGCCCACGCGCGGGTGTGAGCGCGCACACACCGCACGGGACGGGCGCGGCCAGCGCCGCCCCGGTCTGTCAAGCCGGGGTCGCTGGCACGATCCGGCCAGGGGGGACGGGGAACCGTCCGCGGGCCGCCGGAGTCGGATCAGGCATGGGTGCACACGAGAACGCCGCCCTCCCGAGGGGGGAGGGCGGCGCCGGGAGGACGGGGGCCGCTCAGGCGGCGGTGAGGCTGTGCGCGTGGTGCCGGCCGCGCTCGAAGGGGCGGCGCGCCGACGTCGGCGACGAGGAGGGGTAGAGCATCGCCGCGGCCCCGGCGGGGTCGCTGGCGGGGTGGGTGACGGTGTCGCCGAGGTAGTCGTTCCAGATGAACTTGCCGTCGCGGCACCAGACGTTGATGCCGCGCATCACCGAGATCACCGCCATCTCGCTGGTTCCGGCCCGGTACATCGGGCGGACGGCGGAGGACACGAGCTCGTCCCAGAGCGCCTTGACGGCCGACTCGGCGCAGAAGGCGTGGCGCGGTCTGTGCTTGACCCGCTTGGCCAGGGCCGCCTTGGCCTTGTTGGCCCGGGGGTTGTTCAACCGCCAGTGACTCAACGACGTCTCCCGGTGTCTCGGCTGCCGCGGTGGAGGGTGCCGCTCCTTCTCGATGCGGCCACGGTTCCGCGGCCCCGGAGACCGCGGGTGCTTGACCCGTGATCTCCGCAAAGGTCAGCGAGGAACGGTGCGCTCGTTACCTCGCAGTTATTCTTTGCGATCCGGATAGTAGCAGCATCGCACCCCTAGGGGTCGAGGCCCCAGAATGTGGTCCACGTCACACTCCCGTGATCGGGGAATGGGTGGACGTTTCGATATCCATGCAGGTGACAATGGATGTATCGAACGGGTGTGCGTCAAACCGGGGGTGCGTTCCGACCCCTCAGGGGAGGGCGGGGAAACCGCGTCGGCGGCGGAGATATCGCCTGGGGTGCGGACTGTGTGACCCTTGGTGGTGTGATGGGGGTCTCTCGACCGTTTCGAGGGTCGGGCTTGACGCTCGGGCGTTCACCCGGCGGCTACCGGGCGGCCATCCGCGCCAGGGAGAGCAGCCAGACGATCCCCAGCACCGCCACGGCCGCCATGCCCGCGATGTCCATGGCGAGGATCAGCGAGGCCTGGTAGGGCAGGATCTCGGGGACCCGCCCCATCTCCAGCGTCTGCACCTGCCACGGCTGCCCGGTGAGCGCGAGTGCGAACAGCGCCGACAGCGAGTGCACCGAGTCCCACAGGCCGTGCAGCAGGGACACCCCGAGGTAGGTCAGCAGCACCCGCACGGTGATCCGCCAGTGGCCGCCGGAGGCCGCCGCGAAGAGCACGCCGCCCAGCACCGCGGTCCACAACCCGTGTCCGACCGGGGTGAGCAGCCCCCGCATCACCTCGGTCTGCACCAGCGCCGCCAGGTCCAGCCCCCGCTCGGTGAGCATCGCGTTCATCGCGTACCCGGCGCTCTCGAAGGCGGCGAAGCCGAACCCGACCGTGGCGCCCAGCACCATGCCGTCGCGCATCGTCGCCCGCGCCATGTGCCGCGCCACGAACACCAGGGCGGCGAGTTTGACCCCCTCCTCGATCAGCCCCACGCCGATGTAGGTGAAGGGGGTCTGGCGCAGCAGGTAGGACTCCAGCAGCGAGGCGCCCAGCACGCCGAGCACCCCGCCGACGATGAACGCGCGGAAGAGCAGCTCGGTGGTGACGTTGTCGCCCTGCCGGTGCTCGTAGGCCCAGGTGACGAAGGTGACCGGGATGAGGAAGCTGCCCAGCAGGATCACCGTGGGCACCAGCGTGGCGTTGCCGGTGAGCAGGGTCACCGCCACCGTGGCCACCCATAGCGCCAGGCCCGTCGCGAACAGGGCGGGCCAGGCGCGCCTGCGCCGCGCGGGGCGGGTCCGGGGGCGGGTGTCGGGGCTGGCGGGCGGGTGCATGGGCTCCCCCTCGGCCGGAGGCGTGGACAGGGGGAATCGTCCCAGGGCGGAGGGGTCGGGGCGTCCGGAATGCACGGGTTCTGTCGGACTTTTACCCGATCCCAGGGCGGTCTTTTCCGCCCTTGTCGGGCCTTAGGATAGATACAACATGGATACCATCGAATCGGCCACCGAACGGGCCTACGCGTTCGCCAAGGACGCCATCCTGACCCGCCGCTTCGCCGGCGGGGAGCTGGTCAGCGAGGGCGACATCGCCGCCGGGGTGGGCGTCTCCCGCACCCCCGTCCGGGAGGCCCTGCTGCGCCTGCAGGCCGAGGGGCTGGTCCGGCTCTACCCCAAGCGGGGCGCGCTCGTCGTACCGGTCTCCCAGGACGAGATCGACGACGTGGTGGAGACGCGCCGCCTGGTGGAGGGGCACACCGCCGAGCGGGCGGCCGCCGCGCCCGCCGAGGTGCGCGGCCCCCTCGCCGAGCGCCTGGCCGAGCTGCTCGCCGCCATGCGCTCCGAGCTGGAGGGGGACCGGCGGGCGTTCGTCGGGGCCGACCGCCGCTTCCACCGGGAGATCGTCGCCGCCAGCGGCAACGCGATCCTGGCCGGGCTCTACGACTCGCTGCGCGACCGGCAGCTGCGGATGATGGAGGAGGGCACCCGCACCGTGGAGCGGATGCGGCGCAGCGTCGAGGAGCACCAGGCGATCCTGGAGGCCGTCCGGTCCGGGGACCCCGCGGCGGCCCGCGAGGCCGTCAGCGTCCATCTGGGGACCGCCGCGCGGTGGCTGGGGGCGCGCCGGTGAGCGCCGATCCCTCGCGCGCGCCCGCGCGCGCACAGACATCCGGTGACCGGGCCGATGGTCCGCCGGAGCCCTCCGGGGGCGCCCGCGCCTGGCTGGTGTGGGCGATCGGCGTCGGCGTCTACTTCCTGGCCATGTTCCACCGCAACGGCCTGGGTGTGGCCGCCCTGCAGGCCCAGGAGCGGTTCGACGCCGGTCCGGCGCTGCTGTCCCTGCTGCCGATGCTGCAGCTGCTGGTGTACGTGGTGCTGCAGGTCCCGGCCGGGATCATGGCCGACCGGGTGGGGCCGCGCCGCTCCCTGCTGGCCGGGCTGGCCGCGATGGCGGCCGGGGCGGTGCTCTTCGCCGCGGCCACCGGCGTCGCGGCGGCCGTCGCCGGACGGGTGCTCATCGGCCTCGGCGACGCGGTCACCTTCCTCAACGTCATCCGGCTGGGCGCACTGTGGTTCCCGCGCCGCCACTACGCCCTGGTGAGCGCCCTGACCGGGGTGGCGGGCGGCCTGGGCCAGGTCGCCAGCGTCGCGCCGCTGTCCTTCCTGCTGGGCCACCTGGGGTGGACCGGCGCGTTCCTGGCGACCGCCGGGGCCACCGGCGCCATGCTGCTCCTCGTCGCGCTGCTGGTGCGGGACCGCCCCGCCGGGGCCCCGGCGCCCGAGCGGCACGCCGGGGTGCCGGTGCTCGCGGCGGTCGGGGAGGCGCTGCGCGCCCGCGGCCCCCGGGTGGGCATGGCGCACCACGCCGCGGTGATGGCGCCCTACACGATGCTCGGGGTGCTGTGGGGCTACCCGTTCCTGGTGGAGGGCGTCGGGCTGCGCCCCTCGGCGGCGAGCACGCTGCTGACCGTGCTCGGGGTCGGGGTGCTGTGGCTCTCGCCGGTGCTGGGGGCGGTGGTCGGCCGCCGGCCGGGGGTGCGGCGGCCGTTCGCGCTGTGCCTGGCGCCGGTGCTGGGGCTGGGGTGGCTGGCCCTGGTGGCCTGGCCGTCCGGGCCGCCGGTGCCGCTGGTGGTGGCCGTGGTGGCCCTCAGCGCCGCCGGGGCGGTGATGGCCCCGGCGCTGTCGTTCGACTTCGCCCGCGACGGGCTGTCCCCGGAGCGCACCGGGGTGGCGTCGGGGCTGGTGAACATGAGCGGCTTCACCACCACGGTGCTGGCGACCGTGCTGGCCGGGGTGATCCTGCAGGCCGGGTACGGCTTCCAGGCCGCGTTCGTGCCCGTCACCGCCACCACGCTGGGCGCCTCGGCGGTGCTGGCGGTGCTGCTGCGCCGGTACTGAGGGCCGGTGCGGCGGGCCGGTGCTAGACCACGTCGGGGTCGTTGCGGACGCCCTCGCCGCGGTCCCGGCGGGTCAGCATCAGCAGGATGGAGATGATGACGACCGCCAGTCCGGCGGCCATGAGGATGTAGCCGATCGCGTTCAGGTCCAGGCCGGGCACGTCGGCGGTGATGCCGAACGTGAGCACGGCGCCGATGATCATGAGGAAGATTCCGAGACCGATGCCCATGTCCGGGCCGTCCTTTCCGCGTCGCTCATCGCCCCTCTCCAGGGGAGCATAGGGGCGATCGGGCGGCCAGTGCCCGGCGGGGGGGGGGGCG
>NZ_ANBH01000243.1 GCF_000341185.1 Nocardiopsis chromatogenes YIM 90109
CGCCGCAGGTGGGCGTGGTCGGTGCGGTCTAGAAGGCCGATTCCGGAACGTCCATCAGGTCCAGGCCGGTGTTCTGCGCGATGGCCCGCTCGGCGGCGGTCTTCGGCAGCACCTGGGAGGCGAAGAAGCGCGCGGCGGCGATCTTGCCGGTGTAGAAGTCGGTGTCGGCGGCGTCGGCGCCGTCCAGCCGCTCCAGGGCCACCTCGGCCTGGCGCAGCAGCAGCCAGCCCAGCACCACGTCGCCCACGGACATGAGCAGGCGGGTGGCGTTCAGCCCGACCTTGTACAGCTCGCGCGGCTCCTCGGCGGAGCGCATCGCGTCGCCGACCATGGTCTCGACGATCTTCTCGACGTCGGCGGCGGCGTCGGCCAGCAGGGCCCGCTCCTCCTTGAGGCGGCCGTTGCCCGCCTCGCTGTCCGCGAAGCCCTTGATCTCGCCCATCAGGCGGCCGAACGCCTGGCCGTTGTTCTTGACGATCTTCCGGAAGAAGAAGTCCTGGGCCTGGATGGCGGTGGTGCCCTCGTAGAGGGTGTCGATCTTGGCGTCGCGGATGTACTGCTCGATCGGGTACTCCTGCAGGTACCCGGAGCCGCCGAGGGTCTGCAGGGACTCGGCCAGCAGCGCGTAGGAGCGCTCCGAGCCCACGCCCTTGACGATGGGCAGCAGTAGGTCGTTGAGGGCGATGAGGTCCTCGTGCTCCTCACCGGCCTGCTCGGCGATCTGCACCGCGTCCTGCTGGGTGGCGGTGTAGATGACCAGCGCGCGCAGCGCCTCGGCGTAGGCCTTCTGCGTCATCAGGCTGCGGCGCACGTCGGGGTGGTGGGTGATGGCCACCCGCGGGGCCGTCTTGTCGGCCATCCGGGTCAGGTCGGCGCCCTGCTTGCGCTCCTTGGCGTACTCCAGGGCGTTCAGGTAGCCGGTGGACAGCGTGGCGATGGCCTTGGTGCCGACCATCATCCGGGCGTACTCGATGATGAGGAACATCTGCCGGATGCCGTCGTGCTTGTCGCCCACCAGGTAGCCGACGGCCGGGTGCTTGGCGCCGAAGGTCAGCTCGCAGGTGGTGGAGGCCTTCAGGCCCATCTTGTGCTCGACGTTGGTGACGTAGGCGCCGTTGCGCTCGCCGAGCTCGCCGGACTCCAGGTCGACCAGGTACTTGGGCACCAGGAACAGCGACAGGCCCTTCGTCCCGGGCTTGGCGCCCTCGGGGCGCGCCAGCACCAGGTGGAAGATGTTCTCCGTCATGTCCTGCTCGGCGGAGGTGATGAAGCGCTTGACGCCCTCGATGTGCCAGGTGCCGTCGCCCTGGTCGACCGCCTTGGTGCGGCCGGCGCCGACGTCGGATCCGGCGTCGGGCTCAGTGAGCACCATGGTGGCGCCCCAGCCGCGCTCGATGGCCAGCTCGGCGAAGCGCTTCTGCTCGGCGGTGCCCTCCTGGTAGAGGACGTTCGCGAAGCCGGGGCCCGCCGAGTACATGTGGATGGAGGGGTTGGCGCCCAGGATGAGCTCGGCCGCGGCCCAGACCAGCGAGCGGGGCGCGCCCAGGCCGCCCAGCTCCTGGGGCAGGTCCAGGTTGTACCAGCCGGCGTCCATGTAGGCCCGGTACGACTTCTTCAGGCTCTCGGGGAGGGCGACGGTGCCGGTGGCGGGGTCGAAGACGGGCGGGTTGCGGTCGGCGTCCTCGAAGGACTCGGCGACCACGCCGGTCGCGATCCGGTTGACCTCGTCGAGGATGGTCCGGGCCGTGTCCTCGTCCAGCTCCGGGAACGGGCCGCCGCCCAGCACGTCCTGGCGCTTGAAGACCTCGAAGAGGTTGAACTCGAGGTCACGGAGGTTGCTCTTGTAGTGCGTCATTGGCGCGCTCCGCTGCTGTTGGTGCCCGCGGTGACCGCAGACGGAGTGTCTGCGCACGCAAGCGACTACCGGTGGGTAACAAGTCAATGTTACTACCCGGTAGTAGCGCTTGGCCACGGTGCCTCGGCGGAGCTTCAGGACACCGGCGCCGGCCGTGCCATCGCGATCCCGTCGGCGTCCATCTCGCTCTTGATCCGCGCCCGCAGCGCGCGGCCGACCGCCCACTGCTCGCCGGGGCGGGTGCGCACGGTCACCCGCAGGGTCATCGCGCCGTTGGCGATGTCCTGGACGCCGACCACGGTCGGGTCCTCCAGCAGGACCCCGGCGGCCTCGGGGGCGGAGGCGAAGCCGTCGGCCGCGCGGCGGGCCGCCGCCTCGGCGGCGGCGGGGGAGGCCTCGGCCGACACCGGGAGGTCCACCACGGCGTTGGCCCAGCCCTGGCTCATGTTGCAGACCCGCAGGATCTCGCCGTTGCGGACGTACCAGAGGCCGCCGTTGATGTCGCGCACCTTGGTGATGCGCAGGCCCACCTCCTCGATGGTGCCCACGGCCTCGCCCACGTCCACCGTGTCGCCGACGCCGTACTGGTCCTCCAGCATCATCGCCATGCCCGAGACGAAGTCGCTGACCAGGCCCTGGGCGCCGAAGCCGATCGCCAGGCCGAGCACACCGGCGCCGGCCAGCAGCGGGCCCAGGTTGATGCCGAGCTCGCCCAGCACCATGAACAGCGCGACGCCGAACACGGTGAAGGAGGCGACGCTGCGCAGCACCGACCCGATCGTCTCGGCGCGGGCGCGCCGGCGCTCGGCCGCCGCCCCGTTCCCGGGGCGCAGCCGGTCCCGGGAGTCGGCGATGCGGGTGACCATCGCCGTGACCAGCCGCCCGAGCAGGACCCGTGCGACGGCGGCGAGCACGACGATGAGGACGATGTTGAACGCTCCGGAGAGCAGGGCGCCGGAATGGTCGGCGAGCCAGGAGGTGATCGCGGCGGCCGTCGGCATGGTTCTTCCCCCAGGGGTGGGCGGTCGTCGGTCGGTGGACGTCCGCGAGGCGCCCCCGGCGCCTCGCGGTGCGCCATCGTCCCATAACGCCCACAGGCCGCCGGATCTATTCGCAGATGGCGACAGGGGACCTACGCCACAGGGGGCACGGGGGACTCAGCCGACCTCCTCCCAGTCGCTCTCCACCACGATCTCGTCCTGCTCGCCGCCCTGCCCGGACGAGGAGTCGCCCGTGTAGTCGAGGACGAGCTTGCCGACGAGGACCGCGACGGCCAGCAGGCAGACGAGGAAGAAGAAGATCTTCCACCCGCTGTAGGGGCGCTCGCCGTGGACCTCGCCGGTCTGGCCGTTGACCAGCACCTGCCACGTCTTGCCGCGGAACATGTAGGACCCGATCCACACCGGCAGCAGCATGTGCTTGTAGGTGACCTTCGAGTACGCGGTGTCGATCGACTCGACGCGCTGCTCGTCGCCGCCGATGTCCTTGACCACGTCCTTGCGGATCGCCTTGGCCATCTCCTTCTTGGCCTGCTTGAGCCCCGCCTCGGGCTCGACGTCGTACCGGACGGTCTCGTGGCCCGCCAGGTACTCCGGCGCGTACGGCACGGCCTCCTTCAGGGGCCAGGGCTCCAGCTCCACCAGGTACTCCTCGGGCACCTTGGTGGTGGCGTGCACGAGGATGTCGTCGAAGTCGCGCTTGACCCGCCCCTTGGCCGAGTGCCAGCGGGTCTTGCGCACCTTGCGGGTCTGGACCTCGCGCTTGCCGTTCCGCCGGATGGTGCGCTCTTCGGTGACGTAGTAGTGCTCGCCGCGCTTGCCCGTGTAGTCCGACCGGGTACGGGCGTCGTAGGTCCAGTGCGGCAGGTAGGTGCTCTTCATCGATTCCGAGTCGGCCACCTTCTTCAGCCGCCGCGGGGCGAACCAGCGGGTGCGCACCCACTTCTGGAACGACTCGCGCGCCTGGCTCCGGCCCAGGGCGAACAGGAGCACCGCCTCCGGCGGGATCTGCGGATCGTTCGTCGTCTCCACGACGAGCGGGTGCGCGCAGAACTGGCAGGTGAAGGACAGCCCCTCGCCCTGGACGCGGGCGCCGCAGCCGTGGCAGACCAGCTCCTGTTCGGTGAACTTCGCGCGCCGCTTCTTCTCGGCCTTGAGGTCCTTGTAGGCGTGCTCGACCACCTCGCGGTCGGGCGCCTCGATCCTCTGCTCGTGCCCGCAGTAGGGGCACTGGAGGCCCGCGGTCCCGGGGCTGTAGTGGAGCGCGGCGCCGCAGCCCCCGCAGGGGAGGGCCTCGGCGAGCGCTTCCGGCTCGGGCTCGGGCTCCTCCTCCGGCTCGGGGGGAGCCGGAACGGGGACCGGCATGGGCGCCGGGGCCGCCTGCGGCGGCATGGGCGGCGGGGCCGCCTGCGGCGGCATGGGCGGCGGGGCCTGGGGAGGAGGGCCGGCGGCGTGCCTGCCGCGGCTCGGCGGGGGATACGGGCCCTGCGGGTGAGGGCCGGGAGGGGGCGGGGGTGTGGACATGCCGATGGGGCTCCTGCGCGGTTCGGGGATGGCGGTGCGGGTCAGGCCTGGGGCGGCAGCGGCGGCGGCACGGCGCCGAAGAGGTTCGCGAGCTGCGGAACCTGGCCCGCGGCGGTCCACTGCGCCATCCCCTCGCTCCACACCAGCGTTTCCTGGGTGAGCGTGCCCTGGGCCGCCATGCCCTGGAGCTGTTCGGCGCCGAAGGGGCCCATCTGCCGGCCGTCGGCGCCGACGTACCACTGCTGCCCGCCGGGCAGCGGCGGCGGCACGGCCGCGCCCGCCTGCGCCGGGGCCTGCTGCGGCGCTGCCTGCTGCGGCGCGGGCTGCTGCATGCTCTGCGCCATCTGCTGCGCCGCGGCCATCCCCATGCCCATGGACATCGCGTCGGAGGCGCCCCCCGGGTGCTGGGAGGAGTTCTCCAGCGCGTTCGCGGCCTGGAAGCGCTGGTACTCGCCCATGTCGCCGAGGATCCCCATCTGGGTGCGCTTGTCCAGCGCCTCCTCCACCTCCTCGGGCAGCGAGACGTTCTCGATGATGAAGCGCGGGATCTCCAGCCCCAGGTCGGCCAGGTCGACGCTGAGCACGGCGGCGACCTTGTCCCCGATGTCCTCCTGTCCGGCGGCCAGGTCCAGGACCGGCGTGCGGGCCGAGGCCTTGGCCAGCGCGGGGCCGAACCGGCCCACGATCATCTGGCGCAGGTGGTCCTCGATCTCCTCGGTGCGAAAGTTGGGGTCGGTGCCGACCAGCTCGGTGAGGAACCGCCCCGGGTCGGCCACCCGCGCGGAGAAGCCGCCGAAGGCGCGCAGGCGGACCGGGCCGAACTCGGGGTCGCGCACCATGACGGGGTTCTTGGTGCCCCACTTCATGTCGGTGAACTGGCGGGTGTTGACGAAGTACACCTCGGCCTTGAACGGCGAGTCGAAGCCGTACTTCCAGCCCTTGAGCGTGGACAGGACCGGCATGTTCTGCGTCTGGAGGGTGTAGGTCCCCGGGGGGTAGACGTCGGCGAGGCGGCCCTCGTTGATGAACACCGCGTTCTGCGACTCGCGCACGATGAGCTGGGCGCCCATCTTGATCTCGTTGTCGTGCCGCGGGAAGCGCCAGACCATGGTGTCGCGGCTGTCATCGGTCCACTCGATGATGTCGATGAGCTCGCCGCGGATGGAGTCGAACAGTCCCACGGGGGATCCTCCTTCGTCGGGGTCCCCCGTGCCGCACGGGACACGGGGGACGCGTGCACCTCACCCTCGGACGGGTGGGGGCTCCCGGAGGTTCACCGCGTGTGGGCCCTGCGGGTGGCCGGAACCGGCCCCTACACGGCGGAACCGGGCTCCAGGCGGGGCGGGAGGCCGAAGAGGGGGAACAGCGACGGGGTGTCCAGGAAGCAGTGCAGGCCGGTGATGCGGCCGTCCTCGATGTCGAGCACCTGCAGCGCCCACGGCACGTGCCCGTCGCCGTCCTCGGCCGGGTGGTAGTGGCCGAAGGCCGGGGCGCCGTTGGCCGAGACCGGCACCAGGCGCGAGTCCCGGCACTTCTCCCCCGGGCCGAGCATGAACGCGGCGATGTCGTCGTGGCCGCGCAGCCAGAGGGCGAAGGGGGGCATCGTCATGGCCGCGTCGTCGCGCAGCAGGGTGACCAGGGCGGCGATGTCGTAGCGCTCGAAGGTGTCGACGTACTTGGTGAGCAGCTCCTTGTGCTCGGCGTCCATCTCGGGGGAGCCGGGGTCGGCGGAGGCGCCGTGCGCGGCCAGGGTCGCCCGCGCCCGCTGCAGCGCGCTGTTGACCGAGGCCACCGAGGTGTCGAGCAGGTCGGCCACCTCGGCGGCGCGCCAGCGCAGCACCTCGCGCAGGATGAGCACGGCGCGCTGGCGCGGCGGCAGGTGCTGCAGCGCGGCGACGAAGGCGAGCCGGACGGTCTCCCGGGAGACCACCGCGTCGGCGGGGTCGCCGGTGTCGGGCGGGGCGATGCGCTGGTCGGGCATGGGCATCACCCAGGCCGACTCGGGCAGCGGCGCCCCCAGCGGGGTGGCGGCGGTCCCCGCCGGGGCCATGTCCACCGGGCGGGCGCGCCGCTGCCGCCCCTGGAGCATGTCCAGGCACACGTTGGTGGCGATGCGGTAGAGCCAGGAGCGCAGGGCCGAGCGGCCCTCGAACCGCTCGTGCGCGCGCCAGGCCCGCACCATGGTCTCCTGCACCGCGTCGTCGGCCTCGAACGCCGAGCCGAGCATCCGGTAGCAGTGCCCGGTGAGCTCGCCGCGGTGGGCCTCCAGCGTCTCGTCCAGCCCTTGCTCCGTCATCGCGGGCGCCCTTTCCGTCGGGGGCGTCCATCGTACGGCGCGCCCCCGACGTTTCAGGGCGGATCAGAACGTCAGGCCGGAGAACTCCCGGGTGCGCGCGGTCAGGGCCTGCTCCACGGGCAGCCGCTCCATGGACGAGGCGCCGTAGAACCCGTGCACGTCGCGGCAGGCGCGCAGGATGTACGCGGCGTCCTGCGGCTCGGCGATCGGGCCGCCGTGGCACAGCACCGTCACCTCCGGGTCCACCTCCAGGGCGGCGCGGGACCACGCGTCGATCAGCGGCACGCACTCCTCCAGGGACAGGGCGGTCTCCGCGCCGATGGTGCCGCCGGTGGTCAGGCCCATGTGGCACACGACCACGTCGGCCCCGGCTCCGGCCATGGCGGCCGCGTCCTCGGCGGAGAAGACGTAGGGGGAGGTGAACAGGTCCAGCGCGCGGGCGCGGCGGACCAGCTCCACCTCGTGGGCGTATCCCATCCCGGTCTCCTCCAGGTTGGCCCGGAACACCCCGTCGATCAGGCCGACCGTGGGAAAGTTCTGCACCCCCGAGTAGCCGAGGGCGGCGAGCCTGGGGAGGAACACGTCGAAGTCGCAGAACGGGTCGGTGCCGTTGACGCCCGCCAGCACGGGGGTGTCCCGCACCGCGGTCAGCACCTCCGGCGCCATGTCCTCGACGATCTCGTTGGCGTTGCCGTAGGCCAGCAGCCCGGCCAGCGAGCCGCGGCCCGCCATCCGGTAGCGGCCCGAGTTGTAGACCACCAGGATGTCGGCGCCGCCCTCCTCCTGGCACTTGGCCGACAGCCCGATGCCCGCGCCGCCGCCGATGATCGGGGTGCGCGCCTCCTGCTTGGCCTTGAGCCGCTGGAGGATCTCCGCCCTGGGAATCCCGGCCATGCCCTCACTTCCCCTCGGTGGTTCCGCCGAGTTCGGCGAGCACCGCGACGGCGGCGTCGGCGAACGTCGGGTCGTTGATGTCGGTGTCCAGCTCCTCGACCCGGACACCGGTGCCGGCCAGGCCGTCGCGCACCGCGCCGAACAGGGCGGCGTCGGCGTCCGGGTCGTGGAAGGGGCCGCCCTGCCCGGCGACCGCGGAGATGCCGCGCAGCGGCAGCAGCACCGCGGTGGGCCCCGTCCGGGCGGCGGCGCGGGCCGCCAGCCGGGCGCCCAGCTCGGCGCACTCGGCCGGGGTGGTCCGCATGAGGGTCACCGTGGGGTTGTGCACCAGCAGGCGGCGGTCGGCGAAGCGCTCGGGCACCGTCTCACGCGGGCCGAAGTTCACCATGTCCAGGGCGCCGAGCGAGACCACGCGGGGGACGCGTGGGCCGCCGCACAGCCGTCCGGGGCCCGCCGACATGACCCCGCCGACCAGCTCGTCGGCGAGCTCGGTCGTGGTCAGGTCGCAGATGCCGTCGAGGGCGCCCCCGTCGGCCAGGGACTCCAGGGCGCGCCCGCCGGTGCCGGTCATGTGGAATACGAGCACCTCGTCGCCCCGCTGTTCCATCAGCTCCCGCGCGCGGGTGACCGCTGGCGTCGTGACGCCGAACATGCTGGCGGCGACGGTGGCCCCGGCGGCGGGCCGCTCCACCGGGGCGCCGCGCACCATGCCCGCGACCGCGTCGCAGGCGTTGGCCAGAACGCGGGTGGAGACGCTGTTCAACCCGGTCACGTCCACCACGCTGGGCATGAGGACGAGGTCGGTCTCGCCGATGTAGGGACGGGTGTCGCCGGAGGCGGCGGTGGAGACCACCGCCTTGGGCACCCCCAGCGGGAGGGCACGTAGCGCGCGGGCGGCGATGGAGGTGCCCCCGGTCCCCCCGACCGCAAGGGCGCCGTCGAGGCGGCCCTCGGCGCGCAGGGCGAGGACGGCCTCGCGTGCGCCTTCGGCCAGGGCGGCCACGGCGGCACCGCGGTCCCCGCCGCCGGGGAGGGCGGCGGCCTCCCGGACGGCGACGTCGGCCCGGGGGCCGCCGTCGGGGGCGGAGGTCCCGGGG
>NZ_ANBH01000244.1 GCF_000341185.1 Nocardiopsis chromatogenes YIM 90109
CCTCCCGGACGGCGACGTCGGCCCGGGGGCCGCCGTCGGGGGCGTAGGTCCCGGTGTCGACCACGACGGTGCGCAGCCCGGCGGCGGCGAGCCGCCGCACGGCGAATGCGACCTCGGCGCCCTTGGTGTCGAGGGTGCCCAGGACGGCGACGGCGGGCGCGCTCATCCGTTCACCGCCGGCGGGTGCTCGCCGGGCGCGGCCTCGCGGAAGCCGGGCGCCGAGCGCAGCGCCTCCTCGGCCCCGGCGGGCGCGTAGACGACGACCAGTTCCAGCGTGGACCAGCCGGTGTTGAAGGTGGAGTGCAAGACGTCGCGGGGCACGTGCACCACGTCCCCGGCGGCGACCGGGAAGGCGGGGCCCTCGCCCACGGTCTGCTCCCCGGTGCCGGACAGGACGTAGATGATCTCGTCGGACTCGGGGTGCCGGTGGCGGTCGTGGCCCTTGCCGGGGTGGACGTGCACGTCGCCGACGGTGAGCGCGGTGCCGGGGGCGGTCCGCGGCGACACGCGCCACTTGATCCGGCCCCAGTCGAACAGCCAGGTGGGCGCCGAGTCGGGGCGGTAGGGGGTCTCATCCATGGGGTGTGGCCTACCCGGGGCGCGGGGAAGGACAACGTGCGCGCGGTGAACATGAGAATCCGGCGCTCAAACTTATTTTCCGTGAAATGCGGACATGGGCGGGGGCGGTGGGGCTAGATTGGCACCAGTGGACGCGGAACGTGTCCGCTTGTGTACGGATAGTCGATATTGCGGTGTCCCGTGGACGGCGGGAGCCGCGAGACGAGGTAGCACATGATGAAGAAGATGTTCGCCGCCGGTGCCGTCGCCGCCGCCTCCGCGGGCGTGCTGATGGCCGGTGCCCCCGCATTCGCCCACGACGGCCCGATCACCTCGGGCAACGGCTCCATCCTCGGGGGCAACCAGGTCGTGGCCGACGCGAACGTTCCGGTGAACGTGTGCGGCAACGGGATCGGCATCCTGGGCATCGGCAACGGCGCCTGCGTCGACTCCGGCGCCTGGGTGAAGGACTACTAAACCCCGCACGCCCAGTGGCAGGGGGCGGCGCCGGACTCAGCGGTCGGCGCCGTCCCCTCTTTCGCTAGCCCCCCGAGCGCGCGAAGGCGCGCAGCGAGAAGTCCGGGGACGCGGCCTGCTCCGGGGCCGGCGCCCGGCCCTCGGCGAGCAGCCGCCGGGCCGCCATGTGGTCGGCCGGGCGGTTCACCGACTCCACCGCGGCCAGCGCCCCCCGCCGGTACAGCAGCACCGAGAAGGCGTCGTCCGGGTCGCCGACCACCACCGCCCGGTCGTGGCCCGCGGCCAGCCCGGCGATCTGCAGCGACGAGTCGTACTGGTCGCTCCAGAACCAGGGGAGGCGGGCGTAGGGCGGTGCGTCCTCCCCCTCGTCCGGGCGGGCCAGCCGCTCGGCCGCGTACGCCGCCTGGTCGAGCGCGTTCTGCACCGACTCCAGGCGGAGCCGCGGCCCCGTCCCCGACGCGGGGGCCACCGAGGCGCAGTCGCCCACCGCCAGGACGCACGGGTCGCGGGTGCGCAGCCACGCGTCCACCGCCACCCCGTCCTCCACGGGCAGGCCCGCCCCCTCGGCCAGCCGGGTGTCCGGCGCCGCGCCGACGGCGGCCAGCACCAGGTCGGCGGGCAGGACGGCGCCGTCGGTCAGCTCGGCCTCGCGCACCCGCCCGGCCCGGTCCCCGTGCAGGGCGGCGACCTCCTCGCCGAAGACGAAGCCCGTGCCGTGCCGCTCGTGCAGCGAGGTGAAGTGCGCCGCGGTGTGCGCCGAGACCGCCCGGCCCAGCGGGCGCGCCCGGCTCTCCACGATCGTCGCCTTGTGCCCGTGCGCGGACACGGCGGCGGCGAACTCCAGCCCGATGAACCCGGCCCCGGCCACCACGATGCTCCCGGCACCGGCCAGCGCCTCCCGCAGGGCGTCCGCCTCCCGGCGGGTGCGCAGCGAGAACACGCCCTCCAGGTCGCCGCCGGGCGCGCGCAGCCGCCGGTTGCGCGCCCCGGTGGCCAGCACCAGGCGGTCGTAGGGCAGGCGGCGGCCGTCGTCGAGCACCACCGTGCGCCCGGCCCGGTCGATCCGCTCGGCGCGCGCCCGGACCAGGTCGATGCGTTCGTGCCGGTACAGCTCGGCCGGGCGCGGCTCCAGCTCGTCGGGGCCGATGTCGCCGCGCAGGTAGGCCTTGGTGAGCGGGGGGCGCTCGTAGGGCGCCCCCGGCTCGTCGCCGACCAGCGCCACCGCGCCCGCGAAGCCCTGTTCCCGCAGCCCGAACGCGACCTGCTGGCCCGCGATGCCCGCGCCCACGACCACGACGCGGCCGTCGGCTCCGTGTGTCATCGCTGCCGCTCCGGTGTGGTGACGGTCAGGCCCTCGAAGTCCGCGTCGGCCTTGAGCTGGCAGCTCAGCCGACTCGTCTCCCGGCGCGGGCAGGCGGTGGTGTCGAGCATCGCGTCCTCGTGCTCGCCCATCGGCGGCAGCGCGCCGTAGCGGTCCGGGTCGACGTAGACGTGGCAGGTCGCGCACTGGGCGTTGCCCCCGCACTGGGCGACGATGCCCGGGACGCCGTTGGACACGGCGCCGCGCATGAGGCTGGTGCCCACGGGGACGTCGACCGTGCGCTCGCCGTCGTCGGCGGCCACGTAGGTGATCTTCGGCATGCCTCTCCTCGGGTCGGATCGGTGTTTCAGGGGGCCGTCCGGCCGCCGTCGGCCGGACGGAGTTCGATGCAGGCGTTGCCCATGGGCAGCGGGACGAGCCGCTCCAGGCGCAGCCCGGCCGCCTCGGCCAGGGCGCGGAACTGGTCGAGGGTCCGCTGGCCGCCGCCGTTCATCATCAGCAGGTGCAGGTCCCACAGGGACGCGAGCTCGGGGTCCTCGCCCTTGCCGACGACCCGTTCGAGGACGAGGATCCGCCCGTCGGCGGGGGCCGCGCGGCGGCAGTTCTCCAGCAGGCGCACGCAGGCGGCGTCGTCCCAGTCGCCGAGCAGCCGGGAGAGCAGGTAGATGTCGCCGCCGGAGGGGATGGACTCGAAGACGTCCCCGGCGATGGCCTCGGCGCGCCCGGCGCCGATCGCCTCCTCCAGGGTGGTCTGCGCGATGGGCACCATGTGGTCCAGGTCGATGAGCAGTCCGCGGGCGTCCGGGCAGCGGTCGAGCACCGCGGCGAGCAGGCTGCCGCTGCCGCCCGCGACGTCGACGACGGTGGCGCCGGAGAAGTCCACCACCTCCGGCAGGCGCTCGAAGAAGAAGTGCCCGGCCTGCATGGCCCGCTGGAACCGGGCGGCGGCCTCCTCGTCCCTGCTCAGGTAGGTGATCAGCGGCTGGCCGTAGGCGCGCTCGAAGCCGGGCGCCCCGGGGCCGCCGGACACCACGTCGGCGGCGTGCTCCCAGGCCCGGTAGAACTCGGCGCCGTAGAGCAGGCACATGTCGCGCAGTGATCCGGGGCGGTCCATGAGCAGCTCGGACACGGGGGTGTTGCGGTAGGCGCCGCCGTCGCGCTCCAGCACGCCCAGGTCGGCCAGCAGCCGCAGCAGGCGGCGCACGGCCGCGGGGTCGGCGCCGGTCTGCCCGGCGATGGCGTCGGGGTCGCCGACTCCGGCGGCGATGCGGTCGGGCACGCCCAGGCGCACCGCGGTGTGCAGGGCCTGGGTCCGCCAGGCGCCGGTGATCATGTCGAGGACGGTGCGGGAAGGGGAGGCGGTGGTCACGGGGGGTCTCCTCACTCGGCGGGGATCCAGCCGCGTTCGATGCGGGGGGTGGCGATTCCGAGCGCGCGCATGTGCTCGATGGGGTTGGTGTACTCGCGGCTCTCGGCGATGCGCCCGTCGGAGAGCCGGAAGGAGAAGAGGAAGTGGTTGCGGTAGCGGCCCTCCGGATATCCGGGGAACCGGATGGTGCCCTCGCCGTCGCATTCGGCCCAGAAACGGCCGGGGTCCTGTGTGGAGAAGATCTCCAGGCCGATCCAGCGCCAGTCGGGGAGCACCTTCAGGGACAGCTCGCCGTGCTTGGCCAGGTTGTCCCTTCCGCGCACCGTGATGGGCTCGCCGATGTCGGTGAAGAACAGTGATGTGGAACCGTCGTCGGTGTAGAGCAGGTGGCGCCGGGCACGGTCCCGTGCCCCGGTCAGGAAGTACCTCTCGACCGTCGCCTCGTTGCGTTCGCGGAGTTCGTCACTGGAATGGGGGTCGGACACGGGGGCTCCTCATCTCGTCGGTCCGTGCGTGCGGGCAGGGGCCAGAATGCGCGGGGCGGCGATATTCGCGTCCCGTTCCGCGATAGCGGCGCTATACCTCCGCCGGGCGGACACCTCCTTCGGTGATGACGGCGACCTCGTCGGCGGCGGCGAGCACCGCCGGGTGGTGGGAGACCACGAGTACGGTGCGCCCGCGGGCGGCGCTGAGCACGTCGCCGAGCACCGCTTCGGCGGTGGCCGCGTCCAGGCCCTCGGTGGGCTCGTCCAGCACCAGCACCCGGGGGTCGGCCAGCAGCGCGCGGGCGAGCAGCAGGCGGAGGCGCTGCCCGCCGGACATCGCCGCCCCGTCCTCGCCGAGGACCGTGTCCCAGCCCTGGGGCAGCGCCTCGATCCAGGCGAGCAGCCGCACCCGGGCGGCGGCCCGGCACAGCTCCTCCTCGGTCGCCTCCGGACGGGCCAGCAGCAGGTTGTCCCGGACCGAGGAGTGGAGGACGCGGTCGTGCCGGGTCAGCCCGGCCACGGTCCGGCGCACGCGGTCCCCGGGCACGGCGCGCAGCTCGGCCCCGCCGAGGCGGACGCTGCCCCCCTCGTAGTCCAGGAACCGCAGCAGCACGTCGACCAGGGTGGACTTGCCCGACCCGCTGGCGCCCGCCAGGGCGGTCGTGGTCCCGGGCTCCAGGCGCAGGTCCAGGCCGTCGAGCGCCCAGGGGCGGCCCGGCCCGTAGCGGGCGCGCAGGCCGCGCACCTCGACACCGGAGCCGAGCGGTTCGGGGCCGGGGCCGGGCGGTTCGGCGACAGGCGCGGGGGCGTCCAGCACCGCCGCCAGCCGGGCGGCGCCCTCGGAGAGCTCGCCGAAGCGGCGGGAGGCGGCCGGGAGGGCGGCGGCGGGCTCGAAGGAGGCCAGGGCGGTGACCGCCAGTACCGCGGGCAGCACCGGGTCCAGGCCGCCGTCCCGGCGCGCCCGCAGCGCCAGTGCGGCCACCGCGACCGCGGTCAGGCCCTGCAGGAGCAGCACGGCGGCGGAGGCGGCGCCCGCGGTGCGGTCGGCGCGCAGCTCCAGGCGGGCCGCCTCGCGCTCGGCCCGCTCGGCCCGCCGGACGGCGGCGTCCGCGGCGCCCAGCACCTCCAGGTCGGCGGCGCCGCGGACCAGGTCGGCGGCGGCGTCGGCGAAGGCCCCCCGCGCGGCGGGCCCCCCCCGGNCCGCCCGGCCAGGGCGGACGGTGCGCAGGCCGCCGCCGCGGCCAGCAGGCCCGCGGCCAGCACGGCCCCGGCCGCGGGGAGCACCGCGGCGGTGGCGGCGGTCGCGGCGGCGCCCACGGCCGCGGCCGCGGCCGCCGGGACCAGGCAGCGCAGCAGCAGGTCCTGCACGGCGTCGACGTCGTCGACGAACCGGGTGAGCAGGTCGCCGCCGCGGAAGACGGAGCTGCCGTGCGGGGCCAGCGGTACGAGCGCGGCGAACACGCGGGCGCGCAGGTCGGCCACTGCCGCGAGCACGGCGTCGTGGCCCAGCAGCCGGTCGGCGTAGCGCAGCGGCCCGCGCACCAGGGCGAGCGCGCGTACGCCCACGATGGCCAGGCCCAGGGCGGCGATCGGCGGCTGCTGGGCGGCCCGGGAGATGAGCCAGGCCGCGGTCCCGGTGAGCGCGATCGAGGCGAGTTCGGCACCGACGGCGACGGCGGCGGCCGCGAACACCCGGGGCAGGGCGGGGGCGGCCAGGCGCAGCAGGCGGCCGGTCATCGGGCACCCCCCGCGGTCACGACGCGGTCCATGCCCTGCAGCGGCGCGGACCGGTGGGTGGCGGCGACCACCGTGCGCCCCGCGGACAGCCGCTCGATGGCGGCGACCACCTGGGCCTCCGACCGCGGGTCGAGGTGGGCGGTGGGCTCGTCCAGCACGAGCACGGGGGCGCCGGACAGGAAGGCCCGGGCCAGGGCGATGCGGCGGCGCTGGCCGGAGGAGAGCCCGAAGCCCTCGTCGCCCAGGACGGTGGCGTAGCCGTCGGGCAGGCGGGAGATGAAGCCGTGGGCCTCGGCCGCCCGCGCCGCCTCGCGCACCTCGGCGCCGGTGGCGCCGGGGCGGGCGAGGCGGATGTTGGCCTCGACCGTCCCGGCGAACAGGTGGGGGCGCTGCGGCACCCAGGCGGCGGCCCCGGCGACGGCGACCCGCCCGCGCTCGGGCGGCAGCAGCCCCAGCACCAGCGCCAGCAGGGTGGACTTGCCCGCCCCGCTCGCGCCGACGAGCGCGACCCGCTCCCCGGGCTCGATCCGCAGGTCCACCCCGTCCAGGGCGGGCGTCTCGGCCCCCGGGTACCGGGCCGAGGCCCCCTCCAGCAGCACCGCCGGGCCGCCGTCGCCGGGCTCCGGGCGCGGCGGGCGGGCGAAGCCGCCGCCCTCCGGCACCGGGGTGTCGAGCACGGCGAAGGCGCGCCGGACGGCGGCGGTCCCCTCGGCGCTGTCGTGGTAGGCCGCGCCCAGGGCGCGCAGCGGCAGGTAGGCCTCGGGGGCGAGGAAGAGCACCAGCAGCGCGGTGGACAGGTCGGCGCCGCCGGACAGCAGGCGGAGCCCCAGGGGGACCGCGACCAGTGCGACCGACAGCGTCGCGACCAGTTCCAGCACCAGGGAGGACAGGAAGGCGGTGCGCAGCACCCGCATGGTGGCGCCCCGGTACCGCTCGGCCATGGCGCGCACCGCGTGGGCCCGGTGCCCGGCCCGGCCGAAGGCGCGCAGCGACGGCAGGCCCGCCACCGTGTCGGCGAAGTGGCCGCCGAGGCGGGAGAGCAGGTCCCATTGCCGGGCGGTCCGGTCGCGGGTGTGCGCCCCCACCAGCGCCCCGAACACGGGGATCAGCGGCAGGGTGAGGGCGGCCGCCAGCGCGGAGGGCCAGTCGGCCAGGGCCAGGACCGCGAGCACCGCGACGGGGGCGGTGCGCGCGGCGGCGGCCGCGGGCAGGTAGCCGGTGTAGTACGGCCCCAACGCGTCGGTCCCCCGGGTGAGCAGGGTGGACAGGTCGCCGCCGCGGAGGTTCCGCAGCCGCACCGGGCCCAGCCGCCGGGCGTGGTCCAGCAGCCGCAGCCGCAGCCCGGTGCGGGCCGCGGCCGCGGCCCGCTCGGACAGCGCCGCGCGGGCCCGGGCGGCCGCCGCCCGCACGGCCACCGCCGCGCCCGCGCTGAGCAGGAGCCCGGCCGTCCGCTCCGGCGGTGCGCCGTCGAACCCGGCGGCGAGCGCGGCGGCCAGCAGCCCGGACTGGGCCACGGTCGCGGCGGGGGGCCCCCG
>NZ_ANBH01000245.1 GCF_000341185.1 Nocardiopsis chromatogenes YIM 90109
GCCAGCCGGCGGCGCACGTCGTCTTCGCCCCCCACGGTCTGGGCCCTCACAGGTAGGAGGGGGTGCGGTCGTCGACTCTGCCGCGGAACGCCCACCATCCGGCGGCCTGGTAGGCCAGCATCAGGGGCACCACGGCGACGCCGAAGGCGGACAGCACCGCGAGCGTGGCCCCGTCCGCGGCGGCGGCGCCGATCTCCATGCCGCCCCCGCCGGCGTCGGCGAGCACGTAGGGGTAGTGCGCCGCCCAGGGGAGCGCGGCGAACACCGCGGCCGCGGCACAGGTGCAGGCGAAGGCGGCGCCCGAGCGCCCCTGGCGGGAGGCGATCTGGGCCCCCAGCAGCGCGGCGGCGAGCACGGCCCCGAGGACGGCGGCCACGGCGGGGTTGGCCGGGGCGCCCCCGGTGGCCAGGGCGGCGGCCACCGCCAGGACCGATGCACCGGCGGCGGCGGGGGCCAGCCGCCCCAGCAGCACGGCGGCGCGCCCGGCCGTCGTGCCGCGGGTGCGCAGTGCCAGGTAGGCGGCGCCGTGCGCGGTGAACAGCAGCCCGGCGGCGGCGGTGCACAGCAGGACCGTCGGGGAGGCGAGCGCCGCGCCCACGGCGATGGAGTGGCCGCCGGTGAAGGCCACCCCGTTGAGCAGCACACCGGTGACCGTGCCCCACAGCAGGGCGGGGACCAGCCCCCCGGCGGTGATCAGCGCGTCCCACACCCGCTCGGCCGAGCGGGTCCGGGCGCGCCCGCGCAGCTGCACCGCGGCCTTCCCGGCGACCAGGGCCAGCAGCAGCGGCACCAGCACCGGGTACAGCCCGGCGAGCAGCGGCCCCTCCAGGAAGGGGAAGGCGCCGAACAGCACCCCGGCGAAGGCCACCAGCCACACCTCGTTGCCGAAGAAGAACGGGCCGAGGGCGGTCATCGTGGTCTGCCGCCCGCCGCCGCGGGCCAGGAGGGGGCGCAGGGCCTGCGCGCCGTAGTCGTAGCCGCCGAGCACGAAGTACCCGGCCAGGAGGCCCCCGAGCAGCAGGAGCCAGGCGGTCTGCATGGTCATGTCGTCCTCACGCCCTTCCGGCCGGGTGGCCCAGGTCGGCGGTCACGATCGCCTCCTCCGGCCCGGCCGGCACGGGTTCGGCCGCGCCGAGCCGCACCCCCTCCGGGCCGCGGTGCGCCAGGCGGGCGATGACCACCCAGTCGGTGACGGCCAGCGCGCCCAGCAGACCGACGAACAGCACCAGTGAGGCGGCGACCGCGGCGGCCGGGACGGGCGAGGCAGCGTCGGTGACGGTGAGCTCGCCGTAGACCAGCCAGGGCTGGCGGCCCACCTCGCGGAAGAGCCATCCGCACACGGCGGCGACGAACGGCAGCGGGGTCAGGGCCACCGTCGCCCAGGCCAGCACGCGGGGGCGCACCAGCCAGTCGCGGGGGAGCAGGACCAGGCAGATCAGAGGGGCGAAGAACAGCACCCAGCCCAGGTTCACCATCAGGTCCAGCGGGATGGTGATCCACTCGGGCGGTATGTAGTCGCCGGGGCCGTGCTGGGCCTCCATCGCGGCCTGGAGCTCGCCGGTCCCGCCCTCCAGTACGGCGATCTTCATCGGCTGCTGCTCGGCGATGCCCCAGAACTGGGTGTCGCCGACCGCGTACAGCGGGTAGCAGAACAGGGCCGCGACGACGACGCCGAGCCGCAGCGAGGTGCGGAAGAAGGCGGTGTGCGCGGTGCGCCGGGCGAAGTGGTAGGCGCTCACCCCGGCCAGGAACAGGCCCCCGGCCACCATCGCCGCCGCGGTGATGTGGCCCAGGGCCACCAGGGTGTTGGGGTTGGCCAGCAGCGCGCCGAAGTCGGTGAGGTAGGCGGTGCCGCCGCGGACCTCGTGGCCGACCGGGTTCTGCATGAAGCCGTTGGCCACCATGATCCAGTACGCCGAGGCGTAGGCGGTGAGCGCGACCAGCCAGATCAGCGCCGCGTGCAGGCCCCGGTGCAGCCGTCCCCAGCCGAAGATCCACAGCCCCAGGAACGTGGACTCGGCGAAGAAGGCGATCATGGTCTCCAGCGCCAGCGGGGCGCCGAACACGTTCCCCGCGAATTCGCTGAGCCCGTTCCAGTTCATTCCGAACTGGAACTCCATGACCAGGCCGCTGACGATTCCCAACGCGTAGTTGACGACGTACAACTGGCCCCAGAACCGTGTCTGCCGCTCGAACAGTTCGCGTTTGCCCGTCGGCCCGGCCAGTGCGGCGCGCGTGTGGAGAACGGCGACCAGCGGCGCGAGCCCGAGGGTCAGGAGAACGAACAGCCAGTGGATGCCCGTGGTCAGCGCGAATTGCAGGCGGGAAAGTTCCACGACGTCCAAGGCGGAACCCCCAAGTCTTCTCGCAAAGGAATGTGCCCGGTGAATTCCCGCGGACGGTGCGGGCGGGCGACTCCGAGCATAAAGCGCCCTGTCCTATGATTTCCAAGACCGGTTTCGTCATGTGCACATGTCCGGCGGGTATGAGCCGGGCGCGAAAGGGGGACGATGGACCTGCAGAACCTGCGGTACTTCCAGGTCGTGGCGCGCCACCAGCACATCAGCCGCGCGGCCGAGGAGCTGCTGGTCGCCCAGCCGTCGCTGAGCAGGGCCATCGCGCGGCTGGAGGCCGACCTGGGGGTGCCGCTGTTCGACCGCCGGGGCCGCCAGATCCGCCTGAACGCGCAGGGGGAGGCGTTCCTGCGCCGGGTGGACCGGGTGCTCAGCGAGCTCGACGACGCCCGGCGGGAGCTGACCGACGCCGCCGGGGAGGTGGAGGGCACCGTGTCGGTCGCCGCCGAGACCATACTCACCCTGGCCGCCGCGCTCTCGGCGTTCCGCGGCACCGAGCCGGGGATCGGGGTGCGGCTCTACCAGTCGCACGCCGAGTCCATGGTGCGGCGGCTGCGCCTGCGCGAGGTCGACTTCTGCGTGGCTTCGCAGCCGCTGGAGGGGACGGCGCTGCGCTCGCTGGTCCTGATGCGCGAGAAGGTGCTGCTGGCGGTGCCGCCGGACCACCCGTGGGCCGGGCGCGCCAGCGCCTCGGTGGAGGAGGTCGCGCGCGAGCCGTTCATTGTCCCGCGCCCCGGGCACTGGCAGCGGGTGCTGGCCGACCGGCTGTTCGAGCGCGCGGGGGTGCTGCCGTCCATCGTGTGCGAGGGCGACGAGCCCGGGGCGCTCCAGGACCTCATCGGCGCCGGCCTCGGAGTGGGCCTGATCCCGTCGATGGCGCGGCGCGCGGGCACGCACGCCGAGGTCGCGTGGCTGGAGGTGGAGGCCGAGGACTGCGAACGGGAGCTGAGCCTGGTGTGGCACCGCGACGCCTACCTGTCCGCGGCGGCCCGCCGATTCCGGGACTTCGTCTCGGAGTACTACGCCGGACCGGCCGCGGCCTGAGCGCCCCGCGGGCGCCAGGGCCGGGCCGGTCGGAGGGGGTCACGGCAGGGAGGGCGTCACACCAGGAGGGTGCCGCGGGCGACGATGACGGCGTCCCCGCCCACCTCGACCCGGGAGACGGCGCCGCCGTCCCGGGTGACGCGCGCCCGCATGTGCGAGGGGCGCCCCATGTCCACCCCCTGGTGGATGTCGATCCACGTTCCGTACGGGGCGAGCCCGTACCGGGCCAGGTGCAGGGCGAGCGGCCCGGCGGCCGACCCGGTCGCCGCGTCCTCGGCCACACCGTAGGCGGGGGAGAACATCCGGCTGCGCCAGACGGTGCCCGTCCCCGGGCCCGGCCCGGCGAAGCAGTTCACCGCCATGTCGGGCAGCGGCTCCAGCGCCCGCAGGTCCGGGCGGACCGCCGACAGCGCCGCGTAGTCCTGCAGCCCGACGAACACGTGCCGGGGGCCGTTGCGGTAGACCTCCACCGGCAGCACCGAGTCCTCCAGGCCCAGTGCGGCCAGGACGGCGGCGGCGTGCTCGTAGGGGGCCCACTCCGGGACCGGCTGGAGCATGCGCACCCGCACCGACCCCGGCCCCGGCTCTAGGTCGAAGGGGACGGTGCCCATAGCGGTCTGCATCCGCACCCGCTCGCGCGCTCCGGCGTCGGCGAGTACGCCCGCGGTGCCCAGCAGCGGGTGCCCGGCGAAGGGGAGCTCGTTGACCGGGGTGAAGATGCGCACCCGGACGTCGGCGTCCGGGGCGCCGGGGGTGGGCCGCAGCAGGAACACCACCTCGGACAGGTTCATCTCCCGGGCGATGCGCTGCATCGTCTCGGCCGGGATGTCGTCGGCCCCGAAGAACACCGCCACCGGGTTGCCCAGCAGCGGGGTGTCGGCGAAGGCGTCGGCCACCACGTAGCGGTGCGTGCCCGGCGCGGCCCGGAGGGCGGCGCCGGGGGCGTCGGCGGCGGTCACGGCTGCAGCCTCCGCGCCCGCCAGCCGCCCGCGCGCTCGTAGCGCATGCGCAGGTAGAGCCGGTCGGGCATGCCGTGCCAGAACTCCACGGCGCTGAGCGCCACCTCGCAGGCGGCGAAGGTGCCCGGACGGGGCAGCGGCGCCTGGGCGGCCAGGCGCTCGGCCTCGGCCCGCAGGGCCTCCTCGTCCTCCAGGTCGGCGCTCTGGTCGGAGGCGGCCGACATCGCGTGGGTGGACACCGGCCGCGCCTCCCACAGGGCGTCCGCATCGGCCTCGGGAAGCCAGGACACCGTGCCCTCCACGCTGACCTGCTGGTTGAGTTCGGGCCAGTAGTAGACGCCCGACACCCGCGGGTTGGCCGCGATGTGGCGCATCTTGCGGCCCACCGTGTGCGTGGCGAACACGATGCCGGCGGGGGAGAACCGGCTGGTCTGCACCATGCGGCTGGACCCGTGTCCGCGATCGTCGCAGGTGGCCAGGGCGAAGGCGCCGGGGTCCCGGACGCCGAGGGCGCGGGCCCGGTCGAGCCACGCGCTCAGCAGGCCCACCGGGTCGGCCGGCGGGGCGTCGAACTCGGGCAGGCGCGTGCCGCGCAGCTCCTCCGCGGTGCGCGGCCCGGTCGCGGTCGCGTTCATGGGCGCTCCTCCTCGCTGGGGTGTGGGGGGCCGGGTCAGGTGGGGATGCCCTCGCGGCGGATCCGCGGGACCTCCAGCCCCAGCGCCCGCGCCTGGTTGAACGGGTTCATGAACTCCCGGTTCTGCACGATGAGCCCGTCCTCGACCTGGAAGTAGTGGAGGAAGTGGTTCTTGTAGTGGCCCTCGGGGTAGCCGGGGAAGCGGATCAGGCCCTCGCCGTCGCACTCGACCCAGAAGCGGCCCGGGTCCTGCGTCTCGTAGAGCTCGATGTTGAACCAGTGCCAGTCGGGGAAGCACGTGAGCGACCATTCGGCGTGCGAGGCGAGCCGGTCCTTGCCGTGGACCATGATCGGCTCGCCGGTGTCGGAGGTCCACAGGCCCGCGCTGGCGTTCTCGGCGAACAGGCGGTGCCGGTTCAGCCGGGCCTCGCCCTTGGTCTCCTCCAGGTAGCTCTCGACGGTCGCGCGGTTGCGGCGGCGCAGCTCGGCGTCGCGGGCGAAGGCGTCGGTGTCGTCGGACACGGGGGCTCCTCTCCAGGGGGCACGGCCGCCGGTCGGCCGTCCCACGGGCAACTATCGGCGGCGGCGCTATACGGGGAGGACCGCGCCCCATAGCGCCCCTATACCGGGGGCCGGACGACCACGCGGGGCCGCGGGGCGGTGGCCCCGGCACACCCGGGCCGCACCCCGGCACGCGCGGGGCGGCCGGGACGGGGCGCGCGGCAACCGTCCGGCCGGGCCACGGTGTGCGGCGCGCATCTGGGCGGGGCGGCGGGCCGGGGCACACAGTTGGCGGCATGCAGATACGCATCCTGGGACCCGTGCAAGTCCTCCGGGACGGGAAGAGCGTGCCGCTCGGCGGCGCCAAGCCGTCGGCGGCGCTCGCCGCGCTCCTCCTGGCCGACGGCGCCCCCGTGTCCGTGGACCGGCTGAGCAGGTCCCTGTGGGGCCCCTGCCCTCCGGCCACGATGCCCGCGCAGATCCACACCTACGTCTCCCGGCTGCGCAAGATCCTCGGCCCCGGCGCGCAGCTGGAGCGCCGGGCGGGCGGCTACGCCCTCCAGGTCCCCGACGCCGCCGTCGACCTGCGGGACTTCGCCCGGCTGGCGGCCCTGGGGCGCACCGCCCTGGAGGGCGGGTACCACCGCGAGGCCTCGGCCCACCTGTCGGCGGCGCTGGAGCAGTGGACCGGGCGCCCGCTGGAGGGGGCCGCCGGGCCGCTCGCCGAGGCCGAGGCGCCGAAGCTGGCCGGGGCGCGCCTGGCCGCGGTGGAGGACCGCGCCGAGGCCGACCTGGCGCTGGGCCGCCACCGGCGGACCGCCGAGGAGCTCGCCCCGCTGGTGGAGGAGCATCCGCTGCGCGAGCGGCTGCGCGCCCAGCTCATGACCGCGCTGTACCGGTGCGGGCGCCAGGCCGACGCGCTGGAGGCCTACCGCGCCGGGCGGGCGCTGATCGCCGACGAGCTCGGGGTGGACCCCAGCTCGGTGCTGGACGGCGCCTTCCAGGCGATCCTGCGGGGCGAGCCCGGCCCGCCCCCGGCGCCCGCACCGGCCGAGCCCGCCCCGGCCCTCCCGGCCGACCTGGCCGACTTCACCGGGAGGGTGCGGCACCTGGCCGACCTGGCCGCCTGGCTGGGACCGGGCGGCGCCCCGGAGGGCCCCGCCCCGGCGGTCGTCGTCGCGGGCGCGGCCGGGACCGGCAAGACCGCGCTGGCCGTCCGGGCCGCGCACGCGCTGCGGGACCGCTTCCCCGACGGGACCGCCTTCGCCCGCCTGACCGGGCCGCAGGGGCGGCCCCGCCCCCTCGGCGAGGTCCTGGCCGACCTGCTGGGGTGCCTGCCCGGAGGGGAGCCGGTACCCCGGGACACCGGAGGGCGGCTCGCCCGCTACCGCAGGCTGTGCGCCGGGCGGCGGCTGCTGGTGGTCCTGGACGACGCGGTCGCGCCGGGGCCCGCGGCCGAGCTGCTGCCCGCCGGTCCCGGGGCGCGCACGGTGGTCACCACCCGGTCCCGCCGGACCGCGCTGCCCGGGGCGCGGCTGCTGCACCTGGGGCCGCTCGAACCGGAGGAGGCCGCGGAGCTGCTGCGCGGAGCGGCGGGCGCGGCCCGGACGGACGGCGGCGCCGAGAGCGCGGCGGCGCTGGCGGCGGCCTGCGGGNGTGCGGCTGGCCGCCAAGGAGCACTGGGGCCCCGCCCTGCTGCTGCGGCGGATGGCCCGCGGGCCGCTGGCCGAGCTGGCGGCGGGCGGTGTCGACGTGCGCGGCGAGCTGCGTGCGGCCGTGCGGCGGCTGCCCGGACCGCTGCGCGCGGACGCCGCCGGACTGGCCCGGCTCGGCGGTGGGCCCCTGTCGGTGCAGGATGCCGCGGCCGCCCTGGGCCGGGAGGAGGCCGCGGCCGAGGACGTGCTGGAGGCGCTGGTCGACGAGAACGTGCTCAGCCCCAGCGGAATGGCGCCCGGTGGGCGTTTCAGCTACGTGCTCGCCGCGCCGCTGCGCTGGGCCCTGCTGGAGGAGCCCGCCGGGGGGTGGGCCCGCACCGGCCCACCCCCCGGGCGCGCGGGCCGGGTCAGTGCTCCAGGACGCGGGTGATCAGGCGGCTCAGGATCGCCGGGCCGTTCTCGGTCAGCACGGACTCGGCGTGGAACTGGGCCGAGGAGAAGAACGGCCCGTGCAGGGCGTGGACCTCCCCGGTGCCGGGGTCGCGGCAGACGTCGACCGCACCGGCCCCGGGGAACTCGGCCCGGTCCCGGTCGCTGCGCGCGGAGAAGGCGTTGTAGAACCCGACCCGCTCCGGAACGCCGAACAGGTCGATCTTCTTCTGCACGCCCTGGTTGGGTGACGCGCGGCGGACCACCGGGAGCCCGCCCAGACCGCACAGGACCTGGTGGCTCAGGCACACCGAGAGGAAGGGCCGCCCGTGCTCCACCAGGGCGGCCGTCAGTGCCCGCAGCCGGGCGATCTTGGCCTCGCCGGTGCGCAGCGGGTCGCCCGGGCCGGGACCCATCACCACCAGGTCCCGGCCGAGGTGGGCGAGCTCGGAGTCGGCCTCGTCGAAGCGGCGCACCTCCACCCGCAGGCCCAGCGAGGAGAGCTGGTCGGCGATCATCGCGGTGAAGGTGTCCTCGGCGTCGACGACCAGCGCCTCCTTCCCGCGCAGGGCCGGGACGGACCCGGCCGTGCCGCGCTCGCCCAGCCAGTAGTCGGCGATGTGGGCGTTGCGGCCCTCCAGGGCCGCGCGGACGCGCCCGTCGGCCGCCAGCGGGCGCCCGGGCCCGGCGGTCAGGGCCGCGCACAGCCCGGCGGCCTTGGCGCGGGTCTCCTCCACCTCCGAGGCGGGGTCGGAGTGGCGCACGATGGTCGCGCCGGTGCCGATGCGCACCCGGCCCGCGTCGTCGATGTCGGCGGTGCGGATGAGGATCGCCGAGTCCAGGGAGCGCCGCCCGTCGGCGCCGCGGCCGATCAGGGCGGCGGCGCCGCTGTAGTAGCCCCGGCCCTCGGGCTCGTAGCGCCGGATGACGCGGCAGGCGCTCTCCAGCGGGCTGCCGGTGACGGTGGGGGCGTACAGGGTCTCGCGCAGGATGTCGCGGGGGTCGCGGGTGCTGCGGCCCTCGATGTAGTACTCGGTGTGGGCCAGGCGCGCCATCTCCTTGAGGAAGGGGCCGACCACGCGCCCGCCCGAGGTGCACACGCGCGCCATCATCTTCAGCTCCTCGTCCAGGACCATGTACAGCTCGTCGGTCTCCTTGGCGTCCTGGAGGAAGTGGAGCAGGGAGGCCACGTCCGGCCCCCGCTCCGGGTAGCGGTAGGTGCCGCTGATGGGGTTCATCACCGCGCGGCCGTCCCGGAGGCTGATGTGCCGCTCGGGGGAGGCGCCGATGAGGGTGCGCCCGGGGACGCGGGCCAGGAAGGTCCAATAGGCCCCGGACTCCCCGCGCAGCAGCCGGGCGAACAGGGCCAGCGCGGCGGCGGGGGTGTAGTCGGTGATGTCGGCCAGGTAGGTGCGCTTGAGGACGAAGTTGGCGCCCTCGCCGCCCGCGATCTCCTCGCCGATCAACCGGCGCACCGCCTCGGCGTAGGCGTCGTCGCCGATGTCGAAGCCCGCCTCACGCACCCCGATGGGGCCGTCGGGCAGCCGCCGCAGCGCCCGCGCCAGCGGGACCCGCTGCTGCTCGCACACGCTGATCGCGGTCAGCGGGGCCCCGTCGTCGGGGGCGTCGAAGCCGCGCTCGGCGATCTGCCGGTAGGGCAGCAGGGCGAACAGCTCGTGCCGCTCCCCGCCGGGCTCCGGCGGGCCGTCGGGCAAGGGCAGGTCGGCCAGGCGCTCGTGGCGGGTCACGTCCCCGGCGAGGACCTCCAGCAGGTCCTCGCCGCCGGTCTCGGGGCGGTGCACCAGGGCGACGCCCTCGGGCAGGCCGCGCCCGGACAGCACGCGGTCGAACAGGTCGGTGTGCATGTGCGCTCCCTGGAGTGCTCGTGGGGGTCAGCGCGCCAGCGCCCGGACGGCGTCCTGCGCGGTGAGCACCACCGCGCAGCGGTCGGCCGCGTACCGCAGCGCCATGCGGTGGTCCTCGGCGGAGAAGTCGGCGACGGCGTCGCCGACCAGGAAGGTCTCGATGTCGTTGGTGAAGGAGTCGATGGCGGTGGCGAGCACGCCCACGTGGGCGTAGACCCCGCACAGCACGAGCTGGTCGCGCCCGCTCCGGCGCATCAGCGCCGCCAGGTCGGTGGCGTGGAAGGCGCTGTAGCGCCACTTGGTCAGCATCCAGTCGCCCTCGGCGGGGGCGACCTGGGGGACCACCTCGCGGTCCTCGGGGGCCACCCGCATGCCCGGGCCCCAGAAGTCGCGCAGCAGGCCGCGCTGGGCCTCGCTCATGCCGCCGGGCTGGGCGGTGTAGGCCACCGGCGCCCCGGCCGCCGCGGCGGCGTCGCGCAGCCCGGCGGCGGCCTTGACCAGGGGGGTGCGCACCGCCTCGGGCAGCGGGCGCAGGAAGAACTCCTGCATGTCGTGCACGAGCAGCACGGCGCGGCCGGGGTCGACGGCCCACCGGGCGGTGTTGGCGGGCAGTTCGTCGGCGGCGGGCAGGGGGTAGGGGGCGATCGCCGGGATCCCGGGCATGGGCCCCTCCTTTCAGGACTTCCGGTCAGGACTTCCAGGCGTCGACGACCCGCAGGGCCTGGCCGGGGTTGAGGCGCGGGTCGCACAGGCTGGTGTACTTGGTGCTCACCTCGGCCATCCGGTCCGCGCCGTCGGCGCACTCGGTGACCTCGTCCGGGGTGGTCTCCAGGTGCAGGCCCCCGGGCACGCCGCCGCCCTCCCGCACCGCGGCGACGAACCCCTCGACCTCCTGGACGATCCGGTCCAGCACGCGCGTCTTGTAGCCGTCGCCGGTGGTGACGGTGTTGCCGTGCATCGGGTCGCACAGCCACACCACCGGGTGCCCGGCCGCGCGGGCCGCGGCCGCCAGGCGCGGCAGGCCCCNNNCGCGCGATGAGGGTGAGCCGGCCCGGGGCGCGGCCGGGGTCCAGCCGCCCGCACAGGCCGACGACCTCCTCCTCGGTGGCGTTCGGGCCGACCTTGCAGGCGACGGGGTTGACCACGCGGGAGAGCAGGTCCACGTGCGCCTGGTCCAGGCCGCGGGTGCGCTCGCCGATCCAGGGCCAGTGGGTGGAGGCCAGCAGCGGGCCGTCCCCGTCGTCGCGGACCTGGGGCAGCTCGTAGTCCAGGACCAGCGCCTCGTGGCTGGTCCAGGGCTGGGGCACCGGGTGCGGGGCGGTGTCGGGCGCCCAGCCCAGGTCCCGCATGGCCTGGCGGGCGGCCTGGTAGCCCGCGACCAGCCGTTGCGGGTCGGCGCGGCGCAGTGCGGGGTCGGGCTCAGGGGCGTTGACGATGTGGCCGCGGTAGACCGGCAGCTCCCGGCCGCCGACGGTCTCGGTGGGGCGGGAGCGGGGCTTGGCGAACTGCCCGGCGATCCGCCCGGCCCGCACCACGGGCAGGTGGGTGTTCATCTGCATGATCCCGCCGAGCATGTCGACGAGTCCGGCCTTGCGCAGGGCGCCGCCGGTGAAGCAGTCGGCGGGGTCCTCGGCGCAGTCCCCGGCCTGGAGCACCAGGGCGGTACCGGCGGCGGCGCCGGCGAGCAGGGTGCGCAGGCGCAGCACGTCGCCGCGGCGCACCAGCGGGGGGAGCGCGGACAGTTCGGCGTGTGCGCGGTCGAGGGCCCCGGCATCGTCCCAGTCGGGCTGCTGAAGGGCGTCGAGCGTTCGGATCCGGCTCAGCACTTTTTCGTTCACCTCGTCGCAGGAAGGTGTTCAAGGAATGGTGGGGATGCGCGGGGAGCGCGAATGCGCGGACCCGTTCGGCGGTTCCGGGGAATTCCCCCGTCGGGCGCTCGGGTGCGGGCCCCGTCTTCTTCTCGGGCTGCGGCGCTGCCGCTGCGAGGTGGGATTTCAGGTGGCGAATGGGCCGTTCCGATGGTGGATTCTTCACGAGGGCCCGCGGTGCGGCAATCGGATCGGCATTCGGCGTCATGTCGCCTCGGATATGTCAGGTGCGCCGGATCTGACACAGGGCGGACGGCTCGTGCGCGGGCCGGGCGCACGGCGCTAGGCTGCCCGTCTCGTCGCACGAGCGCTGATGGGAGGAAGCGGTGCCCGAGGACGACCGCTGGTACGACGCGGAAGGCGGGCGGGAACTGGTCCGCCTCCTGACGGCCGAGGGGGTCTCCCCGTGGGTCGAGGGCCTGACCCGGGAGCACCTGGTCCGGGGCGACCTGCGCCGCGCGGCCCGCACCGGCCTGCGCGGGGCGGTGCTCGACGCCGCCGACATGGTGGAGGACCTGCGCTGCGGCGCCGCCTACCGCGACCAGGTGGACGACCTCGCGGTCCGGCACGTCCCGCTGCGCACCGCGATGCGCGCCGTGCTGGTCCGGGACGCCCGGACGGCCTGCGACGACCTGATGGAGGTGCACGAGCGCACCGGCGGCGCCGACGGCCTGGTCTCGCTGGCGCTGCACCCGGCCCTGGTGGACGACCCGGCCACCGCGCTCGCCGAGGCGCGGGCCGTGCACCGGGCGGTGGACCGGCCGAACCTGCTGGTGGCGCTGCCCGGCACGGGCCGGGCACCGGAGGTGCTGCAGGGGTGCCTGGCCCGCGGCGTGGGGGCGCACGCCGTCGGCGTGTACGCCCCCGAACGGCACGGGCGGGTGCTGGCGGCGTGCGCGGCCGGGATGGGCGAGGCCCTGGAGGCCGGGCGCGCGCCCGGGGGGCTGCGCGCGCTCGTCTCGCTGTGCCTGGCCCACCTCGACCAGGCGGCGGCCGGGATGCCGGGGGCGCCGGGCCGCTCCGGGAGCTCGTCTCTGGGCCTGGCCGTGGCCCGGCTCGCCTTCCGCGCCCACGAGGAGCGGCTCAGCGGCCGGGAGTGGGCCGAGCTCACCGGCAGGGGCGCGGTCCCGCCGAGGCTGATGTGGTACGGCCGCCCCTCCCCGGACGCCGGGGTGTCGGCGGACCACTACGTGTCGGCCGTCGTCGGTTGGCGCACGGTCACCGCGGTGGCCCCCGGCGCGTTCGTCGCCGCCGCGCGCGGCGGGCGGGTCGGCGGGGACACCCTGCTCGGGACGCACGTGCAGGCCCGGGCGGAGCTGGCGCGCCTGGCCGGGGGCGGGGCGGACGCCGACGCGGCCCTGGGCGACCTGGAGGAGCGGTACACCCGGAGCCGGGTCCGGCGCTGGGAGCGGGCGCTGGAGGCCCTGTCGGAGCGGATGGAGGAGGCCACCGCGGCGGCCCGCTGACCGGGGGCGAGAGGGCGGGGCCACCGCGGCGCGCGCCCGGGGCGGTGGCCCGGCCCCACCGCCCCGGGCCGCCTCCGGCGCGCCGGGGTGCCGCCGCCAGCGCCCGGCCGCCGGACCGGGTGGCGTCCGCACCTCGTCCCGGCGGGTGACCGCCGCGCAGGCTGTGGGGGACCCGCACCGCCGGGCCCGGCCCGGCCGAGCAGAGCGAGGAGTGCCCCCCCGTGAGCGTCCCGACCGCGATCTTGAGCGCGCCCCCCACCGACGTCCCCGAACCGGTGGTCGCCGAGGCGGCCGCGGCGCTGTTCGCGTCGCTGCCGCGCATCGACCAGCGCCGCACCGCCCTGGCCTACCTGCGCGGCCTGCTCTCGGTGGACGGCCGCAAGTCGATCACCAACCTGGCGGCCGGGCTGGGGCCCGGCGCCGACCAGAGCCTGCAGCACTTCGTGGCCAACTCGCCCTGGCACTGGAGCCCGGTGCGCCGGGCGCTGACCCGCTGGCTGGCCGAGCGGCTGCCGCCCCGCGCCTGGGTGCTGCGCCCGCTGGTCATCCCCCGGTCCGGCCGCAGCTTCGCGGGGGTGGAGCGGTACGTGCTGCCGGAGACCGGTGCGGCGGTCAACGCCCAGCGCGCGGTGGGGGTGTGGAGCGCCGACGAGGGCGCGGCGGTCCCGGTGCACTTCCGTATGCAGTTGTCGGCCGCGTGGCTGGGCGACGGGGACCGGCGGCGCCGGGCGCAGGTGCCCGACGGCCTGGTGGCGGAGTCCTCCGCCGGGTGCGCGGTCGCCGCCGCGCGGACGGTGGCCGGCCGCCGGGGCCCGGCGCGCCCGGTGGTCGCCGACGGGCGCGGAGGCGACGGGGCGGGCCTCGCGGGCCGCCTGCAGGCGGCCGGTATGCCGTCGGTCGTGCGCATCGACCCGCTCACCCCGCTGGAGCCGCTGGCCGCGGGCCCCGTACGCGCGCAGCCCGCGCACCGGCTCGTGCGCGGCCGCGGGGAGGGAGGGGTCGCGGCGGCGCGGGTGCGCCTGCCCGCGGTCCCCGGTGCCCGGGGGGCGCGCAGCGCGCTGCTGGTGGCGGTCGGCGGCGCGCGCGGCGGGCGCCCGGACGAGCTGTGGACGGCCGACCTGCCGGGAGGCGCGCCCGCCGCCCGGGTGCGCGAGGCGGTCCGGCTGCGCCTGCTGGCGTCCCTCGTGGAGGGGGAGGAGGACAGGGCCGAGCGGCTGGGCGTGCGCGACTTCTCCGGCCGCTCGTTCACCGGCTGGCACCGCCACGCCACCCTGGTCTGCGCCGCGCACGCGGTGCAGGCGCTCGCCGGGGCCGATGCCGCCCGGCGGGGGCCCCCCCG
>NZ_ANBH01000246.1 GCF_000341185.1 Nocardiopsis chromatogenes YIM 90109
CGCCGCGCACGCGGTGCAGGCGCTCGCCGGGGCCGATGCCGCCCGGCGGGTGCCCGCCTGAGCCGTCGGCCCCGCCTCGGCCGGGGGCGCCGCCTCAGCCGGGGGCGCCGACCAGGTCGCGCAGCCGGGTGAGGCGCAGGGCCAGGTGCAGCTCCATCGCCCGCTCCGGGTCCTGCCAGTCGGGGCCGAGCAGGTCGCCGATGCGCTCCAGGCGGCGCGAGACGGTGTTGGGGTGCACGTGCAGGCGCCGGGCGGCGTGCGTGGGGCTGCCCCCGGTGGCCAGGTAGGCCTGCAGGGTCGCGGCCAGCTCGGTGCAGTGCTGGCGGTCGTAGGCCAGCAGCGGCCCCAGCTCGGCGTCGACGAACTCGCCCACGCCCCGCCGGTCGGACAGCAGGGCGCCGAAGAAGCCGAGGTCGCGGGCGCAGGCCGCGGCCCCCTCCCGGCCCAGGGCGCCCAGCGCCTCCAGGGTGCGCAGCGCCTCCTCGTGCGCCCGGCGCACCTGCTCGATCCCGGAGGCCGGGCCCGCGCCGCCCGCGCTGACCGGGCGGCCGCACACCCGGCCCAGCTCGGCGGCGACCTCGGCCGCGGCGGCCCCCGGATCGTCGCCGGGCAGCAGGAGGGCCAGCCGCTCCCCCTGCACGGTGCGCAGCCCGCCGCGGCGCCGTACGTAGGCGTCGGCCCAGGACAGCGCGGTGGCGGACGGCTCGCCCGGCCCGCACTCGGCGGCGACGGCCACATGCGGCTCGGCCAGCTCGATCCCCAGGTGGCGGGCGCGCTGCTCGCGCCGCCGCGCGGCCTGCGGGTCGGTGGCCGTGGACTCGGTCAGGAGCTGGCTGAGCAGCTCATCGCGGATCTGCGCCTCGGAGATCGGGCCGTGCACCCGGAGCAGGGCGGTCACCGACAGCGCCTTGGCGGCGGCGCGCACGCGCTCGCCCGCATCGGCGCCGCCCGGCTCCTCGAAGACGGCCAGCAGCAGCCCGAAGTCGTCCGCCCCGGCGCGGATCGGCGCCGCCCAGGTGCGCCGGTCCACCGCGACGGGGGCTCCGGTGGGGCGGGTCCAGGGGGCGGCGCGGCGCACCTCCTCGGGGTCGGGCCAGCCGTGCTCCGGGGTGCCGGCCCGCGCCAGTTCGCGGCCGTCGGCGGAGCGCACGCACACCGCTGCCGCCAAGCGCTCGGCGATCTCGGCGGCGAGCGCGGACAGCTCGGCGCCGCCGAGCACGGCCGACAGCAGCCGGTCGAGCAGCGAGGGGAGGCCCTCGCGGGTGCGCGCCTCGGCGCGCTCCAGGCGGCGCTGCAGCTCCCCGCGGGCGGTCTCGGCCTCCTCCATGGCGGTGTACCGGCGCAGCAGGGCCCCGGCGACCTGGCCGAGGGTGCTGGCCAGGGAGACCTCCTCGGGCGTGAAGGAGCGGACGCTGCGCGCCCCGGCGTACAGGGTGGTCGAGGAGGCGGGGTCGCGGGCCAGGGGGACGGCGATCAGGCCGCGGAGCCCTTCGGAGAGCATCACGTCGTCGATGACCTCGTCGTGCTCGAAGCGGTCGTCGGCCAGGTAGTCGGCGGTCCAGGCGGGCGCGTTCGCCTGCACCGCCCAACTGCCCAGGCCCACCCCGGCGGGGGTGGCCATGCCCATGTTGAGCATGGTGGACACGTGGCCGTCGGGCGCGTGCACCACCCGGGCGCCGTCGGCTGACTGCACCCCGATGAAGGCCGCGTCCAGTCCCAGCAGCAGGCGCATGCGCCGGGTGAGCATCCGCTCCAGGTCCGTCCGGGTCTGCTGCTCGGCCAGCTCCCGGACCGTGTCGATCAGGCCGTTGAGCGCCCCCTCCCGCTCCCGTCTCTCCTCCAGTTCCTGGTGGACGCGGGCCACGTTCTCCACGACCTCGTCCAGTTCCGACTGCCCCGACCGCTGTTCTCGCCCCGTCGTCACGCCCTCGCCTTCCCGAGTCCCCGGCGGCGTTTTCTCTATTTCGCCTTTTGGTGACGAACATGATGATTTGGCTGAAGTGGGGGTGATGATAACGGATTATGGTGGTCTGGTGCATGTCAGTTAACGGTGTCGCCGTATCCGCTGGTCGGGGCATGATCAAGAATGGCGGGGCCGTGGAATTCCTGGTCAGGGGGTGGGTGGGAAGGCGCGGCCGGGGAGTGGGCCCGGCACGCGGAAGGCATCGAATTCGGTCGATGCGTGCGGGATCCGGGCGAGAGGAAAGGGGAGGTCCGCGGCGGTGCGCGCGGCGCGGCCGGACGAATTCCAGCGCGGAAGATTTTTTCTCGGCAGACACCGCCGGACCGCTCCGGGCGGGGCGCCGCCGCGCGGGCGGCCCCGGGCGGAGGGAAAACCGGTGGGCTCCACCGGAGCGGTGAGGATAACCTAACCGGGTTTGCTCGACCGGGGAGGGACATGTCCGAATCGCCCCTGAGGCGTGCCGTGCGGCGGAACCGGCGCGCCGTGGCGGTGTCGGCGCTGGGCCACACGCTCTACCAGGTGTGCGAGACGCTGGTGCCGGTCGCCATCGGAGTGGTCGTCGACCGCGCGGTGGCCACCGGCGACACGGCCGCGCTCGCGGTCTCGGTGGCGGGGCTGGCCGCCCTGTTCACCGTGCTCACCCTGTCGTGGCGGTTCGGCGCGCGCGCGTCCGTGCGCGCCGCGGAGTCCGAGGCGCACCTGCTCCGCGTGGAGGCCGCCGACCGCGCTCTGCACCCCCGCGCCCCCGCCACCGGGCTGGGCGCGGGCGAGCTGCTCACCGTCGCCACCACCGACGCCGACCGCACCGCCCAGGTCCTGCACCCGCTGACCGGCGTGGTCGGCGCGGTGGCCGGGCTGGCCGTGGCGGCCGCGGTCCTGCTGCGGATCGACCCGGTCCTGGGCGGCGGCGTGCTGGTGGGCGTGCCCGTGCTGGTGGCCATCGTGCAGCTCGTCGGCCCAGTGCTCACCCGGCGCACCGCCGCCCAGCAGGAGGCGCTGGCCCGCGCCTCCGGGCTCGCCGCCGACCTGGTGCGCGGCCTGCCCGCGCTGCGCGGCGCCGGTGCCGAGGAGCAGGCCGCCGCGCGCTACGCCGAGGCCAGCGCCGGTGCGCTGCGCGGCGCCCTGCGGGCCGCCGTGCCCCGGGGGCTGTACCAGGGCGCCACCGGGCTGGCCGGGGGCCTGCTGCTGGCGGCGGTGGCCGCGGGCGCCGGGGTCTTCGCGCTGCAGGGCCGGATCAGCGTCGGCGAGCTGGTCACCGTGGTGGGCCTGGCCCAGTTCCTCACCGAGCCGGTACGCGAGGTGGGCTACGCCGCCATGGAGCTGGCCTCCTCCCGGGCCTCCGCGCGGCGGCTGGAGAAGGTGCTGCACGCCCCCTTCCGGCTGGAGGCGGGCGAGCCCGGGGCGCCGGCGCGCGTCGGTGCGCCCGGCGCCTGCCCCGTCGAGCTGAAGGGGGTGGGCGGCCCCCTGGGCGGCCTGGACCTGCGGGTGGGGCCGGGGGAGTTCGTCGGGGTGGTCTGCTACGACCCGGCCGACGCCCGCGCCCTGGCCGACGTGCTGGCCGCCCGGGTGCCCGCCGCCGACCACGGCGGCTCCTACCTGGTCGACGGGGTCCCGGCGGAGGCTCTGGGGCCGGAGGAGGTGCGCGCCCGGGTGCTGGTCGAGCCGCACGAGCCGGACCTGTTCGAGGGCACCCTGGCCGCGAACGTGCTCACCGGCGCCGCCCCCGGGGCCGACCCCTGGCCCGCGCTGCGCGCGGCCGCCGCCGACGAGGTGGTGCGCACCGTCCCCGGCGGACTCAGGGCCGCGGTGACGGACCGGGGCACCACCCTGTCCGGCGGGCAGCGCCAGCGCGTGGCCCTGGCCCGGGCGCTGGCCGCCGACCCGCCGGTGCTGGTCCTGAACGACCCCACCACCGCGGTGGACGCCGTGACCGAGGAGGCGGTCGCCGCCGGGGTGCGGGAGCTGCGCCACGGCGGCGCCGGCCGCTGCACGGTGGCGGTCTGCTCCAGCCCGGCGCTGCTGGCCCGCGCCGACCGCGTCGTCGCGGTCGGCGGCGGCCGGGTGGTCGCGGAGGGAACCCACGCGGGGCTCGCGGCGAGCGACCCCGACTACGCCGAGGCGGTACTGCGGTGACCTACAGAACGCTCCCGGTGGCCTCCGGCCGCCGGACCCTGGCCGTGGTCGCGCGGCAGGTGCGCGCGGTGGGCCCGGTCGGTGCGGCCGCCGTGGCCGCCAGCGTCGCGGCCAATGCCTGCGTGCTCGCCGGACCGTGGGCGCTGGGCCTGCTGGTCGACGCGGTCGTCCGGGGGGACGGGCCGCGCGGCGTGCTGGTCCCGGCCGCCGTCATCGCGGGCGCGGCGCTGGCCGGGGGCGTGCTCTCGGCGCTGGAGTCGGTCCTGCTCGCGCGGACCGGGGAGACCGTCCTGGCCCGGCTGCGCGAGGCGGTGATGCGCAGGGCGATGCGGCTGTCCGAGGAGGAGCTCTCCCGGCTGGCCCCCGGCGACCTGCTCTCCCGGGTCGGCGACGACGTGGCCGAGACCTCCGAGGTGGTGCGCGAGCGCGCCCCGCTGGTGCTCACCTCGCTGGTGCTGGTGGTCATGGCGCTGGGCGGGATGGCCGCCCTGGACTGGCGGCTGGGGCTGGCCGGGGCGTGCGCCCTGCCGGTGCACGCGCTGGCCCTGCGCTGGTACCTGCCGAAGTCCGCGCCGATGTACGCGCGCCAGCGGGCGCAGCTCGGCGAGCGGGCCCAGGCGCTGGTCGGCACCCTGCAGGGGGCGGCCACCGTGGACGCCTACCGGCTGCGCGAGCGGCGCACCGCCCTGGTCGCCGAGCGCTCCGCCGCCGCCCGGGACACCGAGGTCGGGGTGTTCGGGCTGTTCACCCGCTTCATCGGGGCGATCAACGCGGCCGAGTTCGTCGGACTGGCGGCGGTCCTGGCGGTCGGCTTCCACCTGGTGGCCGCCGACGCGGCCACGGTCGGCGCGGCCACCGCGGCGGCGCTGCTGTTCCACCGGCTGTTCGACCCGTTCGGGGCGCTGCTGACCACCTTCGACGACGTGCAGTCGGCGGGGGCCTCCCTGGCCCGCATCGCCGGGGTGCTGGACCTGCCCGAGCCGCCCGAGCCCGCCGACCCCGCCCGGCCCGCGCACGGCGGCGTCCGGGTGCGCGGCGCGGTGCACCGGTACGGGGAGGGGCCCGCCGTGCTCGACGGGGTGGACCTGGAGGTCGCCCCGGGCGAGCGGGTGGCGGTGGTCGGCGCCAGCGGCGCGGGCAAGACGACCCTGGCCCGCGCGGTGGCCGGGGGGCTCGCCCTGTCCGGCGGGCGGGTGCTGGTCGGCGGCGCCCCGGTGGACCGGGTGCCCCGCGCCGAGCTGCGCCGCCACGTGGTGCTGGTCAGCCAGGAGGCGCACGTGTTCGCCGGGACGCTCGCCGACAACGTGCGCATCGCCGACCCCGGGGCCGGGGACGACCGGGTGCTGGCGGCGCTGGAAGCGGTCGGGGCCCGGGGGTGGGCGCTCGGGCTCCCGGACGGGATCGCCACCGCCGTGGGGGAGAACGGGGTGCGGCTCACCGCCGACCGGGCCCAGCTGCTGGCGCTGGCCCGGCTGGTGCTGGCCGACCCGCCGGTGGCCGTGCTGGACGAGGCGAGCGCCGAGGCGGGCAGCGCGGGCGCCCGGGGGCTGGAACGCGCGGCCCTGGCGGCGACCGAAGGGCGCACCGCCCTGGTGGTGGCCCACCGCCTGCCCCAGGCGGTGGAGGCCGACCGCGTGGTGGTGATGGAGGCGGGCCGCATCGTGGAGTCGGGGACGCACGGGGAGCTGGTCGCCCGGGGCGGCCGCTACGCCGACCTGTGGAGGGCCTGGAGCGACGACCGTGCCTGAGGGCGCGGGGCGCCGGTGCACCACGGGCTTGTGCAGTGCAGCACGATCCCTTCCGGGGGGTCCCATCGGCGAGGCCCGGCGCCACCATGTCCCCCATGGCGGATGATCTCTCCTCACCGGTCTACCTTCCCGTCCTGCTCGCGGTCCTGGCGGCCATGCTCGGCCTGGCGGTGTGGGTGGCCCGCCGGGCCCGCAGCGGGGAGGACTTCCTGCTGGCGGGGCGGAGCCTGGGCACCCCGCTGCTGCTCGGCACCACCCTGGCCACCCTCGTGGGCACCGGCTCCAGCCTGGGCGCCGTCGGGTTCGGCTACGAGAACGGCTGGGCCGGGGCGCTGTACGGTATCGGCGGCGCGGCCGGGGTGCTTTTGCTGACGGTCCTGTTCGCCGACGTGCGCCGGCACGGGTTCATGACCTTCTCCGAGGAGATGAGCTCCTACTTCGGCGCCAGCCGGGCGGTGAAGGGCGTGGTCTCGGTGGTCCTGGTGCTGGCCTCGGTGGGCTGGCTCGGGGCGCACATCATGGGCGGGGCGCTGTACCTGTCCTACCTGACCGGGATGGACCCGCAGCTCGCCAAGGCCGTGGTCGCGGCCGGGTTCGGTCTGTACACGGTCGTCGGCGGCTACCTGGCGGTGGTCGTCACCGACGCGGTGCAGGGCACCGTGCTCTTCATCGGGTTCACCGTGCTCGCCGTGCTGGCGCTGGCCGCCGCGGGCGGCCCGGCCGGGCTCGCGGCGGGCGTGCCCGAAGGGGCGGCCTCCTTCCTGGGCGTCGGGGCGCTCGGCCCGCTCCCGGCGCTGTCGCTGGCGGCGGTGGTCGCGGTGGGCGTGCTGTCCACCCCCTCCTACCGCCAGCGGATCTACTCGGCGCGGGACACCGCCACGGTGCGGCGGAGCTTCCTGTGGGTCGGCGGCCTGTTCGCCGTGTTCGCGCTGCTCCCGGCGGTCGCGGGGATGGCCGCCCGCGCGCTGGAGCCGGGGCTGGACAACCCGGACATGGCCTTCCCCTACCTGGCCACCACGCTGTTCCCCGTGTGGATCGGGGCGTTCCTGCTGGTGGCCGGGCTGTCGGCGACGATGTCCTCGGGCGACTCCGACGCGGTGGCGGCCACCACGATCCTGCTGCGCGACGTGGCCCAGATGGTGACCGGGCGCCTGCCCCGCGCCGAGCACACGGTGCGCCTGTCGCGGCTGTGCCTGGCCGGGGTGCTGCTGCTGGCGCTGGCCTTCGCGCTGGCGGCGACCACCGTCATCGACTACATCACGACGATGGTCTCCACCGTGCTCACCGGCCTGCTGGCGGCCTCGCTGCTGGGCCGGTTCTGGCGGCGGGCCACCTGGCAGGGCGGCTTGGCGGCGATGGCCGGGGGGTCGGCGGCGGCGCTGGCGGTCAACGGGGTCGGCGCGTGGACGGAGTTCTGGGGCAACCCGGTGTTCCCGTCGATGGCGGCGGCGCTGGTGTGCGGCGTGGCGGTGAGCCTGGTGACGCCGCGGACCCGCATCACGCAGGAGGAGGCGCGGGAGCGGCTCGCCGAGGAGCGGGCACGGATGGACGTGGGGACGGCGGTCCGGCGGAGCGGGCAGGACCCGCACCGCCGGACGTGAGGGCGGGTCAGCGCACCAGGACCGTGTCGTACACGTCCAGGTGGCCGCTCTTCCACAGCCAGTCCATGGCCTTCAGGCTCACGCGTGCGCAGCCGTGGGAGGCCGGGTAGGGCGGCACCGAGCCGTAGCCGTGCACGGCGATGCCGCCGTTGAAGTACTTGGGCCGGTACAGCGCGCCCAGCGGGCCGGGGTCCCAGGCGTCCACCTCGCGGAAGACCTGGTAGCTGCCGGTGGGGGTGGTCGCGATGTGCCGTTCGCCGCGGGAGGTGTAGGGCTCGCCCGAGCCGGTGGAGGTGCTGAAGACCTGCTGCACCTCGCCGTCCTCCACGGTCATCAGGAGCTGGCGGTCCAGATCGATCTCCACGGCGCGGCCGTCGGCGGTCTCGGCGGAGGGGCGCACGCCGTCGTCGAGCGCCCCGCGGGTGTCGGGGCCGACGATGCCGTCGCGGTCGATCCCGGCGGCCTTCTGCAGGGCCTGGACGGCCAGGGCGGTGTCGGTGCCGAACGCGCCGTCGGCGCCGCCGGTCCAGTAGCCGAGTTCGGCCAGGCGCTCCTGGACGGCCTCGACCTCGGGGCCGGAGTCGCCCGCGCGCAGCTCGCCGGAGGCGGGGGCGACGGCCGCGTAGGCGGTCCCGGCGGGTGGGGCATCGGGAAGCGGGACGACGGCGGCCGCGAGGGCGAGCGCCGCCACCGTGGCCGCACGGCGGGGGGAACGTCGTTGGGTCATCTCCCTCTTTTACCCCTCTTGTCCCCGTCTTTACCAAGAGTGAGGGGGAGCGGGGGTCAGTCCTCCAGCGCACCGACGGCGACCTCCGCCGCCTGCGCCACCAGGGCGTCCTCGGACTCGGCGTCCTCGGTGTCCTTGGTCGAGTACACCGCGAGCACGATCGGGTCGCCCTTCGGCGGCCACATCACGGCGATGTCGTTGCGCCCGCCGTACCCGGGCATGCCCGACTTGTCGCCGACCTTCCAGTTCTTTGGCACCCCGGCCCGGATCAGCGTGTCCCCGGTGGTGCTGCGGACCATCATGTCGGCCAGGGCCTTGCGCTCCTTCTTCTCCAGCACGTCGCCGAGCACGTACTCCTCAAGGTTCTGCGCGAACGCGCGCGGGGAGGTGGTGTCGCGCTCGTCCCCCGGCTTGTTCTCGTTCAGCTCGGTCTCCCAGCGGGCGGAGATCGTCGTGTCGTCGCCCAGCTCGCGCATCGCCTCCTGGAAGCCCTCGGGGCCGCCGAGCTCCTCCAGCAGGAGGTTGGCCGCGGTGTTGTCGCTGTAGCGCAGCGCCGCGTCGCACACCTCCATCAGCGTCATCCCCGAGTCCACGTGGTCCTCGGTGATGGGCGAGTAGTCGACCAGGTCCTCCTCGTCGAAGTGGACGACGTGCTTCCGCATCTCCTTGAGGGAGTACTCCTCCATGACCGCACCGCACGCCGGAACCTTGAAGGTGGAGGCGTAGGCGAAGCGCTGGTCGGCGTTGTAGGCGACCTCTTCACCGCTTCCGGTGTCGATGGCGTAGACGCCCAGGCGGGCGCCGAACTCCTCCTCCAGGTCGGCGAAGTCGGCGTCGGCCTGCGAGGGGTCCGCCCCCGACGCCTCGGAGGCGCCCCCGGTCGGGGCCGCCTCCTCCGCGGGAGCGCAGGCGGTCGCGGCGGGCCACACGGCCGCGGCCAGGAGCACGGGCACTGCACGTTCGATCAGCATGGTTCGGCCTTCCTCATGCACGACGTCATCGGCGGTTCGGAAGGGCCCCGGGAACCCTGCGCAGCAGTCTGGCCGCCGGAACGGATGCTGTCCAAGACGGAAACGGCCCCTTCCATGCCGATCCGGCATAAGGTGAGGCCATGGATCTGGTGGCCGCCTGCAAGGCGTTCGTTCACGTGAGCGAGCAGGGCAGCTTCACCCTGGGCGCCTCCGCCGCCCGGGTGGCCCAGCCGGTGGCCAGCAGACGGATCGCCGCCCTGGAGCGCCACCTGGGCGGGCGGCTGTTCGACCGGTCGAGCCGCAGGGCGCGGCTCACCCCCTTCGGTCGGGAGATGCTGCCGCCCGCGCGCCGCCTGGTCCGGCTCGCCGACGCGCTGGAGGACACGGCCGAGCAGGCCCGGCACGCTCCGCTGCGGCTCGCCGTCCCGGAGGTGTGCACCACCGCCGACCTGGCCCGGCTGGACGTGCGCGCCCGCCGCCTGGGCCTGCGCCTGGACCTGCACGCGGCGCCGCCCGAGGCCCGCACCGACCTGCTGCGCTCCCAGGAGGTGCGCGCGGCGCTGGTCGCCGTCCCCGAGTCCGAGGCGGTGTGGCGGGTCCCCCTCGGCGCCGCCTCGGTGGCGGTGCCCGACGGCGGGGCGGTGTACCTGGAGACGCTGCGCGCCGGGCGCGGTGGCGCCGCCGGGCGGCCGCACCGGCTGTGGATCCAGCCCGAGGACGACGTGCCGCACGTGCGCGACCGGGTGTTCCGGCTGCGCGACCGGGTGGGCCTGCGCCCGGCGCAGGTGGCGGTGGCGCGCACGCTGGCGGCGGCGCTGGCCGAGGGGCTCGACGGCGGCGACCTGCTGCTGGCCTCCGAGCGCCAGGCCGAGGACCTGGGGCTGCACTGGCGGCCGGTGGGCGAGGAGGATCTGGCGCGCGGGTTCGACGCGGCCACCAGCGGGGGCGAGGACCCCGGGCGGCTGCGCGGCCCGCTGCGCACGGGGATCGCCCGGTGCCTGGGCGACCCGGCGGGCGACGAGGACTGAGAGGGAGAAGGAGGCGGTGTGCGCGAGGAGGCCTTCCTCAGACGGCTGCGCGAGGAGCTGGACGACGGCGGCCTGCGCGGCTCGTTCCTGGTGCGCGACCTGGATTCGGGCGAGGAGATCGGGATCGAGCCCGACCTGGAGTTCAGCACCGCGTCGCTGGTGAAGGTCCCGCTGGCGATGGCGGTGCTGGAGCGGATCCGCCGCGGGGAGCTGGACGGCGCCGAACCGGTGGTGCTGACGCCGGGCGTGGACGCCGTGCCGGGCCCCACCGGGATCAGCCGGTTCCGCCACCCGGTGCGCGCCGCGGTGGAGGACCTGCTCTACATGAGCATGGCGGTGAGCGACAACGCCGCCTCCGAGGCGCTCTTCGCGTTCGCGCCCCCGGCGCAGGTGGCCGAGCTGCTCAAGGGGCTGGGGCTGTCGGGGGTCACCATCCGGAACACGCTGCGGGACATGCGGGACACCCCGGAGACGCACCTGGCCCGCTCCGACGGCCACCTGGCGCAGCGGCTCGCCATCGAGGCGGGGACCCAGGGGCGCGGGCACAGCGTCCCGCAGCTCGACGTGACCCGGGCCAGCGCCGGGTCCGCCCGGGCCTACGCCGACCTGCTGCAGGAGCTGTGGCGGCCGCGCGGGCTCCCGGAGTGGACGGCGGCGCGGGTGCGGGACCTGATGGGCGCCAACCTGATGCGGCAGCGCCTCACCCCGGACTTCGCCTCCGACGCGACGGTGTGGTCGTCCAAGACGGGCACGCTGCTGAACCTGCGGCACGAGATCGGCGTGGTCGAGCACGACGGCGGCGGGACCTACGCGGTGGCGGCGCTCACCGAGTCGCGGGTGGCGGCCATCGTGCAGCCGGAGGCGGAGGCGCTGATGGGCGGCGTGGCGCGGCGCCTGCGCGACCGCCTCCGGGCGGGGTGAGCCCTCACACCGCCGACCAGCCGTTGTCGACCGGCAGCACGGCCCCGTTGATGTTGCTCGCCGCGTCCGAGGCCAGGAACACGATGGCCGCGGCGAGCTCGTCGGCCTCGGCGACCCGGCCCACGCCCGCCATGTAGGGGGCCAGGGCCCGCGGCCCGGCCGCCTCGGCCGCCGCGTCCACCGTGATGTTGGTGGCGGTGCCGCCGGGGGCCACCGCGTTCACCCGGATCCCCTGGTCGCGGTACATCACCGCGGTGGACTTCACCAGCCCGGCCACCCCGTGCTTGGCGGCGGTGTAGGCGGCCCCGGCGGCGCTGCCGCGCAGCGAGGCCTCGGATGCGGTGAACACGATCGCGCCCGACCCCCGCTGCACCATGCCCGGCAGGACGGCGCGGGTGAGCAGGAACGGCGCGGTCAGGTTGACCCGGATGAGCCGCTCCCACACCTCGTCGGTGACGTCGGCGGCGGCCGACATGTCGTCCATGATCCCGGCGTTGTTGACCAGCACGTCGACCCCGCCGAAGCGTTCGGCGGCGGTGGCGGCGACCCGGTCGACGACGTCCTGGCGGCTCAGGTCGCCCACCACCGCCTCGGCCCGGGCGCCCAGGGCGCGCACCTCTTCGGCGGTCTTCTCGGCGGCCCCGGCGGCGATGTCGGCGATGAGGACGCGCGCCCCCTCCTCGGCGAAGCGCAGCGCGGCGGCCCGGCCGATGCCGGACCCGCCCCCGGTGACGACGGTGCTCTTGCCTTCCAGTCCGGTCCGCATGGCGGCCTCCTCGTGCGCGGTGCTCTTATTTGTCACTCTACGCCTATTTGTCTCTGAGTGACATTATGTGGACGCGCGGGGGGCGCGACTAGGCTGGGGCCTTCGACGCGGGGGAACGGGAGGCAGGGGCCGGTGCCGGACGGGACGAAGGGGCGGGGGCGCCCGCCGATGAGCGCGCGCCGCCGGGAGGCCGTGCGCACCGAGATCGCCCGCGCCGCCACGGCGCTCTTCGCCGAGAAGGGGGTCGCCGCCACCACCGGCGAGGACATCGCCCGGGAGATCGGCATCTCCTCGCGCACCCTGTGGCGCTACTTCCCCAGCAAGGAGGGGTGCGTCCGGCCGCTGCTCACCTCCGGGCTGGAGGCGATGGCCGGGTGGCTTCGGACGTGGCCGCACGGAACCGGCCTGACCGCCCACTTGGGGGCCCAGGACGCCCTGCACGACGAGCGCCTGGCGCCCGGACCCATCGACGCCCTGATCCGGATGACCCGCACCGAGCCCGGGATCAGGGCGGTGTGGATGGACGTCCACCGCGAGGCCGAGGAGGTCTTCGCCGCCATCCTCGCCGAGCGCTCCGGGCGCCCCGCCGACGACCTGGCCGTGCGGGTGCACGCCGCCGCTCTCAACGCCGCCCTGCGCCTCGGGGCCGAGCACCGCGCGCTCGGCGGCGGGGACGCCGACTACGCGGCCTCGGTGCGGGAGGCCCTGCGCCCCCTGGAGGACGGGCTCCCGCTCCTGCGGGGGTGAACCCTCCTCACCCCCCGTCCAAGCGGGCCGCCAGCCCTTCGGCCAGGTGGTCCAGGAGGGCCCGGGTGCGGCGGGGGAGGAACGCGGTCGCGTCGGTCACCGCGAACACGTCGGCGGGCGGGGTCGGGACACCGGGGAGCACCTGCACCAGCCGCCCCTCGCGGATCAGCGGCAGGACGTGCCACGCCGAGCGCATCATCAGGCCGCGGCCGTCCAGGCACCAGCCCACGATGGCCTCGCCGTCGTTGCTCGCCATGTCGCCGGTGACCCGCACCGCCGTCTCGTCGCCGGGGCCGGTGCCGAACCGCCACACGCCGAAGTCGGCGTCGTTCTCCTTGATCACCAGGCAGTTGTGGTCGACCAGGTCGGCCGGGGAGCGCGGGGCGCCGCGGGCCCGCAGGTAGGACGGGGCGGCGCAGACCAGCCGCCGGTTGGGGTGCAGCCGCCGCAGGCGCAGGTGTGCGTCGGGCGGCGGGCCGACCCGGACCGCCGCGTCGTAGCCGGACCCGGCGATGGTGAAGGCGTGCTCGGACAGCGTCAGCTCCACGCCCACCTCGGGGTGGGCGTCGGCGAACGCGCGCAGCAGCGGGGCGATGTGGTGGCGCCCCAGCCCCATGGTGGAGTGCAGGGCGATGGGCCCGCGCAGCCGCCCGGAGGACCGGCCGACCCGCTCCTCCAGGTCGGCGCGGTCCTGGAGGATGCCGCGCGCGCCGGAGGCGTACAGCTCGCCCGCCTCGGTGAGGGTGAGCCTGCGGGTGCTGCGCCGGACGAGCTGGGCGGCGAGGCGCTCCTCCAGGCGGGTGAGGCGCTTGCTCACGGCGGACAGGGTGACGCCCCACTCGCGCGCGGCGGCGGTCAGGCTCGGCGAGCGCGCCACCGCGGCGAAGAACTCCAGGTCGTCGATGTCGGAGAGGGACCTCATCGCCTTCTTTCCCACCAGGCAAGGCACCGTTGCTCGGCGCGGCATTCTCCCATGCTTTGTTGCCCGGTAGTTTCGGCTCGGACACGAACCCGGGAAGGGAGCACCCGCATGAGCCGCAGCCACCGCATCGCCGTCATCCCCGGCGACGGGATCGGGACGGAGGTCGTCCCGGAGGGGGTGCGCGCGCTGCGCGCCGCCGCGGACGCCTACGGGATCGGGCTCGACCTGGTCGAGTACGACTTCGCCTCGGCCGCGTACTGGCAGCGGCACGGCACCATGCTCCCCGACGGCTGGTTCGACGAGCTGAAGGACTACGACGCGCTCTTCCTCGGCGCGGTCGGCTGGCCGGACACGGTGCCCGACCACGTGTCGCTGTGGGGGAGCCTGCTGCAGTTCCGCCGCCGCTTCGACCAGTACGCCAACGTCCGCCCGGTGCGCCTGATGCCCGGGGTGACCAGCCCGCTCGCCGGGCGCGGGCCCGGCGACATCGACTTCTTCGTCGTGCGGGAGAACACCGAGGGCGAGTACAGCTCCATCGGCGGGCGGATGTTCGAGGGCACCGAGCGCGAGACGGTCGTGCAGGAGACCGTGATGACCCGCACCGGCGTCGACCGCATCCTGCGCTACGCCTTCGAGCTGGCGTGCGGCCGCGGGCGCCGGAGCCTGACCTCGGCCACCAAGAGCAACGGCATCTCCCAGACCATGCCCTACTGGGACGAGCGGGTCGCGGCCATGGCCGCCGAATACCCCGACGTGGCCGTGGACCAGTACCACATCGACATCCTGACCGCGCAGTTCGTGCTCCACCCGGAGCGGTTCGACGTGGTCGTGGCCAGCAACCTGTTCGGCGACATCCTCTCCGACCTGGGACCGGCCTGCGCGGGCACCATCGGCATCGCGCCCAGCGCCAACATCAACCCCGAGCGGCGCTACCCGAGCCTGTTCGAGCCGGTCCACGGGTCCGCCCCGGACATCGCGGGCAAGGGGATCGCGAACCCGGTGGGGCAGATCTGGAGCGCCTCGATGATGCTCGACCACCTCGGCGAGCCGGAGGCGGCGGCCGCGGTGCTGCGTGCCGTGGAGGAGGTGCTGGCCGGGGAGCGGACCGCGCTCACCCCCGACCTGGGCGGTGCGGGCACCACCGCCTCGCTCGGGGCTGCCGTGGCGGCGGCGGTGAAGGGGGCCGCGTAAGGGCGCCCGGGACGCTCATCCCCTCCTTCGCCGCCGCCCGGGAGGGGCGGCTCTCCGACGTCCCGGCCGCCTGGTGCGAGGCGGCCGGGCCCCGGCGGGGGTCCCGGACCGGGGGCGGGCGGGCTCACCGGTAGGCGAGCCGACGCAGCAGGACCTCTGCGGGGCCCCGGCGCCCGGCACGGCGCATCAGGTCGGCGGCGGCCAGCGACACCAGCCACACGGCGGCGGCGACACCGAAGGCGCCCGCCAGGCCGACGTCGTCCTGCAGCCCCAGGGCGTAGGGGCGGAAGACCGCCAGGAACGCGGCGGTCTGGAACAGGTAGAAGGTCATCGACCGCTGCCCCAGCGCTTGGAGCGCGGCGGTCAGGGGGCCGTCGGTGCGTGCCGCGGCGATCGCCGCCAGGGCGATCACCGCGGCCAGGCCCATGCCGCCGAAGAAGCCGGTCAGCGGCTGGGGGGGGGGGGNGCGGCCGCCCAGAGCAGCCCCGGTCCGGGGTCGGCCCACACCTCCGAGTGCACCAGGATCGCCGGCAGCGCCCCGGCGACCGAGACGGCCTGGGTGGCGGCGACGGCGCGGACGAGAAGGGCGCGGTGCCGTTCGGGCTCCTCCAACAGGCGCGACCGCGCCGCCCACATCCCGAAGACCATCGCGGGCGCGACCGCCACCCCTCCGAACAGCAGGGAGAAGCCCCAACCCGGTATCCGCGCGGCGAGATCGGCCAGGGGGTCCGAGGCGGGCGGGACGGCCCCGATCTCGAAGGTCCACACGCCCTGGGACATCGCCTGCCACATCCCCAGGCCGACCGAGAGCGTCGCCGGGACGAGGAGTGCGCAGCCGGTCCACAGCAGCGTCCGCCGCCCCGCGCGCAGCAGGCCCACCAGCGCCACCGAGACCGCCCCGTACACCGCCAGGATGTCGATCGGCACGAAGAGCGTGTGCACGGCACCGAACGCCACCAGCCACCCGCCCCTGCGGCGCAGCATGCGGCGTACCCCGGCCGGGTCGGCGCCCGCCGCCGTGCGCCGGTCGAGCATCTGCACCAGGGCGTAGCCGAACAGGAAGGCGAACAGCGGCCGCGCGTGGTTGCCCACGGCCACTTCGTGCAGGACGAGCGCCGCGGCGTTGGCCGGGGCCGGGCCGCGGTCGACGGCGGTGACGAACAGCGGGGCGTGGGCACAGGCGATGGCCAGCAGCATGGCGCCCCGGGCGAGGTCGGGGGCCAGGGCGCGGGCCGGAGCCCGGGTCGCGGTGGCGGTCACGGCGCCTCCTTCCGCCGGGTGGATGATCCACATGCTATGGCATGTAAATCATGTACGTCCGTGTGTGACCGGTTGCGGACATGTTCCGCTTGCTAGGCTTTGCAGATCATGCGCACCGATGCGCACGGAGGGCGGTGGAGACATGGCGGCGGACGGCGCGGCCTCGTACGGTCCCGGGGGCCGGGGCTTCTACGGCGCGGTGACGGTGAGCGAGCGCGGCCAGATCTCCCTGCCCGCGCAGGCCCGGCGCGATCTGGGCATCACGCCCGGGACCAAGCTGCTCGTCCTCGGCGACCCCGAGCAGGGCCTGGCGCTGATGACGCTCGACCGCCTCATGGCCAACCTGCAGGCCTCCGACGCCCTTGCGGGCATGCTCCGCGCGCACATGGCCGAGGAGGGCGGGACCGAGGGCGGGGACGGCGGGTCAGCCGACGGCGACCCGTCCTGAAAGCCGGGCCAGCGCGTCGGCCTCGCAGGTGCCCTCCTCGGCGCTGAACACGTGCACGACCAGGCCGGTCACCCCGGGCGCCGCTGGGACGTGCAGGGTCTCGTAGTCCAGCAGCAGGTCACCGGTGCCGGGGTGGGACAGCCGCTTGCGTCCGGCGCCGCAGGACACCACCTCGCCGCTGTCCCAGATGCGCCGGAAGTCGGCGCTGAGCGAGAACAGCTCCGTGACCAGTGCGGACAGTGCGTCGTCGTCGGAGAAGCGCCCGACCGCGTCCCGGAGCATCCCCACCGCCTCGGCCGCCCGCGGCTCCCACTCGGGGTACACCCGCCGCGCGGCCGGGTCGAGGAAGAGGAACCGGGCGTTGTTCCGGTCGCGCCGCACCGGGTCGTCGAGCCCGCCCAGCAGCTCGGAGCCGAGGCGGTTCCAGGCCACGATGTCGAGGCGGTGGTCGGTCACGAAGGCGGGGAACCCGCCGGCGGCGTCCAGCAGGCGCCGAAGCAGGGGGCTGACCGCCATGTCGGGGGCGGGGCCGGTGCAGCTCTCGGCGAGCGTGCACAGGTGCCGCTGCTCGGCGGCGTTCAGGCCCAGCGCGCGGGAGAGCGCGTCGAGCACCTCCCCGGAGGGCTGCACGGCGCGGCCCTGTTCGAGCCGCACCAGGTAGTCGACGCTGATCCCGGCGAGCTGGGCCAGCTCCTCCCGGCGCAGCCCGTGCACCCTGCGGCGGCCCCCGCTCGGCAGGCCGACGTCGGACGGGGCGACCCGGCCCCGCCGCGCGCGCAGGAAGGAGCCCAGGGCCCGCTCCGGGGCCCCGACTCCGTCGACGGCCGCACCGTCCGTCCCGTCAGTCGTCCGCATGCCTCCAGTATGCGGGGCGGCGCGGCGCGAAGGTGGCCCTCGGGGTACCAGGAACAGGGGTCCTCCGGACGCACAGGGTTCTGGCTGCACGGCGGCGGCCGCGCGAGCGTGGCGCCATGACCGAAGCGAGAACCGGAACGAACACCGGACCGAACGCCGAAGCGACCCGCAAGAACGTCCTGATCGTCTCCGCGCACCCCGACCCCCGTTCCCTCACCGCCTCCCTGACGTCATTCGCGGAGGAGGAGCTGAAGGCGGCCGGGCACCGGGTGCGCGTGTCGGACCTGTACGCCATGAAGTGGCGGAGCGGGCTGGACGCCGACGACTTCCCGGAGCTGGGCGGGGACCGCCTGCTGGTGCAGGACGTCCAGGGCCGCGCCACCCGGGAGGGGAGCCTGGCCGCGGACATCGCCGCCGAGCAGGAGAAGGTGCGCTGGGCGGACGCGGTGATCCTCCAGTACCCCCTGTGGTGGTTCTCCGTCCCGGCGGTGATGAAGGGCTGGATCGACCGGGTGTTCACGTTCGGGTGGGCCTACGGCGCCGAGCACCCGCCGCCCTACTCCGAGGGCGCCCTTGCGGGCCGCAGGGCGCTGGTGTCGGTCACCGTCGGCGCGCGCGAGGGCGCCTTCAGCGACCGGGGCATCCACGGGCGCCTGTCGGACGTGCTCTACCCCGTCCAGCACGGGCTGTTCTGGTTCTCGGGCATGGCGCCCCTGGAGCCGTTCGCGCTCTTCGACGCCAACGAGATGTCCGACGAGGAGGGGGAGCAGGCCAAGCGCGCCTACGCCGAGCGCCTCAAGGGGCTGTTCACCGATGCCCCCGTCCCCTTCCGGCGGCTGGACGAGGACTACGACCACGACATGCGGCTGCTGCCCGGCCGGGAGGCGCCGGGCGCGAGCGGAACGGACCTGCACCTCCGCTGAGGGCGTCGGGAACCGGGAACCGCGCCCCGTCCGGGTGCGTCAGTGCCGTCATGGACGATGGCAACGCGCCCGGATGGGGCGCGATCGACGCGGCACTCCAGCGGATCTACGACAAGCCCACCCAGTGGCACCTGGGCGCGCAGCACCCGTGGGCCCTGGGCGGACCCGATCCGCTGGACGGGATCAGCTTCTACCCGCGCACCGACCCCGTGCCGCACTGGCACGTGGTCGGCTACGGGATGAGCGAGCTCTACGAGAAGGAGTCGGAGAACCCCGAGGTCTCGGGGTGGGGCCTGGAGTTCACCTTCCGGCTCGCCCGCACCCCCGGACAGGAGGAGCCCCCGCAGTGGCCCGCGGTGCTGCTGCAGAGCCTCGGGCGGTACGTGTTCGACTCCGGGAACGTGTTCGCCCCCGGGCACACCATGGGCGTCGGCGGGGCGCTGGGCGGGGACGACGGCGGGGGGCAGATCACCGCGATCACCTTCATCGAGGACCCGGAGATGGGCACGGTCGCCACGCCGAACGGGCGGGTGTCCTTCCTCCAGGTGGTGGGCCTGACCCGGGACGAGTACGAGGCCGCGAAGGGCGGCCGGGCCCCGGAGCTGATGCGCGCCCTGGCGCCGTGGATGCCCCTGGGGGTGACCGACGCCGGCCGCGGGTCGCTGCTCGACCGGTCGCCGGGGGCACCCTAGTCCTGCGCCAGGTGTGCGGGGAACCCGCCGGTGGCCACGGGGCCCCACCGCTCGGGGGTGAGGCGGATCAGGGACTTGCCCTGCCGGACCATGGCCGCCCGGTACTCCTCCCAGTCGGGGTGCTCGCCGGAGATGGAGCGGAAGTACTCGACGAGCGGCTCGACGGATTCGGGGGCGTCCACGACCTCGGCGGCCCCGTCGACCTGCACCCAGGGGCCGTCCCAGTCGTCGCTCAGGACGACGGCCGAGGCGCGGGGCGTGCGCCGGGCGTTGCGGGCCTTGGCGCGGTCGGGGTAGGTGGACACGACGATCCGGCCGGAGGGGTCGACGCCGCAGGCGACCGGTGAGGCCTGCGGGGACCCGTCGGCCCGGTGGGTGATGAGCAGGGCGCGGTGGCGGGGCCGGACGAAGTCGAGGAGCCCGGCGAGGTCGACGCGCGTTCTGGTGGCGATGCGGGACATGGCGCGATCCTAGCGGCCGAATACCTCGTGCTCCCGGATCCGGCCACCCTCCCTCGGGTGGCCGGATCCGGCCGCGGGCGGGGCCCAGAAGACCGGTGCGCCCGCTGAACTCGCCAGAGGCGGATGGGCGGCCCGGGAAGCGGGGTATGCGCTTTCCTCCGGTGCCGGGACGGGGGTTCCCAGCGAGCGCACCGGATGCCTACCGTTCGGGGTGTGGGAGCGCTCCCAAGCGGTGGCGCCGCCGCTTGGGGGCTCCCACGATCTGGGAGCGCTCCCATCGGCAGTGCCGCCGTCCCTGACCCGACGCCCGCCCTCCGCCCCTCCCGCTCCCCTGTGCGCCCGCGCCGCGGCACCCCCGCGGCGGCCCCGCGCCGGGAGAGGAGCATCCCCTGGAGGTTTCCCCATGAGCCCCCGGCACCGACCCCTGCGCCTGCTCGCGGGCGCGCTGACCGCCGCGCTCGCCGCGGTGCTCGCGCCCACCGCCCCCGCCCACGCCGCCCCCTCCTGCTCGGTCGACTACGAGGTCGCCGACGAGTGGGGCGGCGGCTTCACCGCCGCCGTCACCGTGGTCAACGGCGACGAACCCGTCTCCGGCTGGTCGCTCGGCTGGACCTTCCCCGACGGCCAGCAGATCACCAACGGCTGGAACGGCGGCTTCTCCCAGGACGGGGCCGACGTCACCGTCTCCCACCCGTCCTGGAACCCCGACCTGGACCCCGGCGAGGCCGCCTCGTTCGGGTTCCAGGCCTCCCTGTCCGGCGCCAACGGCGCGCCCACCGGATTCACCCTCAACGGCACCCCCTGCGGCGGCGGGGGCGGGAACACCCCGCCCGAGGTCGCGCTGACCGCGCCCGAGGAAGGCGCCGTCCTGCTCGCCGAGGACACGGTCGGTCTGGCCGCCGAGGCCTCCGACGCCGACGGGGAGGTCGAGCGCGTCGTCTTCCAGGCCGACGGCACCGAGATCGCCTCCGACGCCACCGCCCCCTACACCGCGGAGTGGTCCGGCGCCGAGCCGGGCCGGTACTCGCTGACCGCGACCGCCGTCGACGACGAGGGGGCGGCGACCGCCTCGGCCCCGGTGGCGGTGGAGGTGCTGGCCGAGCCGACGATCACCGCGCGGCCCTCCTCGGTCACCGTGCGCCAGGGCGGGTCCTCCTCCTTCACCCTCGAACTGTCCAACGCGCCCGAGGACGCCGTCCAGGTGGAGGTGGCCCGCACCGGCGGCAGCGGGGACATCACCGTCGCCGACGGCGCCTCGCTCTCCTTCGGCCCCGGCGACTGGGACGAGCCGCAGGAGGTGGTGGTCGCCTCCGCGGACAACGGCGGCGAACCGGCCTCGGCGGTGCTCACCGCGTCGGCCGGGGGGTACGGCTCCGCCGAGGTCGAGGTCACCGAGATCGGCGGATCGGCCTCCGACTACGACGAGGCGTTCCTGGAGCAGTACGACAAGATCAAGGACCCCGCCAGCGGATACTTCCGCGAGTTCGACGGGCTGCTGGTGCCCTACCACTCGGTGGAGACCCTCATCGTCGAGGCGCCGGACCACGGGCACGCCACCACCTCCGAGGCGTTCAGCTACTACCTGTGGCTGGAGGCCGCCTACGGCAGGGTGACCGGCGACTGGGAGCCCTTCACCGACGCGTGGGCGTCGCTGGAGGAGCACATCGTCCCGGGTACCGCGGACCAGCCCACCAACGGCGCCTACGACCCGTCCTCCCCGGCGGCCTACATCCCCGAGCACGACGAGCCCGAGGGCTACCCGTCCGCGCTGGACCAGAGCGTGCCCACGGGCGAGGACCCGCTGGCCGAGGAGCTGAGCGGCACCTACGGCACCGACGAGGTCTACGGCATGCACTGGCTGCTCGACGTGGACAACACCTACGGCTACGGCTTCTGCGGCGACGGGTCCGACGACGCCCCCGCCTACATCAACACCTTCCAGCGCGGGTCGCAGGAGTCGGTGTGGGAGACCGTCCCGCACCCCTCGTGCGAGACCTACGCCCACGGGGGCGAGAACGGGTTCCTCGACCTGTTCACCGACGACCAGCAGTACTCGCAGCAGTGGCGCTACACCAACGCCCCCGACGCCGACGCCCGCGCGGTCCAGGTGGCCCACCTGGCGCAGACATGGGCCGAGGAGCAGGGCAACGCCGGTGCCGTGGCCGACGTGGTCGACGACGCCGCCCGCATGGGCGACTACCTGCGCTACGCCATGTACGACAAGTACTTCAAGCGGATCGGCGACTGCGCCGGGGAGCACGAGTGCCCCGGCGGGCAGGGCAAGAACAGCGCCCACTACCTGATGTCGTGGTACTACGCCTGGGGCGGCGCCATGGAGAGCGCCCAGTACCCGTGGGCGTGGCGGATCGGCGGCAGCTCGGCCCACCAGGGCTACCAGAACCCCATGGCCGCCTACGCCCTGTCGGAGACCGAGGCGCTCACCCCCGAGTCGCCGACGGCCGCGGAGGACTGGGCCACCAGCATGGACCGCCAGCTGGAGTTCGTGCAGTGGCTCCAGTCGGCCGAGGGCGGCATCGCCGGGGGCGCCACCAACAGCTGGGCCGGGCGGTACGCCGAGCCGCCCGGGGACGCGGCCCGGTTCTACGGCATGTACTACGACTGGCAGCCGGTCTGGCACGACCCGCCGTCCAACAACTGGTTCGGCTTCCAGGTGTGGAACATGGAGCGGATCGCCCAGCTCTACAGCACCACCGGCGACGAGCGCGCGGGGGCGATCCTGGACGCCTGGGTGCCCTGGGTGCTGGAGAACACCGAAGTCGGCGCCGGCGGCGAGTTCGCGGTCCCGTCCGACCTGGAGTGGTCCGGCCGCCCCGACGACTGGACCGGTTCGCCGACCGGGAACCCGGACCTGCACGTTGAGGTCGCCGCGCACGGACAGGACGTCGGCGTGGCCGCCGGGCTGGCCAAGACGCTGATGCACTACGCCGCCGGGTCGGGCGACACCGCCGCGCGCACCGCCGCCGAGGGGCTGCTCGACGCCCTGCTGGAGCACCGGGACGGCCTCGGCATCGCCGTGGAGGAGACCCGGGCCGACTACGCGCGCTTCGACGACGAGGTGTACATCCCGCAGGGCTGGTCGGGCGCGATGGCCAACGGCGACCCGGTCGAGCCGGGCGCCACCTTCACCTCGATCCGGTCCTTCTACCGCGACGACCCGCAGTGGCCGAAGGTCGAGGCCTACCTGGAGGACCCGGACGGGCCCGCCCCCGCCTTCACCTACCACCGGTTCTGGTCCCAGACCGAGATCGCCACGGCCTTCGCCGTCCACGACGAGCTGTTCGGCTGACGGCGGCGAACGGAAAGGAGGAGACCCCATGCGACGCGCCCGACTCACGGCACTCGCCCTCGCCGCCGTCCTCGCCGCGGTCCCGGTGGCGGCCGCCCCCGCCCCCGCCGCCGGGGCGGCCCCCGCACCTGCGGAGGCGGCCCCGGCGGGCACCGGCGACGGCCCCTGGAGCGCCGAAGGGGCCCAGCTCGTGGACGCCTCCGGCGACCCCGTCCGGATGACCGGCGTCAACTGGTTCGGCTCCGAGACCGAGACCTACGCCCCGCACGGCCTCTGGGCCCGCAACCTGGAGGACATGGTCGCCCAGATGGCCGAGCTGGGCTTCAACACCATCCGCCTTCCCTACTCCAACGAGGCGCTCGACCCGGGCGCCGAGCCCTCCGGGATCGACTTCGAGCTCAACCCCGGCCTGGAGGGGCTGTCCGGGCTGGAGATCATCGACCGCGTCGTGGAGGAGGCGGACGAGAACGGCATGCGGGTCCTGCTCGACCGGCACCGCCCCTCGGCCGACTCCCAGTCGCCGCTCTGGTACACCCCCGACCGGCCGGAGAGCGAGTGGATCGACGACTGGACGATGCTCGCCGAGCGGTACGCCGGCGACCCCACCGTCATCGGCGCCGACCTGCACAACGAACCGCACTCCACCGCCGACGGGCAGGGCGCGTGCTGGGGGTGCGGCGACCCTGAGCGGGACTGGCGCCTGGCCGCCGAGCGCGCGGGCGACGCCGTCCTGGAGGCCAACCCCGACTGGCTGGTCATCGTCGAGGGGGTGGACTGCGTCCCCGGCACCCCCGCCCCCGAGTGCGGCTGGTGGGGCGGCAACCTCTCCGGCGTCCCCGAGTACCCGGTGCGCCTGGACGACCCGGACAAGCTCGTCTACTCGGCGCACGACTACGCCACCTCGGTGGCCGACCAGGACTGGTTCGACGACCCCGCGTTCCCGGACAACATGCCGGGGCTGTGGGACGCCTTCTTCGGGCACATCGAGCACGAGGAGACGGCGCCGCTGCTGCTCGGCGAGTTCGGCACCACCCTGGAGGACCCGCGCGACGGGGTGTGGCTGGGCGAGCTCATGTCCTACCTCGGCGAAGGGCCGACCGGGATCGACTTCACCTACTGGTCCTGGAACCCCAACTCCGGGGACACCGGAGGCATCCTCCAGGACGACTGGACCAGCGTCGACCAGGACAAGTACGCGTACCTGGAGCCCTACCTGCTGCCGCCCGGCGGCGGTGACGGCGGGGGGGGGNNNCGTCGGCTACCGGGTCACCGACGCCTGGGACTCCGGGTTCACCGCCGAGGCCGTGCTCACCAACGACGGCTCCGAGGCCCTGGAGGACTGGACGCTGACCTGGACCGCCCCGGCGGGCGTGCAGGTCGCCAACGGGTGGGGCGCCGAGGTCTCCCAGGACGGGAGCACCGTCACCGCCACCGCGCCCCGGTGGGCGCGCGTACTGGAGCCGGGCGCCTCGGCCGCCGTCGGCTTCCAGGCGACCGGACCCTCCGCCCCCGGGCCCGACGACTTCCGGATCGGCGGTACCGCCTGCGCCGCCGCCTGACGGCGCGGGCCGCCGGTCCGGAAGGGGCGGCGCCCGGCCTCCGGGCGCCGGTCCCAGCACCCCATCCCCCGGCCCGCCGCGCCGACACCGGGCGGCGGGCCACCCCCAGAGGAGGATCGATGACAGCACACACCCACCGCCGCCACCGGCGGTGGCCGGGACGGGCCGCGGCGGGCGCCTCGGCGCTCGCCCTGGGCGCGGCCGTGTTCGCCGTGGGCTCCCCGGCGCAGGCCGCCGCGGGCTGCGCCGTGGACTACACCGTGGCCAACGACTGGGGCTCCGGATTCACCGCCGAGGTGTCGGTGACCAACCTGGGCGACCCCCTGGACGCCTGGACGCTGGAGTGGGACTTCCCCGGCGACCAGCAGGTCACCAACGGGTGGAACGGCGACTTCTCCCAGGACGGCGCGCACGTGGAGGTGGCGGGGGCGGCGCACAACGCGGTCCTGGGCACGGACGCCACGGCGCGGTTCGGCTTCAACGGGAACTACAGCGGCGACAACGCGGTGCCCGGGACCTTCACGCTGAACGGTGTGGAGTGCGACGGCACCGCCGACCCCGATCCCGACCCGGACCCGGACCCCGACCCGGATCCCGACCCGGATCCCGACCCGGGTGAGCGCGTCGACAACCCCTTCGTCGGCGCCGACACCTACGTCAACCCCGTGTGGTCGGAGAACGCCGCCTCCGAGCCCGGCGGCGGTGCCGTGGCCGACGAGTCCACCGCCGTGTGGATGGACCGGATCGGCGCCATCGAGGGCAACGACAGCCCCACCACCGGCGACATGGGCCTGCGCGACCACCTCGACGCCGCCCTGGAGCAGAGCTCCGGGGACCGGCCCATGGTGATCCAGACCGTGGTCTACAACCTGCCCGGCCGGGACTGCGCCGCGCTCGCCTCCAACGGCGAGCTGGGCCCCGAGGAGATCGGCAGGTACAAGCAGGAGTACATCGACCCGATCGCCGAGATCCTCGGCGACGAGAAGTACGCCGACCTGCGCATCGTCGCCACCATCGAGCCCGACTCGCTGCCGAACCTGGTCACCAACGTCGGCAGCGAGCCCGGCGCGACCGAGGCCTGCGACACCATGCTCGCCAACGGCAACTACGTGGAGGGGGTGGCCTACGCCCTCGACACGCTGGGCGAGATCCCCAACGTCTACAACTACGTCGATGCCGGGCACCACGGCTGGCTCGGCTGGGACAGCAACCTCGGCCCGGCGGTGGACCTGTTCTACGAGACGGCGACCTCCCACGGGGCCTCGCCCGACGACGTGCACGGGTTCGTCACCAACACCGCCAACTACTCGGCGCTGACCGAGCCGCACTTCGACGTGGGCGACACCGTCGGCGGGCAGCCGGTGCGGCAGTCGGACTGGGTCGACTGGAACCGGTCCATCGACGAGCTGACCTTCGCCCAGGCCCTGCGCGAGGAGGCGGTCTCCGCCGGCTTCAGCGCCGACACCGGCATGCTGATCGACACCTCCCGCAACGGGTGGGGCGGCCCGGAGCGGCCCTCGGGCCCCAGCTCCTCGACCGACGTGAACACCTTCGTCGAGGAGAGCCGCGTCGACCGGAGGATCCATGTCGGGAACTGGTGCAACCAGTCCGGCGCGGGGCTGGGCCAGCGGCCCACCGCCGCGCCCGAGCCCGGGATCGACGCCTACGTGTGGGTGAAGCCGCCCGGCGAGTCGGACGGCTCCAGCGAGGAGATCCCCAACGACGAGGGCAAGGGGTTCGACCGGATGTGCGACCCCACCTATGAGGGGAACCCGCGCAACGGGAACAACCCGTCCGGCGCGCTGCCGGACGCCCCGCTGGCGGGCCACTGGTTCCCCGCGCAGTTCCAGGAGCTGCTGGCCAACGCCCACCCGTCGGTGGGCTGACGCCGGGAACCGACAGGTACCGACAGGAGCCGAAGGACCGCCGCGCCCCCGCTCGTCTTCCCCCCTCCGGCGGGGGCGCGGTGCCCTCCCGTGCCGTCGCGGACCGTCCGGGTCAGTCCCCGCCGACGGCCGCGACGGCCATCTCCATGGACAGCCGCTCGCCCGGCTCCAGCACGGCCAGGCCGTCGCCGCTGTTGAACGCGTCCGGCGCGCAGGTCATGGGCTCGATGGCGACGGCCCGCCGGTGGTCCGGACCGTCGGGCAGGGCGAGGGTGTAGACCTGCACCCACCCGCACCCGGCCGACCAGCCCACCCGCACCCCGCGCCCGTCGGGCCCGGTCAGGACGGCGGCCGGGGCCTCCTTCGCCGCGGCGCCGGTGAACGCGTGGTCGATCGCGGCGTCTCCGATGGGGCGCGGCGCGGTGAAGTCGAGGCCCAGCTCGGCGGCGGGCTTGCGGCCGGTGGGGATCAGCCGCTCGTCGACGGTGAGCACCTCCGTGCAGGGCAGGTGCAGCGTCCAGTCGTCGCAGGCGCCGCCCCCGGCGGTGAAGTAGGGGTGCGCGGACAGCCCGGCGGGGGCGGCCCCACGGCCCCGGTTGGCGGCGGTCAGCTCCACCGACAGCCCGTCCGGCCCGAGGGCGTACCGGGCCCGCACCTCCAGGGTGAACGGGTAGCCGGGGCGCGGCCAGACGACGTCGGACAGGGTCACCGAGGACGCGTCGCGCTCCTCCACCCGCCAGCGGTCCCACAGCGCCAGGCCGTGCAGGGCGGTGCCGCGCTCGGGCTCGTCGACCGGAAGATGGTGGTCGCGGCCGCCGAAACGGTAGCGGGCACCGGCGATGCGGTTGGGCCAGGGGGCGAGGACGGCCCCGGCGTAGCGGGGGAAGGGGACGGTCTGCGACCGGTCGAACAGCAGGTCGCGGCCGCCGTACCGGACGCCGCGCAGGGCGGCGCCGAGCTCGGAGACGACGGCCTCGTACGGGCCTGCGGCCAGCCGGTGGTGCGGGATGTCGAGGGGCATGGCGGGGAGCGTACCCGGGGCGGTGCGGCGCTCACCGGGGCGGGTCGGCCTCGGCCGGGGTGGTTAGCACGCGGGCGCCCTCCAGGGGCCGCACCCCTCCGGTGACGGTGAAGCGGGCGCGCAGCGGCAGGTCCTCGCTGGAGCCCCCGGCCGCCAGGGTGAACGCGCCCGGTTCCACGATCCGGCGGCCGTCCCGGCCGGTGAAGGAGGTGCGGTCGGCGTGCAGCCGGAACCGGACCCGGCGGGAGGCGCCCGCGGGGACCTCCACCCGGGCGAAGCCGACCAGCTCCCGCTCGGGCCGGGTGACCTGGGCCGTCTCGTCGGACAGGTAGAGCTGGACCACCTCGTCGCCGTCGCGCTCCCCGGTGTTGCGGACCGTCACCGCCGCCTCCAGCTCGCCGTCGGCGGGGATCCGCTCGGTACTCAGCTCCAGGCCGGTGTAGGTGAAGGAGGTGTAGGACAGGCCGTGCCCGAAGGGGTACAGCGGCGAGGGGTCGATGTTGGAGATGCCCTCGCTCGCCCGCCCCAGCGGCGGCGCCAGGTAGGGGGCGGGCTGGCCGCCGGGGTGGCGGGGGATGCCGATCGGGAGCCGCCCGCCGGGGGTGACGCGCCCGGAGAGCACCCCGGCGATCGCCGCCCCGCCCTCCTCGCCGGGAAGGAACGCCTGGACCAGCGCGGCGCACCGGTCGGCGTAGGCGCCCAGGGCGTAGGGGCGGCCGGAGACACAGACCAGCACCACCGGTGTGCCCGTGTCCAGCACCGCCTCCACCAGCGCGCCCTGGAGGCCGGGCAGCGCCAGGTCGGCGGCGTCGCAGCCCTCGCCGGAGGTGCCGCTCCCGAACAGCCCGGCCAGGTCGCCGACGGCGACCACGCAGACGTCGGCGCGGGCGGCGGCCGCAACGGCCGCCGGGATGCCGGCGTCCTCCGCCTCGCGCACGGGGACGCCCTGGGCCTGCTCCACCTCGGCGCCGGGGAACTCGGCGCGCACCGCGTCGGCCAGGGGGTCCACCCGCACGCCGGTGCCGCGGTCGGTGTACCGGGAGAGCACGTGGTTGGGGAAGGAATAGCAGCCCAGGAACGTACGCGGTTCGGCGGAGCAGGGGCCGACGAGGGCGATCCGTCCCACCGCGGCGGGGTCCAGCGGCAGGGTGCCCCGGTTCTCCAGCAGCACCACCGAGGCCTCGGCGGCCTCCCGGGCCAGCGCGCGGTTGTCCGCCGAGTCGAGGTCGATGCCGGGCCCGCCGCCGTCGGCCTCGGGGACCGGCGGCGCGTCGGCGTCCAGCAGGCCCAGTTCGGCCTTCTGCCGCAGGACCCGGCGCAGGGCGCGGTTCACCAGGCGCTCGGGGAGCTCCCCGGTGGCGACCGCCTCGGCCAGCCGCGGGTAGGCGTCGCCCTCGGGCAGCTCGACGTCGATCCCGGCGCGCAGGGCCAGGGCCCCGGAGGCGGCCCGGTCGGCGGTGACGCGGTGGGTGATGTCGAGGAAGGGGATCGACCAGTAGTCGGAGACGACCGTCCCGGTGAAGCCCCACCGGTCCCGCAGCACGCCGGTGAGCAGCTCCTCGTCGGCGGCGGCGGGCAGGCCGTCGATGTCGCTGTAGGAGTTCATCACCGAGCGGGCGCCGCCCTCGCGCACGGCGGTCTCGAACGGGGGGAGCAGGACGTCGGCGAATTCGCGCGGCCCGACGGGGACGGGGGCGTGGTTGCGGCCCGCGCGGGAGGCCGAGTACCCGGCGAAGTGCTTGAGGGTGGCGATGACGCCGTTCTCCTCCAGGCCGCGGACGTAGGCGGTCCCGACGGTGCCCACCAGGTAGGGGTCCTCGCCCATGGTCTCCTCCACGCGGCCCCACCGGGGGTCGCGGGCCACGTCCATGAGCGGGGCCAGGCCCTGGTGGACGCCGAGTGCGCGCATGTCGCGGGCGATCGCCCCGGCCATCCGGCGGACCAGGCCGGGGTCGAAGGCGGCGGCCCAGGCCAGGGGGGTGGGGTAGACGGTGGCGCCGTAGGCGGTGACCCCGGTGAGGCACTCCTCGTGGGCGATGGCGGCGATGCCGGGACGGGTACCGCCGGTCAGCCGCTTCTGCAGGGCGGCCAGGCGGGCGCGGCCCTCGCGCACGGAGACCGGGGCGCTGCCGAACACCCGGGTCAGGTGGCCCAGTCCGTGCTCGGAGGCCTCCTCATAGCCGCGGTGCCCCTGCTGGAAGGCGTGTTCCATGGGGGCGACGCCGCCCCCGTCGGGGTCGGCCCCCTGCGGCCTCTCCCCGTTCTCCGGGCGCGGCCAGTAGGAGGAGAGCTGGGCCAGCTTCTCCTGCACGGTCATGGAGGCGACCAGGGCCTCGACCCGCTCCTCGGCGGTGGGCGGCGGGGTGTGCTCGGGCATGCTTCTCCTTGTTCGGGGCGGGGCGGGGCGGGGCGGGGCGCGGTCAGCGGCCGAACCCGGCGGTCAGCCCGGCGACGAGCTGGCGGCGGGCGACGGCGTACACGGCGGCGACGGGCAGGACGGACAGCACGACGGCGGCCAGCAGGCCGGGCACGTCGACCCCGAAGGCGCCCTCGAACGCCCACAGCGTCATCGGCAGCACCCGGGTGCTCTCGCTCTGGGTGAGGACCAGCGGGAACAGGAAGCCGTTCCACACCTGGAGCGCGTCGTAGACGCCCACGGTGATGAGGGCGGGGCGGGTCAGCGGCAGGGCCAGGCTCCAGAGGATCCGCCATTCCCCGGCGCCGTCCACGCGCATCGAGGCGAACAGGTCCTCGGGCACGTCGCGCAGGAAGTTGACCAGGATGAGCACGGTCAGCGGGATGGCGAAGGCGGCCGAGGGCAGGACGAGCGCGGCCAGGGTGTCGTAGAGGCCGAGCTGCACGATCAGGTAGTAGACCGGGACGATGGTGGCCTGGATGGGGATGGCGATGCCCAGCAGCACCGTCTGGAACACCCGGCGGGCGAACCGGGTGCGGCCGCGCACCACCACGTAGGAGGCCATCAGCGACACGGCCAGGGTCCCGGCCACCGCGCCGGCCGTGACGACGACGCTGTTGGCGAAGTAGCCGAGGAACCCGGCGTCCAGGACGCGGCCGTAGGCGGCCAGGGTCGGGTCGGAGGGCGGGGCCAGCGGGTTGGCCTCGTAGTAGTCGGCCTGGGTGCGCAGGCTGGTGACGACGATGTAGTAGACGGGCAGCACCGTGACGGCCAGCCAGAGCCAGCCGCCCAGCGCGCCGGGGATGTTCGGTCGGCGCCGCACGTCCATCACGCCCCCTCCTGCCGGCTCTCCATGCGGTGGGCGCCGGAGAGCCGGTTGAGTCCGAGCGCCAGGGCGAGGCCGACGGCGACCAGGACCACGCCGACCGCGCTCGCCTGGCCCATGTCGTAGGAGCGGAACCCGGTCAGGTACATGTCCAGCGGGAGGATGCGGGTGGCGCCGCCGGGTCCGCCCGCGGTCAGCACGAACACCAGGTCGAAGTAGGTGAGGGAGCCGACGAGCATCAGCGTGGAGGAGGTCACGATCGTGTACTTGAGCTGGGGGAGGGTGATGTGCAGGAACTGGGCGATCGGCCCCGCGCCGTCGATGCGCGCCGCCTCGTAGAGGGAGGCGGGGATCTGCCGGACCCCGCCCTGGTAGAGCAGGGCGTGGAACGGGATGAAGGACCATCCGACGACGAACACGACCACGCCCAGGGCCAGGTCGGGGTCGCCCAGCCAGTCGCGGGACAGCAGCGGCAGGTCCAGTGCGGCGCCGAGGCCGAAGTTGGGGTCGAGCAGGCCCTTGAAGGTCAGGGCGACCGCGGCCGAGCTGAACAGCAGCGGGAGGAAGTACAGCACCGCCAGCACCTCGCGGTGGCGGGTGCGGGAGGCGGTGTACACCCCCAGCAGCAGGCTGACGGGCGCCTGGAACAGGTAGCCGAACACGGTCAGCTTGACCGTCAGCCAGACCGCGTTGCGGGTCACCGGGTCCGCCGCCGCGCCCGCCCAGTTGTCCGCTCCGGCCCACTGCGGGGAGCCCAGCCCGTCCCAGGAGGTGAAGGAGAGGACGACCACCCCGGCGAGGGGGACCAGCGCGAAGACGCCGAAGAGCAGCAGCGCCGGGGCGGCCATCCAGGGGGTGGGCCCGCCCCTCACAGGGTGCTGTCCATGGCCGCGCCGAACTCCTCGGGCGTCAGCTCGCCGAGGAAGAGCAGGTCGAGGTTGGACAGCAGCTCCTGGGCCTGGTCGGGCGGGAGCGCCTGGTCCCAGGAGAGCTGGAAGTGCCCGGCGTCGCGCACCATGCCGTAGGTGAACTCCAGGTGGTCCGGGTCGTCCTGGGCGGCGATCTGCTCCTCCAGGCCGGTGACGGGCGGCACGGCGCCCAGGTCCAGCAGGGACTGCACGTTCTCCTCGCCGTAGACCTGGTCGTTGATGTAGTCGACCGCGGTCTCCCGGTCCTCCTCAGAGGCGTCGGTGGAGACCGACCAGAAGTTGGCCGGGTTGCCGACGATGTTCGACGGGTCGCCGGAGCCGTCCTCGACCACGGGGAACGTGGTGTAGCCCAGGCCGTCCTCCACGAACCCGGGGGCGTCGGCGACCATGTTCGGGTAGACCCAGCTGCCCTGCAGCAGCATCCCGGCCTTGCCGGTGTGCAGCAGGGCGGTGTCGGCGCCGGAGTCGGCGTCCACCGAGGCGAAGCCGTCGCCGAAGGCGCCCGCCTCGACCAGGTCGGAGATGGCGGCGGCGGCCTCGATGACCGCCGGGTCGGACCAGGCGCCCTCCTCGCCGTCGAGGACGCGCTGGAACGCCTCGGGGCCGCCGATGCGGTCGGTGAGGTACTGGATCCACATCAGCTCGGGCCACACGCTCTGCCCGGCCAGGGCGATGGGCACGACGTCCTCGTCCTCCAGGGCGTCGACGGCATCCAGCATGTCGGCGAAGGTCTCCGGCGGCTCCACCCCGGCGTCGGCCAGGACCTGCTCGTTGTAGTAGAGGACGACCGGCTGCGCCTGGTTGTTGGGCACGGCGTAGACCTTGCCGTCGACCTCGCCGTTGGCGGCCACCGAGGGGAGGAGCTTGTCGGTGACGGTGTCGACCCGCCCGGACAGGTCCTCGACCTGGCCGCTGGCGGCGTAGTCGGCCAGGGTGCCGCCGGACCAGTTGAACACCAGGGTCGGGGCGTTCCCGGCGCCGACGGCGGTGCGGATCTTCTCCTTGTAGGCGTCGTTGGCGAACCACTCGACGGAGATCTGTCGGTCCGGGTTGGCCTCGTTCCAGGAGTCGAACGAGGTCCGGAAGGCCTCCTCCGATCCGCCGGTCAGGGCCCAGGCGGTGGCGCCTGCGCCGTCGGGGGAGTCGCCGCCTCCGCCGAAGCCGCCGCATCCGGCGGCCGCGGCCAGGGCGAGGGCGGCCGACGCGGCCGTCAGGGTGCGTCCCGCACTGTTCGGTGCCATGGGGGGTCCGTCCCTTTCGCCGGGCCCGAGGGGGTGCGAGCCGCGGCAGATTGTGCGAAATATTTTCGTAGGATTTCCGGCAGTTTTCGTGAGTGGCCTCACAGTAGGAAGGGGGTATTGCGGTGTCAACGCCCCGTGGCGGTATCAATTTGGTGGTAAATTAACGAAAAAGTTTCGGGAGGTGGGCGGTGGAGGGTGCACGGCCGACCCTGGATGCGGTGGCCGCCGCGGCCGGGGTGTCCAAGGCGACGGTGTCCAAGGTGCTCAACGGGCGGCCGGGGGTGGGCGAGCGGACCCGGGCGCGGGTGCGCGGGGCCGTCCGGGACCTGGGGTACGCGCCGACCACCGGGCCGCGCGACCCCGACCCCGCGCCCGCGGTGCACGTCGTCTTCGACAGCATGGTGAGCCTGTACGCGCTGCAGGTGCTGGACGGCCTGCTGGCCGCCGGGCGGGAACTGGACGCCGAGGTGGTGACCAGCGCGCTGGCCTCGGCCGAGGCGGCCGGGCCCGTGCCGCTGGGCGTGGGCCTCATCGAGCGGCTGGCCGGGCGCCGCAGGTCCGGGCTGGTGGTGGTGACCTCGCGGCTGGCGCCGGAGGAGGTCGCCGCCTGCCGCCGCCTGGGCCTGGGGCTGGTCGTGGTCGACCCGATCAACCCCCTGGACGAGGACGTGGTCAGCGTCGGCGCCACCAACTGGGCCGGGGGCGTGCAGGCCACCGACCACCTGCTGGCCCTGGGGCACCGGCGGATCGGGCACGCCGGGGGGCCCACCGGCTCGGTGCCCGCGCGCGAGCGGCTGCACGGGTTCCGCGAGGCGCTGGAGTCGGCGGGGGCGGTCCCCGGGCCGGTGCTGTCGGCCCCGGAGGACCCGCCGGCGTTCACCGTCGAGGCGGGCCGGGCGATGGCCGCCCGGCTGCTGGACGCCGACGACCCGCCCACGGCGGTCTTCGCGGCCAGCGACACCATCGCCGTCGGCGTCCTGCAGGAGGCGCGCGCCCGGGGCCTGTCGGTCCCGGGCGACCTGAGCGTGGTGGGCTTCGACGACACCCACGGGGCGATGTGGACCGACCCGCCGCTGACCTCGGTGCGCCAGCCGCTGCACGACATGGGCCGGGTGGCGATGCGCACGGTGCTCCAGCTCGCCCGGGGGCAGAGCCCGGACTCGCACCACGTCCAGCTGGCGACCCGCCTGGTGGTGCGGTCCTCGACCGCGCCCCCGCGCAGCGGGTGAGACCTGCGTGTATGCCCTTGTCGTTATATAACTATCCGGGTATATTGGCGGCATGCCCCTCCCGTTCACCGCGCTGGCCGATCCGACGCGGCGCCGCATCCTCGACCTGCTGCGCCGCCGCCCCCGCCTCGCCGGGGAGATCGGCGAGGCGCTGGGGCTCAGCCAGCCCGGTGCCTCCAAGCACCTGCGGGTGCTGCGCGAGGCCGGGCTGGTGCGGGTGCGGCGGGAGGCGCAGCGCCGGTGGTACGAGCTGGACCCCGCGCCGCTCGCCGAAATGGACGCGTGGCTGTCCCCGTACCGGCGCATGTGGCGGGAGAGCCTGGACGCGCTGGAGCGCCACCTCGACGAGGGGCGCGACGACGAGGAGGAGCCATGACCCCGGATGAACTGACGACCGTCGACGGTCGCCCGGCCCTGCGCATGGAGCGGCGCCTGGCCCACCCCGTCGAGGAGGTGTGGCGGGCGGTCACCGAGCCCGAGCGGCTGAGCCGCTGGTACCCGTTCGCGGTGGTCGCCATGGACCTGCGCGTCGGCGGGGCGATGCGCTTCGACGACGGCGAGGGGACTGTCCTGGACGGGGTGGTCGTCGAGCTCGACCCGCCCCGGCGGTTCGCCTTCAGCGAGCACGCGCCGGAGGAGATGCACCGGGAGAGCGACGACCTGGTCCGTATCGACCTGGAGCCGGACGGCGACGGGTGCCTGCTGGTGTTCACCCACGTCTTCGACGACCGGCCGGGCGCGGCGAGCTACGCCGTGGGCTGGGACCTGTGCCTGCGGATGCTGGGCGCGGTGCTGGACGGGGAGGAGCCGGACTGGCCGACGCCGCCGCAGGGGTCGTTGGAGGAGCGCATCGACGCCCTCGGCCTCGGCGCGGGCCGCGTGGAGGAGGGGCCCGGCGGGGCGGTGCTCACCGTGGAGCGCCAGCTCTCCCGCCCGGCGGAGGAGGTGTGGGCGGAGATCGCCGGGGACGCCGCAGAAGGCGTCGGCCGGGACTCGGCCGGGGTGCCGGAGGGGGTCCGGGTCCCCGGGGTGGCGGCGGGCCGCCGCACCGGGGTGAAGGCGCCGGAGCTGTTCGAGTACGCCTGGACCGTCGACGGCGCCGACGCCGGGCGGGTGCGGTGGGAACTGTCGCCGGGGACCGGCCACGGGGCGCGCCTGGTGCTGACCCAGACCGGCCGCGCGGCCGACCGCGACCGCCTCGCCGCCGCCCTTCCGGCCTGGGAGCGGCGGGTCCGCGAGGTGGGCCGCCGGGTCGCGGGCCTGGAGGCGTGATCACTCCGCCGGCCCGGCGAGGGCCCGCAGCAGCTTGGCCGTCGCGGGGTCGGCGGGGTAGAAGCTCTCGATCGCGATCTCGTCCAGCGTCACGTCGCGGGCCGCCCCGAACACGGTGACCGTGTACAGCAGCGCCAGGTCGCCGTGGTCGGTGGCCACGTGCATGGGGACCGCGATGTCGTCGAGGCGCCCGGGGGCGGGCGCCTCCTCCGTGCCGTCCGGTGCCGGGGCCGGGTAGGCGCTCAGCTCCGCCAGCAGGTCGGCCAGGACCGGGGAGGCGGTGCGGTCGAGCTGGCGGCGCACCCGGCGCAGCACGTGTGCGCGCCACTGGGCCAGGTTGCGGATGCGCGGGGCGAGGCCCTTCGGGTGCAGGGTCGCGCGCAGCATGTTGAGCGGCGGCCCGGCCAGGTCCGGCGGCACCTCCTCCAGGAAGGCCGCCATCGCCGGGTTGGCCGCCAGCAGGTCCCAGTGCGCGTTCACCGCCGCCGCCGGGTTCGGGAACTGGCCGTCGAGAACCGACCGCACCGCGTCGGCGGCCGCTCCCAGGCCGGTGAAGGGGCGCTCGGCGTGCGCCGGGGCGAACCCGGCCGCCAGGTGCAGCGCGTTCCGGTCGCGCAGCGGCACCTCCAGCTCCTCGCACAACCGCTCGACCATCTCCGGGCTCGGGTTGGACCGGCCCGTCTCCAGGCAGCTCAGGTGGCGGGGGGAGACGTCGGCGGCGAGCGCCACGTCCATCTGCGACCGCCGCCGGCGCGTGCGCCAGCGCCGGAGCATCTCCCCGAACGGATCAGTGGTGGCCGTCATGCGCCGAGCCTGGCGCATCCCCGTCCGCGCGGCAATGACCCGGGAGGTCATCGACGGACGGCGCCCGGCGGTCCACGCTCGTCCGCAACGGCGGTGCCACCGGGCGCCGCACCGGCCGGAGGAGGAAGACGTGTTCCTGATCGAGATCGCGCACCCCGAAGGGGCGCTGTCGGACGGAGACCGGGAGATGCTCGCGGCGGAGATCGTCTCGGGGCTGACCGGCGCCGGAGAGGAGGAGGCGCCCGAGGAGACCATGCGGCGGGCCCGGCGCATGACGCACGTCGCGTTCCGCGGGCTCGGCGCCTGGAGGACCGGGGACGGGCCGGTCCCCGACGGGGCGGCCCCGCCGGTGTGGGTGACCGTCACCCTCCCGGAGGCCTGGCGGGACGAGTCGGCGCGGCACAGCATGGGCTGGATCCGCCGCGCCGTCCGGAAGGTGGACCGGGCGCACGGGTGGGAGCGGACCGGTGGCGACCTGTGGATCAACGTGGTCGGGGTCGCCGACGGCTGCATCGGCCTGAACGGAAGGGCCGCCACCGCGGACACGGTGCTGGAGTACATGACCGAGGAGTTCCACGCCGCCATGGAGGAGGGCCGGATCGAGGTCCCCGAGGGCAGACTGCTCGACCCGGTGTGCGGCATGCAGGTGCGCAACGGGCCGCGCGCGCTCACCCTCGAGCACGGCGGCACCCTTTACGGGTTCTGTGCGCAGGGCTGCCTCGACGTCTACGCCAAGCGGAACGGCATCGAGGCCCCGGCGGCCTGAGGGGGTCAGGGCCGGGCGCCGACATGCCGCAGGACCACCGCCGACACCGCGGCCAGGGTCAGCACCAGCGCCGCACCGGTCCACCCGGCCGCGTTCATCCCCGCCATGAACGCCTCCTCGGCCCGTTCCGGCACGCCTCCGGGCGTGCCGTGGGCCGCGGCGGCCGCGTCGGAGAGGCCGGGCGCCCCGGGGCCCATCCGGGCGCTGTAGACGGCGGCGGCGAGGCTGCCCACCAGGGCGATCCCCGCCGCCAGCCCCAGCTCTTGGACGGTCTCCGACAGGGCCGCGGCCGACCCGGCCCGCTCCGGCGGCGCGGCGCCGACCACCAGGTCGGTGCCGAGCGCCGCGATCGCCCCCAGGCCCAGGTAGACCAGGGTGAACGCGGCGACCACCGGGACCGGGCCGCCGCCGGGCGCGGCCGTGCCGAGCAGGATGTAGCCCGCCGAGGAGAGCGCGAGCACCCCGGCGACCACCGTGCCCGGCCGGATCCACCGGGTCAGCACCGGCGCCGCGGTGGAGGAGAGCACCATCGCCAGCGCGGGCGGGCCGAACCACAGCCCGGCCTCGATCGGCGGCATTCCTTCAATGAGCTGCAGGTGGCGCGTGGTCAGCAGCATCGTGCCGCCCACGCCCACCAGCCCGGCCAGCATCATCGCCAACGCCGTGCTGAAGGCGCGGCTCCGGAACAGCGACACGTCCAGCAGCGGGTCGGCCAGGGTGCGCTGGCGGCGCACGAACACGGCGGTGAAGACCGCGCCGACCGCCGCGGCCGCGGCCGCAGCCGGGTCCGGCCCCTCCGCCGCGGCGTGCTTGACCGCGTAGACGACCGGCAGGACGGCGGCCAGGGACAGGGCGACGCTGGCGGGGTCCAGGCGGCCCGCGTCCGGGTCCCGGTACTCGGGCAGCAGCAGCGGCGCCAGGGCGAGCATCACCCCGATGACCGGGACGGCGAGCAGGAACGCCGCACCCCACCAGAAGGACTCCAGCAGCGCGCCGCCGACCAGCGGCCCGGCGGCCATGCCCCCGGCGAAGAACGTCGCCCACAGGCCGATCGCCAGCGCCCGCTGCCGCGGGGCGGCGAACATGGTGCTGATCAGCGCCAGGGTGGAGGGCATGAGGGTGGCCCCGGCGACGCCCAGAGCGGCGCGGGCGGCGATCAGCGCCTCGGGGGTGGGGGCGTAGGCGGCCGGGACGGACGCGGCAACGAACGCCGCGCCTCCGACCATCAGCAGCCGCCGCCGCCCGATCCGGTCGCCGAGCGTGCCCATGGTGACCAGGAACCCGGCGATCATGAAGCCGTAGGCGTCCATGATCCACAGTTCCTGGGCGGCGCTGGGGCGCAGGTCCGCCGCCAGCGACGGCAGGGCCAGGTGCAGCACGGTCAGGTCCAGTCCGAGCAGGACCGTGGGCAGGGCGAGCACGGCCAGGCCCGCCCATGCGGCGGGTCCGGCCCGGCCGTCGCGGGGCCGGGAGGTCGTTCGGAGCACGGTGGTCCCTTCGTCGGCACACGCCATCGGGGCGTGTGGGCGGTGGCGGGCCACCACCTTCGGAGGGGCCGCGCACGCTCGGCGCACGGCGCACGCACGGCGCACGCACGGAGCCCGCGCCACGCGCACGCGGAGCGGGACTCAGTAGGTTGGGGGCATGCGATTCGGGGTGCTCGGGCCGCTGGCCGTATGGCGGGACGACGGCGGGCCGGTCGCCGTTCCCGAAGGGAAGGTCCGGGCCCTTCTGGCCGACCTGCTCGTGCACGGCGGGCGCCCCGTCTCCGCCGACCGGCTCGTGGAGGACCTGTGGCCCGAGCACGCCCCGGGCCGCCCCCTCAACACCCTGCAGACCAAGGTCTCCCAGCTCAGGAAGGCCATCGGCGCCGACCGGGTGCTGCTCTCGCCCGCCGGGTACCGGCTCCGGGTCGACGGGGGCGAGGTCGACGCGGACCGGTTCGAGCGCGCCGCCGCGGCCGGAGGGGCAGGGGCGCTCGCCGGGGCACTGGGGCTGTGGCGGGGCCCGGCCTACGCCGAGTTCGCCGAGGCGCCTTTCGCCCGGGAGGAGGCCGCCCGGTTGGAGGAGCTGCGGCTGTCGGCGGTGGAGGCGCTGGCCGAGGCGCGGGCGGATTCCGGCGGCGCCGCGGCGATGGCCGCCGAGCTGGGGGCGCTGGCCCGTGCGCACCCGCTGCGCGAGCGCCTGCACGGTCTGCACATGCTGGCCCTGTACCAGGCGGGACGGCAGGGCGAGGCGCTGGAGGCCTACGAAGGGCTTCGGCGCAGGCTCCGGGACGAGCTGGGCGTCGACCCGGGCCCGGCGGTCGCCGGGGTGCACGCCCGTCTGCTGCGGGGCCGGGTCCCGGCCCGGGAAGAGCGTCCCCGGGACGGCCTGCCGTGCCCGCCCACCGCGCTGATCGGGCGGGAGGAGGACGCCGCGCGGGTCCGTGCGGCGCTGCGCGCTCCGGACGCCGGGGGACCGGTGACGGTGACCGGTCCCGGGGGCGTGGGCAAGACCCGCCTCGCACTCGACGTGGCGCGGTCCTCCGCCGGAGACTTCCCCGACGGCGTGTGGGTGGTCGAGCTGGCCGGGCTGGACCGTGCGTCGTCCGCGTCCGACGTCGCCGAGCGCGTGGTCACCGCCCTGGGGCTGTGCGACGGGGCGGCCGACGAGGACGTGGACGACCTGGCGCAGTGGTGCCGCGGAGCCCTCGACGGCCGGCGCTGCCTCGTGGTCCTGGACAACTGCGAACACGTGCTCGACGCGGTCGCCGACCTGGTGGCGGCGGTGTCGGCGGCCGACGGGGTGCGGACGGTGGTGACCGCCCAGGAGGCCCTGGGCATCCCGGGAGAGACGGTGCTTCCGCTGGCGCCGCTGCCGGACGCGGACGCGGTACGGCTGTTCGCCGAGCGCGCCCGCGCCGCCGAGCCGGGGTTCGCGGTGACCGCGCACAACGCGCAGGACGTCGCCGCGATCTGCCGACGCCTGGACGGCATCCCGCTCGCCATCGAGCTGGTCGCCGCCCGGATGCGGTCGCTCACCCCCGCCGAGGCCGCCGCCGGGCTCGACGACCGCTTCGCGCTGCCGACCGGTCCCGGCCGCGGGCGCCCCTCCCGGCAGCGCACGCTGCGGTCGATGATCGACTGGAGCTGGGGACTGCTGGACGGCGGCGAGCGCGCGGTGCTGCGCCGCCTGGCCGTGCACCGCGACGGCTGGACGGCGGACGCGGCCCGCGCCGTGTGCACCGGCGCCCCGGGGCCGACGGCCGCCTCCGGCGTGCTCGGCGTCCTCGCCTGCCTGGTCGACCGGTCGCTGGTGGTGCGCGAGGGCGGGCGGTACCGGCTGCTGGAGTCGGTCGCGGCCTACTGCGCGGACCGGCTGGAGGAGGCCGGGGAGACCGGGGAGGTGCGCCGCCGGTTCACCGCCTTCCACGTGGAGCACGCCGAGCGGGCCGGAGCGGAGCTGTGCGGGGACCGGCAGCGCGGGGCCCTGGAGGAGCTGGACGCCGAGACGGTGAACAAGCGCGCTGCGCTGGAGGCGGCCGTGCGCGCCGAGGACGCGGAGGGCGCGCTGCGCCTGGCCGCGGCGCTGGCCTGGTTCTGGCGGCTGCGCAACCGCGCGGGGGAGGCGCGGCGCTCGCTCGACGCCGCACTGGCCGTGCCCGGCGGCCCGCCCGCGGTGCGGCGCCGGGCCGAGGCCTGGCGGGCGGCGTTCGACGGGCGCGTCCCCTCCGGCGGCTCCGCCGACCCGGGCACCCGGGCGCGCCTGCTGTGGTGCGCGCGGATGTCGGGCGCCCCCGGCGGGGCGGTCGCCGAGCGCATCGAGGAGGTCCGGGCCCGGGCCGCGGGGGCGGACGACCGCTGGGCCCGGGCCGCGGTGCTCGTGCTCCGGGCCGAGTGCGGGGGCTCCGGCGGCGCGGACGCCGAGTGCGGCGCGGCGCTCTTCGGTGCGCTGGGGGACCGGTGGGGGCGGCTGCGCGCGCACATGGCGCTGGCACGGGCGGGCGGCGCCGACGGACCGCTGGCCGGGGACCTGCCCGCGGCCGAGGAGCTGGGCCTGTGGGGCGAGGCGGTCGAGGCGCTGCTGCTCCTGGGGCGGATCGCGGACGAGCGGGGCGACGCGGACGGGGCGCGGGGGCGGTACGGGCGCGCCCTGCGCATCGCCGAGGAGCACTCCTACGGGCGCGGTGCGGTCGGGGCCCGCGCCCGGCTGGAGGGGGGCCGACGCCGGTCGCGCCTTGAGGCGTCTTTGGACTCGGTTGAATAGACCAATTCGCGTCCGAGTGGAGGGAACGCCTGCACAGTAGGCGTTTGACGCCTCCAGGCGGCGCGCGGTCTTTTTTGACTTACTCCAGAAAAGGGGTGAGACTCCGAGACATGTCGACGCCCTCGGACTTCGAGCACATGCTCCGCGAGTCCGCGCTCCGGGTGACGGGTCCCCGGGTCGCGGTCCTGTCCGCCGTGCACGACAACCCGCACGCCGACACCGAGTCGATCATCGGTGCCGTGCGCGCGTCCCTCGGGGCCGTCTCCCACCAGGCCGTCTACGACGTGCTCAAGGCGCTCACGGAGGCCGGGCTGGTGCGGCGCATCCAGCCCCGGGGCTCGGTCGCCCGGTACGAGACGCGGGTGGGGGACAACCACCACCACGTCGTGTGCCGGTCGTGCGGCGCCATCGCCGACGTCGACTGCGCCGTCGGACACGCCCCGTGCCTGACCGCCTCGGACAACGGCGGCTTCACGATCGACGAGGCCGAGGTCGTCTACTGGGGGGTCTGCTCCGAATGCCAGGGTGAGGGCGGCGCGTGAGCCCGACCGCCCGCCAGGGGCACACCGCCCACGACCCGACCGTCCGATCCACCTCTTCCTCCCCAGCCTCGGAAGGATGACCATGACCGAAAGCACCGACGCCGCCACCGGCGGCTGTCCCGTCGCGCACGGCGGCCGCGCCCCCTACCCCACGCAGGGCGACGCCAACCGCGGCTGGTGGCCCAACCGGCTCAACCTCAAGATCCTCGCCAAGAACCAGCCCGTCTCCGACCCGATGGGCGACGGCTTCGACTACGCCGCCGAGTTCACCTCCCTCGACCTGGACGCGGTCAAGCGGGACATCGCCGAGGTGCTGACCACCTCGCAGGACTGGTGGCCCGCCGACTTCGGCCACTACGGCCCGCTGATCATTCGGATGGCCTGGCACTCGGCCGGGACCTACCGGACCTTCGACGGCCGCGGCGGAGGCGGCACCGGCCAGCAGCGGTTCGCCCCGCTGAACAGCTGGCCCGACAACGGCAATCTGGACAAGGCCCGCCGCCTGCTCTGGCCGGTCAAGAAGAAGTACGGCCGCAAGATCTCCTGGGCCGACCTGATGATCCTGTCGGGCAACGTGGCGCTGGAGTCGATGGGCCTGAAGACCTTCGGCTTCGCCGGGGGCCGGGTGGACGCCTGGGAGCCCGACGACGACGTCTACTGGGGCCCGGAGACCGGCTGGCTCGACGACGAGCGCTACAGCGGCGACCGCGACCTGGAGAAGCCGCTGGCCGCGGTCCAGATGGGCCTGATCTACGTCAACCCGGAGGGGCCGAACGGCAACCCGGACCCGCTGGCCGCCGCCCGCGACATCCGCGACACCTTCGGCCGGATGGCGATGAACGACGAGGAGACCGTCGCCCTCATCGCCGGCGGCCACACCTTCGGCAAGACCCACGGCGCGGCCCCGGACAGCAACCTGGGCCCCGAGCCCGAGGCGGCCCCGCTGGAGGCCCAGGGCCTGGGCTGGCAGAACGCCCACGGCACCGGCAAGGGCGGCGACGCCATCACCAGCGGCCTGGAGGTCACCTGGACCACCACGCCCACCAAGTGGAGCAACGGGTTCTGGGAGAACCTCTTCGGCTACGAGTGGGAGAAGTACCAGGGCCCCGGCGGCGCCTGGCAGTGGCGGCCGAAGGACGGCGCGGGCGAGGGCACCGTCCCGGACGCGCACGACGCGTCCAAGAAGCACGCCCCGACCATGCTCACCACCGACCTGGCGCTGCGCTTCGACCCGGTCTATGAGCCGATCTCCCGGCGGTTCATGGAGAACCCGGAGGAGTTCGCCGACGCCTTCGCCCGCGCGTGGTTCAAGCTGACCCACCGCGACATGGGCCCGGTCGTGCGCTACCTCGGCCCGGAGGTCCCCTCCGAGGAGCTGATCTGGCAGGACCCGATCCCGGCTCCGGAGTTCGAGCAGATCGGCGCCGCCGAGGTCGCCGACCTCAAGGAGCGCATCCGCGCGTCCGGCCTGACCGTGCAGCAGCTCGTGTCCACGGCCTGGGCCGCGGCCTCCACCTACCGCGGCAGCGACATGCGGGGCGGCGCCAACGGCGGGCGCCTCCCCCCNTGGGAGGTCAACGAGCCCGCGAAGCTGGCCCCGGTGCTGCGCACCCTGGAGGGCATCCAGGAGGCCTTCAACTCCGGCCGCACCGACGGCAAGGGCGTCTCCTTCGCCGACCTGGTGGTGCTCGGCGGCGTCGTCGGCGTCGAGGAGGCCGCCAAGAAGGCCGGGTTCGACGTCGAGGTGCCGTTCACCCCGGGCCGCGGCGACGCCACCCAGGAGAAGACGGACGTGGAGTCCTTCTCCTACCTGGAGCCGCACTCCGACGGGTTCCGCAACTACCTGGGCAAGGGCCACCCCCTGCCGGCCGAGTACCAGCTGATCGACCGGGCCAACCTGCTCACGCTGAGCGCCCCGGAGATGACGGTGCTCGTCGGCGGCCTGCGGGTGCTGGGCGCCAACTTCCAGGACTCGGCGATGGGCGTGTTCACCGACGAGCCGGGCACGCTGACCAACGACTTCTTCGTGAACCTGCTCGACCTGGGCCACACGTGGAAGCCGGTCGACGAGTCCTCGGAGACCTTCGAGTGCCGCAGCGACGCCACCGGCGAGGTGCTGTGGACCGGCAGCCGGGTCGACCTGCTGTTCGGCTCCAACTCCGAGCTGCGCGCCGTCGCCGAGGTCTACGCGGCCGACGACGCGAAGGAGAAGTTCGTCGAGGACTTCGTCGCCGCCTGGGACAAGGTCATGAACCTGGACCGGTTCGACCTGGTCTGATCCCTGTGCGATGAACGAGGGCCGGTCCGGGCGCACGCCCGGGCCGGCCCTTCGTCATGCGTGCGCGCCCGTGCTCAGGCGGGGGCGCACTCGTACTTCGAGTAGCGGCGCTCCAGCAGGACCGTGTCGCGCCACCGCCCGTCCAGGCGGGCGACGCGCTCCCGGACGCCGACGGTCCGGAACCCGGCCGAGCGGTGCAGGGCCAGGCTCGCCTGGTTCTCGGGGAAGACCGACGTCTGCAGCGTCCACAGCCCCTCGTCCGCGTCGGCCTCGGTGACCTGGCGGTGGATGAGCGCCTTGCCGACGCCGCGCCCGCGGAAGGCGTCCCCGACGTACATCGACGTCTCGGCCACCCCGGAGTAGGCCGCCCGGGCCGACGTCGGCGCCGCCGCGGCCCACCCCGCGACCTTGCCGTCCGCCTCGGCCACCCACCGGTGCCCCGCCAGCCACTTCGCGTCCAGTTCCTCAGCGGTGGGCACCTCGGTCTCGAAGGTGGCGTTGCGGGTGGCGATGCCCTCGCCGTAGATCCGCCGCACCTCCTCCATGTCGCCGGGCTCCATCGCCCGCACCGCCACGTCGGCGGGCAGGTCGGTGGGGCAGCAGGGGCGTGCGGAGAGCAGCCCCATCACGGCGTCGGCGGCGTGCGGCAGGCCGGTGCAGCAGGCCGGGTTGACCGCCACCCGGGTGGAGGTGCCCTCCCGGGTCAGCACCACGAACCCGGCGTCGGCCAGCCTGCGCAGGTGGTGGGAGACGGTGGGCTGGCCGATGCCCAGCTCGGCCGCCAGTTCGCCGACCCCGGTGCCGCCCGGCCGGGTGGCCACCGTGTGCAGCAGGCGGACCCGGGTGGGCTCGGCCAGGCAGGCGAACCAGGAGGCGTAGGTCGCGGCGTCGGCGGGGTCCAGGGGCGGGGGCGCGGGGTCGGTCGTCAGTGCCATGCGTCCATTATCGACCACCGTCGATGGTTGCGTCCATCGATCTTCATCGATAAAGTCCGATTCAATCGACAGGCATCGATGAAAGGTGGCGGTGATGGCGGACCATGCCGAGGGGCTCCCGGTCGCCGTGGTCGGAGCCGGGCCGGTGGGCCTGGCCGCGGCGGCGGAGCTGGCCGAGCGGGACGTGCCGGTCGTCGTGCTGGAGAAGGGCGGGCGGGCCGGTGCGGCGGTCGCCGAGTGGGGCCATGTGCGGCTCTTCTCGACCTGGCGCGACCTCGTCGCCCCGGCGGCCGGGAAGCTGCTCGCGGGCACCGGGTGGGACCGCCCGGACGAGGGCGCCTACCCGACGGGGGCCGACTGGGTCCGGGACTACCTCGAACCGCTGGCCGCCGCGCTGGGGGAGCGGGTGCGGTTCGGTACCGAGGTGGTCGGGGTGGGCCGCCGCGGCCGCGACCGGGTCGTGGACTCCGGCCGCGCCACCGAGCCGTTCACCGTGCGCGTGCGCACGGCCGACGGAGCCGAGGAGCGCATCCTCGCCCGCGCGGTCATCGACGCCTCGGGCACGTGGGGCGCCCCGAACCCGCTGGGCGCCGACGGGCTGCCCGCGCTCGGCGAGGCCGCGGCGGCCGACCGCATCTCCTACCGGGTCCCCGACCCGGCCGGGGCGGCCGAGCGGGAACGGTACGAGGGGCGGCGCACGGCCGTGGTCGGCAGCGGGCACTCGGCGCTGACCGCCCTGGTGCTCCTGGCCGAGGCGGCCGAGCGCGACCCGGCCACCCGCGCGGTGTGGGTGCTGCGCCGGGGAGAGGTCGGCGACGCCTTCGGCGGGGGCGCCGACGACCGGCTGGCCGCCCGGGGGGCGCTCGGGAAGCGGGCCCAGGAGGCGGTGGCCTCCGGTCACATCACCGTGGCCGCCGGCTTCCGGACCGCCGGGGTCCGCACGGGTGCGGCCGGGGCCGTGCTGGTCGCCGAGGACGGCCGCGAGCTGGACCCGGTCGACGAGGTCGCCGTGCTCACCGGGTTCCGGCCCGACCTGTCGTTCCTGTCGGAGGTCCGGCTGGGACTGGACGCGACCCTGCAGGCGCCCGCGGAGCTGGCCCCGCTCATCGACCCGAACGTCCACTCCTGCGGCACCGTCTACCCGCACGGCGCCCGGGAGCTGTCCCACCCGGAGCCGGGCTTCTACCTGGCCGGGATGAAGTCCTACGGGCGGGCGCCGACGTTCCTCGCGCTGACCGGGTTCGAGCAGGTGCGCAGCATCGCCGCCGAGATCGCGGGCGACCGCGAGGCGGCGGAGCGGGTGGAGCTGGTGCTGCCGGAGACGGGCGTGTGCCAGGGCTCGGGCCTGCCCGGCGCCGAGGAGGCCGCCCAAGAGGAGGCCACCGGGGGCGGGTGCTGCGGCCCCGCCGCGGGCCCGCAGCCGGTGGAGGCGGACCTGCCGGTCCCGACCGGGCGGCGGTGAGCGGGCGGACCGGGGCGGCGGGCCGCGCGACGGCGCCCGCCGCCCCGCTCCGTTCCCGGGCGCCGCTGATCGCCCTGTGCGTGACCGTGACGACCAGCTACGGGGTGCTGTTCTACGCCTTCCCCGTGCTGGCGCCCGCGATCGGCGCCGACACCGGGTGGCCGCTGTCGGCCACGACGGCGGCCTTCTCGGCCGCCCAAGTGGTCGCCGGGCTCGGCGGGATCGCGGTCGGGCGGTGGCTGGAGCGGGCCGGTCCCCGGCCGGTCATGACGGCCGCCGCCGTCGCGGCCGTGCCCGCCGTCGCCGCCGTCGCCCTGGCCCCGGCTCTGTGGGTGTTCTTCCTGGCCTGGGCGGCCGCCGGGGCGGCGATGGCGGGCCTGTTCTACCCGCCCGCGTTCGCCGCCCTCACCCGCTGGTACGGGGGCCGGCGGGTGCGGGCGCTGACCGCGCTGACCCTCGTCGCGGGCCTGGCGAGCACGGTCTTCGCCCCGGTGGCGGCCGCCCTGGAGCAGGCCTTCGGGTGGCGGGGCGCCTAACTCGCCCTGGCGGGGGTCCTCGCGCTGGTCGTCGTACCGCTGCACGCCTTCGCCCTGACCCCGCCGTGGCCGCGCGGAAGCGGACGGACGGGCGGGGGCGGCCCGCGCCGGACGGACGGCGGGACCGGCCCCGTCCTGCGGAGCCGGTCCTTCCTCGCCCTGGGCGCGGCTCTGGCGCTCGGCGCGTTCGGGGTCTACGCGGCCATGGTGAACCTGGTGCCGCTGCTGGAGGGGCGCGGGTACGGCACGGCCGCGGCGGCGTGGCTCCTCGGCGTGGGCGGCATCGGCCAAGTGCTCGGAAGGCTCGCCTATGCGCCCTTGGAGCGCCGGACCGCGCCGGTGGCCCGGTCGGTCGCCGTGCTCGCCGTCTGCGCCGCCACCACCGGCCTGTTCGCCCTGGTCTCCGGGCCGACCGCGCTGCTCGCGGCGATCGCGCTGACGGCCGGGGCGGCGCGGGGCGTGCTGACCCTGCTCCAGGCCACGGCGGTGGCCGACCGGTGGGGCACCGAGCGCTACGCCGTACTCAACGGGGTCCTGCACACCCCGGTCATGCTGGCCGTCGCGCTGGCCCCGTGGGCCGGGGCGGCGCTGGCCGTACCCCTGGGCGGCTACCCCGCCATGTTCGCCGCCGTCGCCGGAGTCGGCGCGCTGGGCGCGGCCGCGGCGGCGGCGACCGGCCCGCGAGGCCGCGCGGCGCGCGCCTGACCCGCCCCGCCCTTCCCTCATTCGCATCCTTCGTTTCCCGAGGAGCTTCGATGACCCGTGTCCCCCTGCTGATCATCGGCGCCGGCCAGGCCGGACTCGCCACGGCCCGGGCGGGGCGTGGCCGCACTATGACGACAGCCTGACCCTGTTCTCCCCGGCACGGTTCTCCCCACTGCCGGGGCGCCCTTTTCCCGGGGAGCCCGACCACTACCCGCTGCGCGACGAGGTCGTGGGCTACCTGCGCGCCTACGCCGAGGACCTGGAGGCCGACATCCGCTGCGGCCGGGCCGTCACCGCGCTGGAGCCCACCGGCGACGGCCTGGCGGCGGCCACCGCCGCAGGGGAGCGCTCCGTGCGGCCATCGCGGCGACCGGCGCCTTCGGCCGCCCCCGCCGTCCGGACCTGCCCGGCCTCGACGGCTTCACCGGGGCCGTGCTGCGCACCGCCGACCACCGGTCGCCCCGGCCGTTCGCCGGGCAGCGGATCGTGGTCGTGGGCGGCGGCAACTCCGGGGTGCAGATCGCCGCCGAGCTGGCCCGTACCGCCCGGGTGACCCTGGCGACCCGGGCGCCCGTGGCCTGGGCGTCCCAGCGACCGCTGGGGCGCGACATCCACTGGTGGTTCGTCCGCAGCGGCCTGGACGCCGCGCCCCTGCGGCGCGTGTGGGAGAAGGGGCCGACACAGGTGAACGACGACGGCCGCTACCGCGCCGCGTTCGCCACCGGCAACCCCGACCGGCGCGCGGTGTTCGACCGCCTGGAGGGGGACAAGGCGGTATGGGCCGACGGCGAGGTCGAGCGGATCGACACCGTCCTCCTGGCCACCGGCTACCGCCCCGCCCTGGACTACCTGGAGGGGACCGGCGCGCTGGCGGCCGACGGGACGCCGCTGCACCGTGGCGGGGTCTCCACCGCGGTGCCGGGGCTGGGGGACGTGGGCCTGGAGTTCCAGCGCAGCTTCTCCTCGGCCACCCTGCGCAGGGTGGGCCGTGACGCCCGCTCCGTGCTGCGGCGGCTCGGCGTGCGGTGACCGGTGGCGGTCGCGGTGTCAGGAGGCGGCGGCCCCGGTCGGTGAGGGGAAGAACCGGCGCGCCCACAGGGACACGTACACCAGCCCGACCAGGACGGGCACCTCGATGAGCGGGCCCACGACCCCGGCCAGGGCCTGGCCCGAGGCCACGCCGAACACGCCGATCGCCACCGCGATCGCCAGCTCGAAGTTGTTGCCCGCGGCGGTGAAGGCCAAGGTGGCCGAGCGGTCGTAGGCCAGCCCGACCGCGCGGCCGAACACCATGGACACGCCCCACATGAGCACGAAGTAGACCAGCAGCGGCACCGCGATGCGGGCCACGTCCAGCGGGGCCGAGGTGATGGCCTCGCCCTGCAGGGCGAAGAGCATCACGATGGTGAACAGCAGCCCGTACAGGGCCAGCGGGCCGACGCGGGGCAGGAACCGGTCCTCGTACCAGGCGCGGCCCTTGGCGCGCTCGCCGAAGGTGCGGGTGAGGTACCCGGCCAGTAGCGGGACGCCGAGGAAGACGAGCACCATGGCGGCGATCTCCCAGCCGGAGACGTCGATGCCGCTGGTGGGCAGGCCGAGCCATCCGGGAAGGACCGACAGGTAGAACCAGCCGAGCACACCGAAGGCCAGCACCTGGAACACCGAGTTGAGGGCCACCAGGACGGCGGCGGCCTCGCGGTCGCCGCAGGCCAGGTCGTTCCAGATGACGACCATGGCGATGCAGCGGGCCAGTCCGACGATGATCAGGCCGGTGCGGAACTCGGGCAGGTCCGGCAGCAGGAGCCAGGCCAGGGCGAACATCAGGGCCGGGCCGATCACCCAGTTGAGCACGATGGAGGAGGCGAGCAGGCGCCTGTCGCCGGTGACCGAGCCGAGCCGGTCGTAGCGGACCTTGGCCAGGACGGGGTACATCATGACCAGGAGGCCCAGGGCGATGGGCACCGAGATGCCCTGGACCTTGACCGCGTCCAGGGCGCCCTGCAGGCCCGGCACCCAGCGGCCGAGGAGGAGCCCGGCGGCCATGGCCAGGCCGATCCAGAGCGGAAGGAACCGGTCGAGCGTGGACAGCCGCGCCGCCTCGGGCGCAGGGGCCGGGGCCTGCGGCGCGGGCGTGTGGGCCTCGGGGCGGGCCATGGCGTCTCCTCCGGGAACGGTGCGGTGCGGGTTCGCCAGGCCACGATACATCGACGTAGGCTGATATCAACTCGGGTCGATGGATTCGGCCCGTGCGACCGCGACGTCCCACAGAGAGGGCAGCACCGTGTCGGACACCCCTAGCGTCCTTTTCGTCTGCGTGCACAACGCCGGGCGCTCCCAGATGGCGGCCGGACTGCTGGCCCACCTCGCGGGCGACCGCGTCGAGGTGCGGTCCGCGGGCTCCGAACCGGCCGAGGCCGTCAACCCCGCCGCCGTCGAGGCCATGGCCGAAGTCGGCATCGACATCACCGCCGAGCGGCCCAAGGTCCTCACCCCGGGCGCGGTCCAGGCCAGCGATGTGGTGATCACCATGGGGTGCGGGGACGCCTGCCCCGTCTTCCCCGGCAAGCGCTACCTCGACTGGAAGCTCGACGACCCGGCCGGGCAGCCGGTGGAGGCGGTGCGCAGGGTGCGCGACGACATCCGCGCGCGGGTCGAGACCCTGATGGCCGAACTGGGGGTGGCCGGGGAGGACGGCGCTCAGCAGGGGCGGTAACGCCCCTGGGCCCCCTCCGCGCGGGCGGCGAGGTCGCTCAGCTCCCCGGCCAGGGCGGCGACGGCCTCGGCGCGCAGCCGGTAGTAGGTGTAGCGCCCGCGCGGCTCCGTCTCCACGAGCCCCGCCTCGCGCAGGATCTTCAGGTGGTGGCTGACGGTCGGCTGCCGGGCGCCGGTCTCCTCGATGAGGTGGCAGGTGCACAGCTGCTCGTCGGCGAGTAGCGCCACGATCCGCGCCCGCAGCGGGTCCCCGAGCAGGGCGGTGGCCCGTTCTCCGAGGGGCGCGCCGGAAGAGATCAGCATGGACTGATGCCACCATGCCGCCGGGGCGCCGTCAACCGCGCCCCGGCGGACGGCCCGGGGCCCGGGCCGGGCGGCGGGTCAGTCCGTGTCGTCCCGGTACTCGTAGGCGTTGCCCTCCTCGGTCATGATCAGGGTCAGCGCGGTGCTCATCGCGCGGGCGGAGGCGACCCGGGCCCCGTACTCCTCGGGGGTGGACGGCGGGGTGAGCCTCAGCTCCTCGATGAGGTCCTCGACGGCCGCGATCTCCTCCCCGGCCTCCTCGTCCTCCCGGTAGTCGTCGAGCGCTTCGGCGGCGAGCAGTTCCAGGGCCTCCTTCAGGTCGCGGCCCAGCACCCGGGCCCCGCCCTCGGAGTCGGCGAACAGGACCGGCCGCCGCGGACCCCGGCCGCACAGGTAGTAGGTGCCGCCCGCGCCCTCGCTCGCGAAGGGCTCCAGCGGCTGCCCGCCGATCAGGTGCACCTCCTCCACGTGCTCGATGTCGTCGTCCGGCTCCATGTCGAGGACGGAGACCTCGTCGCCGAGCGCCCAGGGCTCCTCGTCCGGGCCGGTCAGCCAGGACGCCGCGGCCACCGGGTCGTCGGCGTCGGCGGGGACGAGGAGGGCCTCGCCGTCGCCCGGCCCGCCGGACCGGACGACCACCCGGGCCGGGCGGCCGAACAGCGGCTCGGGAAGGTCGTACAGGGCGAGTGAGGACGCGGGCTCGTCCGGGTCGGCGGTGGGCCCCGCCACCGGCTCCAGGCCCAGGTCGCGCACCATCCGCGCCCAGCCGAGGCGCTCGGCGGCGCACCGGCGCACGTCGCCCGCGTCGTGCCGGACCGTGCCCGGGCCGAGCTCGGCCTCCGCGCGCCGCCGGATCTCCTCGTCCGGCGCGAAGGCGATGTCCTCCGCCGTCCACCCGGGCACGATCGCGCTCGGCGGCATCTGGTGCGCGTGCCACAGGTGGACGCCGAACCCGTCGGCGAAGCGCACCGCGGGCCCGTCCGCGCGGTGGAGGCGTCCGCGGGCGTCGGTGTGGACCTCCACGGGCGGGTCGGTGGCCAGCAGTACCCCGTCGAAGGCCCACCATGGGCCCAGACCGGGGGCGATGGCCAGAAGGGGGTGGTCCTCCAGGGAGCCGCCCTCACGGCCCGGCGCCCCGAGCAGCAGCGCCGTCAGCACCGCCGCCGGGTCGTTCGGGTGGCGCACGCCCCTGACGACCTTCCCCCACCGGTCCTCGTCGTCGGGGGTCCGGGCGAGAACGGCCCCGGCCTCCGCCCGCGGGTCGGCGGGCAGGAGGGCGTCGGTGAGCGCGGCCACGGCCGTCTCCCGGACGCGGTCGGAGAACTCCGGGTCGGCCGGGTACCGGGCCTGGATCTGGGCCTGCTTCAGCACCCAGTAGCCCGCCCACGCCGGGCTGGGGACCAGGTCCCCGGCGGCGACGTGGAGGGCGGCCATCAGCCCTTGGGGGGTGTCCTCCGGAAGGAGGCGGCCGACGCGGATCACCCCCGCGAGCGGGTGCGGCGACGAGGTCTCTTCGGACGGGAGGGGCGTGCTGCGGCGGGCCCACTCCCCGGCGGCGGGGCTGTCGGCACGTTCGAGCTCCTTGCCGCCGAAGGCCAGCGTGTAGGCGGCGACCATGCCCGCCATGGGCGAGTCGAACCACACGATCAGCGGCGGCTCCATGCCCTGCTCCCGGTAGAGGCGGGCGAAGCCGTCCTCGACGGCCGCCCGGTCGGGGGTGGCGGCCCGTGTGTTCCACCGCTCGGCCAGTTCCCGCAGCGTGCGTCGGTCGTCGTCGGTGATCGGGTCCAAAGGCACGGGTGCTCCTCGCGTGAGGTCGTCTGAGACTTCTCGGACGGCACCGGGAGGAGGCGGGTTCCCCTGCGGTCGGGGATTCGGAGGGGAGCGGCGGCGGAGCCGCCACGCGGGCGCGGCGGGCGGCAACGCCGTCGGCCCGGAGCTCGCCCGGCTCGCCCCGGGCGAGCGGCCCGAGGTCTCCGCCGCCGAGTCGCGCAGGCCCGCCGCCCGGACCTTCACCACCGACGTCGCCGGGCTCTCCTGCTGCGCGGGCTGACCCCGGGGCCGCGCTCGTCGACGGCCGTCACCTCTTGACCTGGGTGACCCGCCACAGCCGCCGGGGCAGCTCGCCCTCCTCGAAGGCGTGGACCTCCTGCAGTTCCCAGCCGTCGGCCAGCGTGTCGACCAGGGCCCGGTCGAAGAAGTGCACCGCGAAGCCCCCGTGCTCGTAGATGTCGTCGCCGTGGGAGACACCCTGGCCGTAGTGGGCGTCGCCGGTGTGGCGGACCGAATAGACGAAGGCGCCGCCGGGCCTGAGGGTCCGGCGCACCTCCTGCACGAGTGCGCGGATGCGCTCGGTGCTCAGCGCCATGCACAGGAGCATGTGCGCCATGGCCCCGTCCAGGGAGGCGTCGGCGAAGGGCAGGGGGTCGCGCGCGTCATGCACGAGGGGATGCACCGATCCGCCGAGGCCGCGCTCGTCGGCGGCGGCCCGGAGCTGCTCCAGGCCGGTGGCGCTGAAGTCGGTGGCGGCCACCTGCAGACCCTGTCCGGCGAGCCAGAGCGCGTCGCGGCCGTGCCCGGCGCCCAGCTCGGCCACGGAGCGGGCGCCGCGCCCGGCGAACACGTCGGCCGCGTGCCGGGCGACCGCCGAGGGCTCGCTGCCGTACATGTGCGGGTTGCGGGAGTAGACCCGCGTCCAGTGGTCCTGCTGCTCCTCGCCGAGTTCCATCGCCGCCCCCTCGCCGAGCACGTCCTGGTACCGCCCGAGGGTATCTCGCACGTCGGAGAGGAAGCCCCCTGCCTCCTGCTTTAGTACCCTGAACACCTGGCAGACGGGCACGAGAGGGGGCGAGTCCGGCGCGAGCGCGCGGTGGGCACCATGTCGGCGGCGCTGCCGGTCCGCCTCCGAGACGGCGGTGCCCAGGCGTCGTGGGCCTCGGTTTGCAGAGGATGCAGTGAGTCGAGAAGCACGAGACATCGACAGCAAGTTCGACGATGAGGACTATCCCGCATACAGCATGGGGCGAGCGGCCGAGATGCTGGGCACGACCCCCGGTTTCCTCCGCAGCCTGGACAAGACCAAGGTGATCGCGCCTCTGCGCTCCTCCGGTGGGCACCGCCGGTATTCCCGCTACCAGCTGCGCATCGCGGCACGCGTCCGCGAGCTGGTCGACGGCGGTACGCCGTTGGAGGCCGCCTGCCGGATCGTCGTCCTGGAGGACCAGCTCGAGGAGGCGCAGCGCATCAACGCGGAGATGAGCGCCGAGCGCGACGGGTAGCCGGCCGGGCGGTCGGATGGGGCCGTGATGCGGCGGGCCGCGGTCCGCACCTCCCAGGTGCGGACCGCGGCCCGCCGGACGTCCGCGTTCTTTAGGCGGTAACGATGTTCTCCGCCTGCAGGCCCTTCTGGCCCTGGGTGACGTCGAAGGTCACCTTCTGGCCTTCAAGCAGCTCGCGGAAGCCGGTGGCGTTGATGTTCGAGTAGTGGGCGAAGACGTCGGAGCCGCCGTCCTCCTGCTCGATGAAGCCGAAGCCCTTTTCCGCGTTGAACCACTTGACGGTGCCAGTAGCCAAAATACTTCTCCTTCAGGGTGGTGTCCGGCGCCCGCACCTCGCGGGGCCGGAGTCGCCGCAATGATTACCCGTCCGGAAAACCGAATACCGCACAGCGCTCCAAGAGCTCGCCTGAGGCGCCGAAGTCTTTGGGAACCATGGCCGCAACCGGCTTCAACGCTAACACCGCAGCGGGGCACGACAAAGCGGTCTGCGGTTTCAATTTTTCCGGCCGAAAAATGGTGTCCGCGGCTCGTCGGAATATCTGGTACGGCCACCGGAGCTTTTCTGCGGCCGCCCGGACGCCTTCCCGGTCAGTAGCGGAACGGGGGATAGGTGAGGTAGCCGGTGTCGCCGCCCTGGTAGTAGAAGGACCGGTCGGCCTCCTCCAGGGGCAGGTCGGCGCGCAGGCGTTCGACCAGGTCCGGGTTGGCGATGAACGCGCGACCGAAGGAGACCAGGTCGGCGCCCAGGTCGAGCCAGTGCTCGGCCGCCTTCCGGTCCGCCGGTACGGGGCTCTGCGGGTCCGACGGGTTCACGATCAGCGTGCCCGGCCACGCGCGGCGCAGGCCCAGCAGCGTCGGCTCGTCGGCCGTGGCCTCCAGGTGGACGTAGGCGGGGCCGATCGGCGCCAGCGCGGCGAGCAGGGCGCCGTAGAGCCCGGGGACGTCCTCGTCGATCGCGTCCCAGATCCCGGCCCCGGGGGAGAGGCGGATGCCGACCCGCTCGGCGCCGACCGCCTCGACCGTCGCGGCCACGGCCTCGACGGCGAACCGGATCCGGCCTTCGACCGAGCCGCCGTAGGCGTCGGTGCGCAGGTTGGCGTTGGAGGAGAGGAACTGGCCGATCAGGTAGCCGTTCGCGCCGTGCAGCTCCACGCCGTCGAACCCGGCGTCGATCGCGCGTTCGGCCGCGGCGGCATAGGAGAGCGCCTCGGCCGCGGCCTCCTCGGTGCTCAGCGCGCGCGGGACCGGGGCGGGCCGGAGGCCGCCGGGGGTGAACACCCGGGCGTCGCGGGCGGCGACCGCCGACGGCCCCACGGGCCGCATCCCGGTCGTATCGGGGTGGCTGATCCGCCCGCCGTGCATGATCTGGGCGAAGATCCGGCCGCCGTTGGTGTGGACGGCGGAGGTGACCTGCCGCCACGAGGCGGTCTGCTCGTCGGTGTGCAGGCCGGGCGTTCCCGGATTGGACTGGCCGACCCGGTTGGGCTGGATCCCCTCGGACACGATCAGCCCGGCGGAGGCGCGCTGGGCGTAGTAGGCCGCCATGGAGGCGGTGGCCAGGCCGCGGTCCTCGGAGCGGACCCGCGTCATGGGCGCCATGACGACGCGGTTCGGCAGGCGCAGGCCGCCGAGGGAGGAGGCGTCGAACAGGGTGGCGGTACGGTCGCTGGTTCTCGTTTCGGTCATGCCGGTACGCTAAAAGCTGACATTGATGTGAGGGGCAAGGGTGAGGGGCGTGCTGTGGCCGGGGTCACGGCGGCGGCCCGCGGGAGGGCGAATGCGGATCGGTGAGCTGTCCGAGCGGTCGGGCGCGAGCGTCCGGTCGCTGCGCTACTACGAGGAGCAGGGGCTGCTCACCAGCGAGCGCAGCCCGAGCGGGCAGCGGCACTACGCCGAGGGCAGTGTGGACCGGGTGCGGTTCCTGCGGCGGCTGTTCGCGGCCGGGCTGTCCAGCCGCGCCATCGCCGAACTGCTCCCGTGCGTCGACGCGCCGAGCGCGCGGCACACCGACGAGGCATGGGAGCTGCTGGTCGCGGAGCGGGAGCGCTTGGACGCCCACATCGCCGATCTCCTGCGGACCAGGGACTCGCTGGACGAGGTCATCGAGGCCAACCGCCGCCACCGGGCGGGGGAGCACCGGCACCGGTGCGCCTCCGGAGAAGGGTCGGACCCCCGGTCTACGGCCGGGGCGGTGGAAGCAGGCCACGCATAGGGGGCATCGACGATGGGACGCACGCTCGCGCAGAAGACGGGGGTGCGGACGGGACACCGCCTGCTGGTGCTGGACGCGCCGGACGGCTATCCCGCTCGGCCAGGGGCACGGCGCGCCCGGCCCCGGTTCACTCCGCCATGGCCTCGCGGACCTTGGCGGTGTCCACGAACTGTTCGAAGCGCACGATGCGCCCGCCGCGGACGGTGAAGTGGTGGGCGACGCGCACGTCGAGGTCCTTGCCGGTGGCCTTGTTGGTGGCCGTGTAGCGGGCCAGGACCACGACGTTCTCGCCGTCGACGACGTAGGTGTCGTCGTGGGCCGTCCAGTCGTCCCACTCCTCGCTCAGCCGTTCCATCACGGCGGAGGTGACGCCTTCCGGGGTGCGGTAGGTGCCGGCCAGGGGGAAGCCCGCCATCTCGGTCCACTCGACGTCCACGGCCAGTGTGGCCCGCAGGGCCTCCAGGTCGCGGTTGGCGGAGGCGATGTACTGGCGCCGCACCACGTCGGCAGGGGCGGTGGAGTTCTGGAGGTCGCCGGATTCGGTCATGGCAGAGGCCTTTCGGGTCGAGTGCGGCTGCGAATGCGAACGGGCGGGGCGGCGGTCCGGTGCCGGTGCTTCCGGGGCCCGGCACCGGACCGCGGGACGGAAGCGGTCAGCCCCAGGACATCTCTCCCTTGGCGACCTTGGCGCCGAGCTGGGCCGCGATGAGCATCCCCGCGTCCGGGTAGAGGCCGACCATCGCATCGGTCAGCGCCTCGCCGCTGTCGGCCTTGCCGAGTTCGGCCTCGAAGGCGGTGAGGTAGTCGCGGGTGTAGGCGATGGGGCTCGCGTCGAGGGTGTCGGTCGGCAGCCGGTGGCCGGGGACGGCGAATGCGGGCTCCAGGGCCGACATCTCGTCGAGCACCTCGATCCACTCGGCGCGCTCCTGGGGCGTGGCGGTGTCGGCGACCCAGACGTGCTCGTTCTGGAAGAGCAGTACGCCGCCGACGATCGCCCGCTGCTCGGGCTGCCAGAGGTAGTGGCGGTCGTCCAGACCCGGGCGGCCGCCCTTGAGCTGGAACACGTGCCCCTCGAAGGCGATGTCGCCGGTCAGCTCGGCCATCTCGACCAGGCGGGTCGGGCGGTTCGCCCCCACGGCCTCCCACGCCTTGAGCTTGCCTTCGTAGGACTTCGCGATGTGCTCGATCACCGGCGGGGTGGCGACGATCTCGGCCTCGGGGAAGGCGTCGGCGACCACCTCGGCGCCCCAGTAGAAGTCGGGGTCGCCGTGGCTGATGAAGACCGTGGTCAGCTTCTTTCCGGAGTCGAGGATCTCGGCGGCCAGGCGGTGGCCGTCGGCGCGGGTGAACCCGGCGTCGACCAGGAACGCCTGCTCCTCGCCGGTGATCAGGGTGGCCGTCTTGTTCTTGGAGCCGGCCGGGAAGGTCAGGTCGAAGACCCGGTAGTCGAGCGTGCTCATGGCTGTGCCTTCCGTGTGTGACTGGGATGGACGGGTGGAGCGGAGTCGGGCAGGGGGAGGGGCGTCAGGACGCGGTGGACAGGGCCTCAAGGCGCCGGTCGATCTCGTCGGCGTCGGCGCGGCCGACGGCGAGCCGCGTCGCGCGACCGCCGTCGAGGGCCAGGAGGGTGGGGTAGGCGTCGACCCCCAGTGCGGCCGACCGTGCGAAGTCGGCCTCGGCGGCGGCCTTCGACTCCGGTGCGGAGAGCGCGTCGACGACGGCGTCCGCGTCCAGGCCGGCCGCCTCGGCGACCGTGCGGTAGGTCGCCGGGTCGGACAGGCTCATGCCGTCCATGTAGAACGCGCGCTGCACCGCGGCGACCAGTTCCACGGCGCGGTCGGGCGCGATCCGCCTCAGCGCCGCCACGCCCCGGGCGGCGGCCTCGGAGTCCATGACGAACGAGCCGTCCGCGATCAGCCGGGCGTAACCGTCGCCGAACGGCACCCCGGTCAGCTCGGTGATCCTGGCGTTGGCGGCCTGGACGTATCCGAACTCCCTGATCGGTACGCGGCGCGAGCCGGTGAACAGGCCGCCGGAGACCACCTCCACCTCCAGGCCGGGGTGGCGCCGGACGACCTCGGCCAGGGTGGGGGCGAAACCGTACGACCATCCGCAGTAGGCGTCGAAGGCGTAGACGAGCTTCATGGGGTGGGGTCCCTCCCGGTTGCGGGCCCGCGTCCAGCGGACCATTTGCCTGAGAGAACAGTATCTTGCTAGGCAGATATTTCCCAGTGTGGAGATTATTGAGTGGGGTGGATCACCGTCCGAAGGCCGCCCGGGGCGGTCCGGAACCAGCGGGAGCTCGAACACCGGGCGGCCGGGCTCCTGCTCAATGCGGCCGTCCGCACGGCGGCGCGAGGCCGGCGTCCGCCGCCTGCTCGTCCGCCGTGACCTGCGCCTTCCGTGTCAATCGTGCCCCCTGCCCTCCGCCTCGCGGCGCAGGCGCGCCGCCGCCCGCGGCCCGGTCTCCCGTCAGCGCGGGTCCGTAGGGCGTGAACCGGGCCCCGGCTCGGTGCCGTCAGCACCCCCATGGGGAAGCCGGGCGACCAGGAGGTTGATGAAGTCGGCCACCGCAGGACTCCTGTGGCGGCCGATCATCGTCTGGATCTGGGCGCGGCGCTGGTCGAAGACGGGGTGGGTCAGCGGGACGTGGACCAGGTCACCGTCCGGATCACCGTCCATTCCCAGACCGCTGACCAGGGCCACTCCTCCGCCGGAGCGGACGAACGCGTAGACCGGGGCCAACCGGTCGCACTCCAGGACGACGGTGGCCTCCACCCGTTCGATGCGCGCGGCGATGTCGAACAGCTCGCGCTGGCTGGCGCCCTCGGCCGACAGGGCGAGCGGGTGGCCGCACAGTTCCGCGAAGCCGACCCGGGGTCGGCGGGCCAGGGGGTGGTCCCCCCGCACCGCGGCGAAGGTGGGCACCACGGCCGAGTGGTCGACGCACACGTCCTCCTGCCGTCCGAGGGCGAAGGTGGCGGCCACGTCGGCGTCCCCTTCGGCCACGCGGCGGGTCGCCTCCTCGCGGCCGGTGACGTCGAGGCGGAAGGTGACCGCGGGGTGGATCCGCCGCAGCTGGGACATCGCCTGCGGCACCACGGAATGCGCGAAGCCTTCGGTGCAGGCGACGGCGATCCTGCGGAACCCGGCGGGGTCCAGGGCGCGCAGCTCGGCCAACAGCGCCGAGGCGTCCAGTTCGCTGCGGTGGACGTGGGCCAGCAGTCGGCGACCGGCCTCGGTGAGTGTCATCCCCCGGGGGTGCCGGTGGAACAGCGGCCGTCCGATCTCCGACTCCAGCTTGGCGATCTGCCGGCTGATGGAGGAGGGCGTGATGTGGTGGTTGTCCGCTGCGACGGTGATCGAACCGGTCTGGGCGACCTCACGGAAGTAGCGCAGGGCGGCGGGGACGAGGGGCACCGTGAACCACCGGCATCGTTGCGTCGACTGCAAGGCAGGCGCCGAAAATCGGCAATGGTCATCACTGTACGCCCGCGGTTAGTCTCCTGGCACACCTGCAGCACGACCAGGGGCAATGGATTTGGACCGCACCACCGCCACCGCAGCGGCCAGGGAGTACCTCGACTCCGGGGCGTTCTTCGCCGAGCTCTCGGGACTCGTCGCCTACCCCACGGAAAGCCGACGCCCCGAAGGCGGCGTTGCGTTGAAGGCATACCTGTGCGACGCGCTGGGGCCGATCCTCGAAGAGCTGGGGTGCACGGTCACCCTCGCCGCCAACCCCGTCGGCGTCGGCGGCCCGTTCCTCATCGCCACCCGCGTCGAAGACGAGCAGCGGCCCACCGTGGTGTGCTACGGGCACGCCGACGTCGTCGACGGCCAGGCGGGCCGGTGGGGCGACGGCCGGGACCCGTGGACCCTCACCGCCGTCGGGGACCGCTGGTACGGCCGGGGCACGGCCGACAACAAGGGCCAGCACCTGATCAACCTCGCCGCGCTCCGGGCGGTTCTGGCCGTACGGGGGCGCCTGGGGTTCAACCTCACGATGCTCTTCGAGACGGGCGAAGAGATCGGCTCGCCGGGCCTGGCCGAGTTCGTCCGCGCCCACCGGGACGAGCTCCGGGCCGACGTGCTGATCGCCTCGGACGGCCCCCGGCTCACCGCCTCGACCCCCACCCTGTTCCTCGGCGCGCGCGGCGGGGCCACCATCGAGCTCGACGCGGACCTCCGTCCCGCCGACCACCATTCGGGCAACTGGGGCGGGGTGCTGCGCAACGCCGCCACCACCCTCACCGGTGCCGTCGGCACGCTGGTCGACGGGCACGGCGGCATCACCTGCCCCGCGCTGCTCCCCGAGCGCCTGCCGGACTCGGTCCGCACCGCACTGTCCCGGGTCCACATCGCCGCGTGCCCGGACGGGGAGGCGATCGACACCGCCTGGGCCGACCCCGCGCTCACACCGGCCGAACGGCTGTACGGGTGGAACACGGTGGAGGTCATCGCGCTCGACGCCGGGAACGCCGCCGCCCCGGTCAACGCGATCCCCGGCCGTGCCCGCGCCGTGCTCCAACTGCGGTTCGTGGTCGGTACCGACCTCGACGGCATGGCCCGGTCCCTGCGCGCCCATCTCGACGCCCAGGGCTACCCCATGGTCGGCGTGCGCATCCCCCAGACGTTCCCCGCCAGCCGCACCGACCCCGACCACCCGTGGGTGCACTGGGCGGCCGCCTCGCTGGAACGCAGTGTCGGCGGGCCCGTGACCGTCCTGCCCAACATCGGCGGCTCCCTGCCCAACCACGTGTTCACCGACATCCTGCGGGTGCCCACGATCTGGATGCCGCACTCCTACCCCGGCTGCCGACAGCACGCACCCGACGAACACCTGCTGGTGAGCGTGGCCCGCCAGGGCCTGGAGATGGCCGCGGGACTGTTCCACGACCTGGGGGCGGCGGACGAAGGGAGTGCGCCGCCCCCGCCGGCGTCCCCGCAATGACGCCGACGGCCGGCTCGCCCACGACACCCGTCCCACGCTGACCCCCGCCCCCCGTCCTTGGGAGAACCATGTCGCCCGCCGCGCCCCCGTCCCCGTCGCCGGACTCCAGCGTCCCGGCGCCCGCCACGCGACCGGTCCGCGTGATCGCGGCGGCCACCATCGGAAACGCCCTGGAATGGTTCGACATCGCGATCTATGCGATGCTCGCCATCTACATCGGCCGCGTCTTCTTCCCCGACGCCGACCCCGGCGTCCAGCTCGTGCAGGCCTTCGGCGTGTTCGGCGTCACCTACCTGATCCGTCCCCTGGGCGGGCTGCTGCTGGGCTCCTACGCCGACCGTCGGGGGCGCAAGAAGGCCCTGGTCCTGAGCATCCGGCTGATGGTCGTGGGGACCGGCATGATCGTCGTCATGCCCGGCTACGACACCATCGGCCTGTTCGCGCCGCTGGGCATCGTGGCGGCACGCCTCGTCCAGGGGTTCGCGGCCGGTGGCGAGTTCGGCGCGGCCACATCGCTGCTCGTCGAGCAGAACGGCCGACGGCGCGGCTTCCTCGGCAGCTTCCAGTTCGCCAGCCAGGGCATGGCGACGCTCCTCGCGGCGGGGTTCGCCGCCGGGCTGACCGCGCTGCTGTCGGAGGCGGACATGACGGCGTGGGGGTGGCGCATCCCCTTCGCCTTCGGCCTGCTCGTGGGGCCGGTCGGCTACTACATCCGCCGCCATGTCGACGACTCCCCGGCGATGGCCGACCCCGACGACGGCGCGAAGCGGGTGTCCTCCCAGCTCGGTGGGTTGTTCCGGTACCAGTGGGGCGGGCTGCTGATCGCGGGCGGTGTGCTCGTGGTGTCCACCGCGCTGAATTTCATCCTGCAGTACCTGCCGACGTTCGGCATCAGCGAGCTGGGCCTCTCCCCCTCCTCCTCGTTCCTGGCCCTGGTGATCACCGGCGCGATCCTCACCTTCGTCACACCGCTCGTCGGCCAGGCCGGCGACATGGTCGGCCGCGTCAGGATCATGCTTCCCGCCGCCCTGCTGATCGGGGCCTCGGTCGTCCCGCTGTTCCTGTGGCTCACCGCGGCCCGCACCTTCGGTGTGCTGGTGGCCGTGATGGTCGTCCTGGGCCTGCTGAAGGCGGTGTACTTCGGGGCACTGCCCTCGGTGATGGCCGACGCCTTCCCGGTCCGAGCGCGTGCCACCGGCCTGTCGTTCAGCTACAACACCACCGTTGCGGTGTTCGGGGGGTTCACCCCGACGATCGCGGCCGCGCTGGTGGCCACCACGGGCCGACAGGAGTCACCCGGCTACTACCTGCTGGCCGTCTCCTTCGTGACCGTCGCCGCCCTCTTCGCAGCGGTGCGGTGGCGCGGCATCCGCTGAGAACACGAGATGGAGGCCCGAATCGAACCGGACCTCCACAGCATGTGCCGAAGGTCGGTGTCCGAGGGGGCCTGTCAGCGGAGGGGCCGCGGCCAAGCGTCCGGGCGGATGGTCCACGCCCACGGGCTCGCCGCTGCTTCGCCCCAGGTCGCCCAGGCCGTGTACGGCTGACCTACGGACACCGGCACGCCGCACAGCGGGCACTCGGACTCGGTCTGTGACGACACGGAGGAGGAGCCCTGGCGACTGAGGTCGCGGGGGTCGAGATACACGGTGTCGTCCTCGTAGCAGACGAGGCGTACACCTCCGCAGCACAGGAACCTGTAGAGCGCGAAATCCTCGTCACCACAACACCCGGCACCGCGCCCGTAGATCGCGGTGTAGTCCATGGCGGCATCGGTGAGGAATCGGTCCGGCACGTTGGACGCTCCCTGTCTCGTCGGCCGTTGCCACACATCCTGCACATCGTGCGAGTGATCGCCGAACCCCGGCAGGAGGGCGGAACGGACGGCGTGGTGCGGCGGACGGCCGAGGAGAGGGCCGCCGAGTGCGACGAGGACCCGGCCCGCTACCGCCAGGCCCCGGAGGCAGGGACCGGCCCCGGTGTCGTCTCAGCGTAGATGCGACCTTCTGCGACCAGGGCCGGGCGTGCGGTCCAGTGTCCGAACCGACGCCCGGCCGGTGCCGCGGTGCCTACGCAAAGGCGGGCGCGACCTCCTTGATGAACAGTTCGAGGGACCGGCGCTTCTCCTCGTGCGGCAGGCCGTTGTCGATCCAGAAGCCGTACTCGTCGATGCCCAGCTCCTCATAGCGGCGCAGCCGCTCGACGACCTCGTCCGGGGTGCCGATCATCGCGGTCCGCCGCAGGGACTCCGGCTCGAACTCCGGGCGTCCCTCGAACTTCGACACCGCGCTCGGTTCGAGGAAACCGTTCTCCGGCGTCCGGTCGTTGCCGAACCAGGCGTCGAAGGTGCGGTAGTAGCGCTGGACGGCCTCCGCCGCCGGGCGCCAGCCGTCGGGGTCCTGAGGGCTGTGCACGTGGGTGTGCCGCAGCACCATGAGCTCGGGCCTCGGTACCTCGGGGTGGTCGCCGACCGCGGTCTCGAACTTGTCGACGAGGTTCTCGACCTCCTCGATCCCCTTCATCAGGGGCGTGACCATCACGTTGCACCCGTTGGCGACGGCGAAGTCGTGCGAGGCGGGGTCGCGGGCGGCGATCCACATCGGCGGGGTCGGCTGCTGCACCGGCTTGGGCACGCTGGTGGAGGTGGGGAACTGCCAGATGTCCCCGTCGTGGGCGTGGTCGCCCTGCCAAAGCGCGCGGACGGCCGGGACCAGCTCCCGGAGGTACCGTCCGCCGTCGCCCGCCGGCAGACCGCCCGCGAGGCGGTCGAACTCGAACTGGTGGGCGCCCCGCGCCAGGCCGATCTCGGCTCGGCCNTGCGGCCTCGCCGGCGGCCCTGATCGGGTTCCAGAACGGGGCGACGATGGTGCCCGCGCCGAGCCGGATGGTGGAGGTGCGTGCCGCCAGGTAGGCCAGTTGCGGAATGGGGCTGGGAGAGGCGACGAACTCCATGGAGTGGTGCTCGCCGATCCACACCGTGCTGAAGCCGCCCGCTTCGGCGATCTGCACGAGTTCGGTCAGGTCCTCGAACTGCCGGGAAGGGCTCACGCTCTCGTCCCAGCGTTCCATGTGCGCGAACAAGGAGAATCTCACTGCTGCTCCAGATGTGCGGTGTGGGCGGGGCGCCCGGGGACGGCGCCGTCGTTCTGTCGTCCGGCGCTGTGGCCGGCCCCGCTCGCGGAATCCATCTCGGCGAGGGTCACGTCACCGGTGGCCCAGTGCGTCCGCGGCACCTCTCGGACGACGACACGGACGTACTCCGGCCTGGTTCCGGTGGTGCGGACCACCGCTGCGTGCACTTCGCGTATCAGGTCCCGGAGCTGAGCCGCGGTGCGTCCTTCGGCGAGGGCGATGTCGACCTGCGGCATCTCAGCTCCGCAGCACGAAGGGGTCGGCCACGGGCTCATCGCTGGTGTTGATCCAGACGCTCTTGAGCCGCGTGTACTCCTTCATGGTCTCGGTGCCGTGCTCGACACCGGCTCCACTGGCCTTGAAGCCCTGGCGCGGGGACATCGGCGACATGGCCCGGTAGGTGTTGACCCACACGGTCCCCGCGTCCAGGCGCGCGGCCATCCGGTGGGCCCGCCCCAGGCTGCCGGTCCACACCCCCGCCGCGAGGCCGTACTCGGTGTCGTTCGCGAGGCGGGTGACCTCCTCCTCGGTGTCGAACGGCATGATCGCGAGGACGGGGCCGAAGACCTCCTCCCGGACGACGCGCATGCCGTTGTCCACGTCGACCAGGATGGTCGGCTCGTAGAAGTATCCGCCGAGGCCGCCGTCCGAGGGACGGCCTCCGGTGAGGACGTGGGCCCCTTCGCTGCGCCCCAGGTCGACGTATCCGGCGACCTTGTCCCGCTGCGCCTCGAACGCCAGCGGGCCGATCTCGGTGGTGTCCTCCATCGGGTCGCCCATGCGGATGCGCTTCGCCCGCTCGGCCACGCGCTCCAGCAGCTCGTCGTAGACCGAACGATGGGCGAACACGCGGCTGCCGGCGATGCAGGTCTGGCCCGCTGCGGCGAAGATTCCGGCGACGACCCCCATGGCGGCGTTCGGGATGTCCGCGTCCTCGAACACGATGTTGGGCGACTTGCCGCCCAGCTCCAGGGTCGAGCCGACGAATCGGCCCGCTGCGGCCGCTGCGATGCGGGAGCCCGTCGCGGTGCTGCCGGTGAACGAGATCTTCGCGAGGTCGCGGTGGTCGGCGAGCGCCTGTCCGGCCTCGGCCCCGAGACCGGTGACCACGTTGACCGCACCGGCGGGCAGGCCCGCCTCGATCGCGAGTTCCCCCAGCCGCAGCACGGAGGCCGAGGTGTGCTCGGAGGGCTTGACCACGACGGTGTTCCCGGCACAGAGCGCGGGAGCCAGCTTGCTGCTGGTCAGAGTCAGCGGAGAGTTCCACGGGGTGATGGCCCCCACGACGCCGAGCGGCTCCCGGCTCGTGTAGTTCAGTACCGCCCGGTCGGAGGTCGGCACGACGTCGCCGTGGATCTTGTCGGCCAGACCGGCGTAGTAGTGGTAGTACTCGGGCAGGGCGGCGAGCTGCCCGCGCATCTCGCGCAGCAGCTTGCCGTTGTCCCGCGTCTCCATGCGGGCGAGCTCCTCGGCGTTCTCGGCGATGAGGTCGCCGAGTCGGCGCAGGAGGTGTCCCCGCCGGGTCTGGCTGAGGTCGCGCCAGCGCGGGTCTTCGAACGTCCGCTTCGCCGCGGCCACGGCGCGCTCGATGTCGGCGGCGCCGCCCCGGGCCGCCCGGTAGAGCGGTCTGCGCGTCGCCGGGTTCGTGCTCTCGAAGTGGTCTCCGGAGGCGGGCTCGGCCTGCTCGCCGCCGATGAGATGGCTCAGCTTCTTCACGTCAGGCATGGGCGTTGTCTCCGATGAGGGCGGTGACGTGGTCGGCCACGGCCTCGGGCCGCTGGACCGGGAGCATGTGGCGTGTTCCGGGCACGATGGCGGCCCTGCAGTTCGGCAGGGCGGCCGCGAGCCGACGGGTCATCTCGGGCGTCGACCCCGGGTCGTCCCCACCGGTGACCGCCACGGCGGGTGCGGTGATCCGGTGCAGGTCGGGGCCGAGCTCGGCGTCGGCGGTCGCGAACACGCGGTAGCAGTTGTGGAAGGACTCCACGTCGTTGGCGCGCAGGGTCGCTTCGGTGCGGCTCACCCACTCGGCGCCGACGCCGGTGCCCGCGTACCACCGGCGCAGTGACGCGGAGACCGCCGCCTCGAAGTCGGTGCGCGCCAGGCGGAGCCGTTCGAGCACCTTCTCCCGTTCCGCCGGCGTGCGCCTGCACACCGAGCTCACCGAGGTCAGTGACGCGACGAGTTCCGGCCTGTGCACAGCCAGGTACTGCGCCACGAGTGCGCCGAGGGAGAAGCCGACGACGTGGGCCCCGGGAGGGATCTCCGCCGCGGCGTCGAGCGCCAGGTGCTCCAGGGCGGTGCCCGCCGCGGCAGGCTTGTTCCGCCCGTGGCCCAGCAGGTCGGGTGTGACGAGGGTGAAACGGTCGGCCAGCACCTCGGCGGTGGGCTCCCACATCGTGTGGTCGAGCCCGACACCGTGCAAGAGCACGACGGTGGGCTTGCTCATGACCGGTCCTGCTCGGTCGAGAAGGCCGCGAGCCGCTGCTGGGGGCGGCCCTGCGCGGCGGCCGCCAGCGCGACGACGATCTCCTGCGGGTGCGGTGCGTCGGCGATCCGGACCTCCACCGTCTGGTGGTGGGAGCGGATCGTCGCGTCGGTGACGTGCTTGAGCGGGATGTCGAACACGATCCCGGCCGGGCCGCGCTTCTCGACCGCGGGAAGGAGCGTGGTGGCGTCCGCGGCCTTGCGGAAGTGGTCCCCGAAGGCGAGGGTGTGGATGAGCGCGGACCCGTGCTCGATCTCTCCGTCGAGGCCGACGATCGCGGCCTTGCCGTAGGCCTCGGCCGGGGCCCCGAGCTCCTCCAGCACCGCGGGCGCGAGCAGCGCGCCGAGGTCCGATGCGGTCGCGTCGATCCCCGGGCCGAGATCCTCGACGAAGCCCTGTCCGGCCCACGGGTTCCGGATCACGGCCGCGACGACGGCGACGGTGGCCGGGGGGCTGACCGCGCGCCCGCCCTCGGCCCGGACCTCTTCGACGACGGTGACGATCTTGCGGATGTTCATGACGGTGATCCCTCCAGGATCTCGGCGGTGACGACCGGGTCGGTCCTGCGGTCTCCGATCCGGGGGTGCGGGCGTGGGCCGGTGGACGCGGCCGCGATGACGACGATCTCGTCGGCCCGGGGGGCGTCGGGGACGCGTGCGCTGATGGTCTGGTAGTGGCTGCGCGTCGCGGCGTGCGTCTTGTGCCAGAGGGGGACGACCAACGACTCGCCCGCCTCGGCCCGCGTGTCGGCGAAGCAGATGATCGACTCGCCGTGGAGCGCCTCCCGGACCAGGTTGCCGAAGTAGGGCGTGTGGATGAGCGCTCCGGCGTGCTCGATCTCGCCGGCGGTGCCGACGATCGCCGCCTTCCCGAACGCCTCGATCCCGTGCACCGGGCCGAGCGCGTTCACAAGCCGGTCGCAGAGCAGTCCGGCCAGCACGGGACCGATCCGCTCCTGCTCATCTCGGAGGTCGGCGAGCGGCGCCGTGCCGAACCACGGATTGCGGATGACGGCGGCGACGCTGGCGCGCCGCGCCGGCCGGTCCGGCGCCACCTCGGCCTCGGTGACGACGACATCGCGGTAGGTCACCAGTTTGCGGACGCGGACCGGTTCAACCGAGGGCGCGCCACCAATCTCTTGCATGCAAGGAACGTTAGATATCCGTGCCGTGTGAGTCAAGATAAGTCTGCCGCCATCGCCACCATGTTGGATGGGTCGGGTTCATAGCCTCTTTGAACTGCGTGATCACTATGCCGATGTCGATCGGGGCGTGGATTTCCGTGTGGTGCTTGACATGTGGCCTGTGACGTGGCTTACCGTTTCTTGTATGCCAGCGCCGTCCGGCGAGCGGCTTGTACGGCAGTGCGGTTCGAGGCCCGACTCAGGGAGTGTCATGTCCAGACAGCTACACGGGGGTCCGGAACCGGACCTCGCGGCGGCACCGGAGAACGGCCCCCCGGGCGGGGGCGGGAGGCTCGGCTCCGTCTTCTGGACGTCGGTCGCCGTCGCGGCGGTCTTCATCGCCTGGGCGACCCTGTTCACCGAGAACCTCAACAGCGTCACGGAGTCGTCCCTGAACTGGGTCACCTCGTCGTTCGGTTGGAGTTACCTGCTCGTCACCCTCGGCATCCTCGTCTTCCTGGTGTTCCTCGCCTTCAGCCCCGCGGGCCGCATCCGGCTCGGCAAGGACTCCGACAGGCCGGAGTTCTCCACCCCGGCCTGGCTCGCGATGCTCCTCGGCGCCGTGATGGGCATCGGCCTGATCTCCTACGGCGTCGCCGAGCCCATCTCGCACCTGGCGACACCGCCCCACGGCCTCGCCGAGCCGAACACCCCCGATGCCGCGGTGCGCGCGCTGCAGTACTCCTACTTCGACTGGGGCCTGCACGCCTGGGGCGTCTTCGCCGTGTTCGGCCTTGCGATCGCCTACTCGACCTACCGCAAGGGGCGCCGCCCCCTGGTGAGCCAACTGTTCACCCCGCTCCTGGGCGACAGGGCCAACGGCCCGATCGGCAAGGCGATCGACGTGCTCGCGGTGTTCGCGACGCTCTTCGGCACGGCCACGTCCCTGGGGCTGGGGGCGCTCCAGATCAACAACGGGCTGGGCCGGCTGTTCGGGATCCCCGTCGGCTCCGTCGCCCAGGTGCTCATCGTCGCCGCCGTCACCGCGGTGTTCACCGTGTCGGCCGTCAGCGGCATCGACCGGGGCATCAAGATGCTGAGTTTCACCAGCGGCACCCTGGCGATCGCGATGTTCGTGTTCATGCTGATCGTCGGCCCGACCGTCTTCATCGCCAACCTCTACATCGAGTCGATCGGCGTGTGGGCCGGCGACTTCCTCCGGATGAGCCTGCAGGGCACCGCCTTCGGCGGGCTGGAGTGGATGCAGTGGTGGACCTATTTCATGCTGGCCTGGTGGGTGGCGTGGGGCGCGTTCGTCGGCATCTTCCTCGCCCGGATCTCCCGCGGCCGCACGATCCGCGGGTTCATCACCGGGGTCCTGACTGTCCCGAGTCTGGCCTTCTTCACCTGGTTCGCGGTGTTCGGCGGCTCGGCCATCCACGTGGACCTGTTCCGAGGCGGGGACATCGCCGACCAGACCGCGGCCGACCTCGGGAACGCCTTCTTCGCGACGCTCGAGCAGTACCCCCTGCCGACGGCCACCTCGGCGGTCGCCGTCCTGCTCGCGGTGATCTTCTTCGTGACCAGCGCGGACTCCAACACCTACGTGCTGGGGTCGATGACCTCCCACGGCTCACTCGCCCCGCGCCGCCCCGTTCTCGTCCTCTGGGGCGTCCTCACCGGCGGCACCGCGGTCACGCTGATGCTCGCCGACGGCCTCGACGCGCTCCAGAACACCGTGATCATCACCTCGCTGCCCTTCCTGGTGATCATCGCCGGCGTCGCGGTGTCCTTCTGGAAGGACCTGGCGACGGAACGGCGGGGCGGGGCCGCCGGCACACCCGACACGACCCCCGAGACGGAAGAGGAGGCGGAGGCCGATGCCGCACACTGACACCCGGCGCGCGCACATCGAGAAGGTCTGGGCGGCGGCGTGGAACCACGGGGACGTCGACGCGCTCGACGAACTGCTCGCCGACGGCTACCTCCGCCACGGCCGGGAACCGCACCCCCAGGACCTGCGCATGTTCAAGGCGTCGATCGCCGCCACCCGTTCGGCGTTCCCCGACCTGACCACCGTGCTCGACGACGTCGTCATCGAGGGCGACCGGGCCGCGGTCCGCTGGCACAGCACCGGCACCCATGAGGGCGCACTCCTGGGTGTCCCCGCCACCCGGCGACGCGTCGAGGTCGCCGGAGCGACCTTCGCGCGCTTCGACGGAGCGCTCATCGCCGAGGAGTTCGTGACCTGGGACCCCCGGGCCCTGCTCTCGGCGCTGGGGATCATCGCCGTCGGACAGGACTGATCAGCGGCACGACAAGGAGCACCCTTATGCCCACGCTTCCGGCGACCCCCGACACCGCCCTGATGAAGCAGGTCAACCGGCGTTTCGTCACCGGCGTCACCGTCGTGGCCGCGATGGACGGCGGCACCCCGAAGGGCCTGGCGGTCAACGCCTTCTCCAGCATCTCGCTGGAACCGCCGACGGTCATGGTGTGTGTCCAGCGGTCCTCCTCCACCCACGACTGCCTGTTCAGGACGGACCACATGGCGATCAACATCCTGTCGACGGCACAGCTCGACGTGGTCCAGCGCTTCGCGGCCAAGTCCGACGACAAGTTCGCCGGACTCGACTGGACGCACGGCCCCTTCGGAAGTCCGCTGATCGCGCGCAGCGCCGCGCGGATGGAGACCGAGATCCGTGAACGGCTCCAGGCCAGCACGCACACGGTGTTCATCTGCCGAGTGGTCCACGCCGAGGTCACCGACGATGCCCCGATGGTCTACAGCGCCGGCGGATTCGTCGACGGTGGGGCGCTCCCGCCTTTGGGATGATCAGGCATACGACCGCGACATCGAGGAGCAGCCCAGTGACTCAGGAAGCGGGCGGATCGGCCACCACGTCGATCCAGGCCAAGGTCATCGCCGAGATGCGCGCACGCATCATCGGCGGTGAGGTCGACCCGGGCGCGCCACTCTCGGAGCTCGCTCTGGCCGACGAGTTCGGCGTCAGCCGCACCCCGGTCCGCGAGGCGTTCAAGCAGCTCCAGACCGAGGGCCTGGTCGAGATCCGGCCACGGGTGGGCACCTTCGTCACCACTCCGTCCCGGCGCGAGATCACCGAGCTCTTCGAGATGAAGGAACTCCTCGAGGGCGCCGCCGCCCGCCTCCTGGCCCAGCGGGGCCGGGTCCCCGAGGTCGACCGCCTCCGGAACAACCTCAGGGAGGCCGACGCGGCCGTGGCGCGCGACGACCGCGAGCACTACGCGAAACTGGTCGGGGAGTTCCACGACCTTCTGATCACCGGGGCGGACAACAGCAAACTCGAGGCGCACTACAAGACGCTGATGAACCAACTGGCCTACCCCCGGCTGGTGAAGACCTCCCTGGACCAGCCGGGGCGGCCGCTGCAGTCCGACCGCGAGCACCACCTGGTACTCGAGCTGATCATCGAGAAGGACGGCGATAGCGCCGAACAGGTCATGCGCGAGCACGTCCGGGCCAGCCGCCGCGCCCTCCTGGCCGGACTCCCGGCTCCCGGCCCCGGCCCATCGACCGATCCCGCCAGGACCTGATCAGGAACCTGGCGAGCGCACGGACCGCCGGGCGTCACCGGCTCCGCCGTTGGGCCGCGGCGTAGCCGAGTCCGGCTCTGTTGGTGATCGTGCGCACCGCGCCGATCCGGCCATCGGTGACGTCGACGGCGACGAACTCCTCGGCCCGCGCGACCTGGACCTCGGCCGCACCCGCCGAGCCCCCCCGAGTGCGGCCGAGCACGTCCGCGGATCCGTCCCGGCCCCGCTCGTACCGGCTCGCACCCGCTCCGGAGCCGCACCGGGGACCGCACCGCCGATCGTGCCGGGCACGCCCGCGG
>NZ_ANBH01000247.1 GCF_000341185.1 Nocardiopsis chromatogenes YIM 90109
GCGACCACGCACACGCCCGCCACCCGACGACGCCGCCGGAAGGCCCGCCGACCTTCGTCGTCGCCGCCCTCTGCTCTGCACTCCGGTGCCTGTCGCCCGGCCGAAGCCCGCAAGTGGGGTACCTGCTGGGCCGCCGCCTTCCCGGACCACGAAGAACCCGCCACCCGGCAAGCGGGGCCCGGGAACCGCCCCGATCTCGCCGTCGCCGCCCAACACGCCGACCACGCACACGCCCGCCGCCCGACAGCGCTGCCGGAAGGGGCGCCCTCCTTTGTCGTCGCCCTCCACCCCGCACCCCCGGCGGCCCGGTGACCGGCTGGGGGTCGCAAGCGGGCCCGGCCGGGCCGCCCCCTTGACCTCTGAAGCTAACTCGATTAGCTTTTTAGCTATCGAGATTAGCCAGGAGGCCCTCATGCGGTACCTGCAGCGCCCCGACGGGCGGATCGCCTATGGCCTGTACGGCCCTACGGACGGACCGCTGGTCGTGTGCGTCCCCGGAATGGGAGACGTCCGCGCCACCTATCGGCACCTGACCGTGCCGCTCGCCGAGGCGGGGTACCGTGTCGCCGCCATGGACCTGCGCTCGCACGGCGACAGCGACACGACCTTCGCCTCGCACACCACGCTCGACACCGCCGAGGACGCCGCGGCCCTGATCGGCGAGCTCAGCGCACCCGCGACCGTGGTCGGCAACTCGCTGGGGGCGACCGCCGCCGCCTGGATCGCCGCCACCCGGCCCGAACTGGTGAACGGCCTCGTGCTCAGCGGCGCTTTCCTCCGCGGCGAGGGCGTCCGCGGGGCCGCCGCGCTCGCGCTGAAGGCGATGCTGATGCGCCCCTGGGGCCCGGCGATGGCCGCGCGGTACCTCGGCTCGCTCTTCTCCGGACGCACGACCGACGACCACCCGGCCCACATGGCCGCGATCAGGACCGGGCTCCGCTCCCGCGACCGGTACCCCGGCATCCTCGCCACCTTCGCCAACGCCTACCGCCCGGTCCCGGCCCGGCTGGACGACGTGCGCGCGCCCGCGCTGGTCGTCATGGGCGAACTGGACCGCGACTGGCCCGACCCCGCGGCCGAGGCGGAGTGGATGCGCGACCGCCTCGGGGCCGACCTGCTGATGGTCCCCGAGGCGGGCCACTACCCGCTGGCGCAGCGGCCCGACGTCACGGTCCCGGTCCTGCTCGACTTCCTCGCGGCGACCGCGCGGGGGGCCGGACGTGCCTAGGGCGGGGCTGTCACCGGACACGGTCGCCGCGGAGGCCGCCGCCGTGGCCGATGCCGAAGGCCTCGACGCTCTCTCCTTGAAGGCCGTGGCCCAGCGGCTCGGCGTGGCCTCCCCCAGCCTGTACAAGCACGTCGCAGGGCTGGACGGGCTCCGCCGCGAGGTCGCCATGCTCGCCGCGCGGGAGTTCGCGGAGGCCCTGGGGACGGCGGCGATGGGGCGCTCGGGGCCGGACGCCCTGAGGGCGGTCGCGGCGGCCTACCGAGAGTTCGCGCGCACCGCGCCCGGCAGGTACGCGGCGCTGAACACGGCGCCGCCCCGGGAGGACACGGAGGCGGCCGCCGCGTTCCGGCGGCCGGTCGAGGTGTTGGCGGCGGTCCTGCGCGGGTTCGGTATCGCGGAGGAGGACCTGGTCGACGAGATCCGCGCCTTGCGGTCGTCCCTGCACGGCTTCGCCGACCTGGAGGCGAGCGGGGGGTTCGGACTCCCCGAGGACGTGGACCGCAGCTTCGACAGGATGGTCGGGCGCCACATCACCGGGCTGGGACGACACGCCGGTCCACCCGATGCCTGAGGGGCGGCCCACTGCGAGGGGGCGGACCAGCGGCTCACCGGCAACGAGGCGGAGGGCGGCCCTGCCGGGCGGCGCCGTTGGCCGCCCGGCGCATACGCGGCCACCGTGACGCGCGGCGGCGGCCGGAGGCGCGGCGCTCGCCCTGCTCAAAGGCCGCTGAGGCGTTGACCGGCGCACGGAGGGCGGCCGCCGCCGGAAACGCCGTGGGCCCACCGGTGCTCCGGTACCGGTGGGCCCACGCGCGCGCATCCCGCACGGCGGCGGATCACAGCAGCAGGCCGAGCACCACCCACGCGACGGGCCCCGCGATCAGCAGCGAGTCGACGCGGTCCATCAGGCCGCCGTGGCCCGGCATGAACCGGCCCATGTCCTTGATGCCCAGGTCGCGCTTGATCAGGGACTCGATGAGGTCCCCCACGATCGCTGCCAGCACCACCGCCACGCCCAGCACCAGGCCCACCCACACGGGCCCGTCGAGCATCAGCGACACCGTCAGCCCCCCGGCCACCATGCACGCCAGGACCGAGCCGCCGAACCCCTCCCAGGTCTTGTTGGGGCTGATCACCGGCGCCATCTTGTGCCGCCCCAGCAGGATCCCGGCGAAGTAGCCGCCGATGTCGCTGCTGATGGTGACGATGATGAACGCGATCAGCCGGTCCCGCCCGTCGCCCGGGTGGGCCACCAGCAGCTGCCAGGTCCCCAGCAGGAAGGGGAGGTAGCACAGGGTGAAGAGGGAGGCGGCCGCGTCCCGCACGTACCCGTCCGCGCCGCCGCGCAGCCGCCAGGCCAGGGCGCAGATCGCGGTCAGCGCGCTGGTACCGACCAGCCATTCCGCTCCGCCGAAGTGCGCGCCGAACTGCATCGCGACGCCGCCGACGGCCAGCGGCGGCAGCGCGAGCCGC
>NZ_ANBH01000248.1 GCF_000341185.1 Nocardiopsis chromatogenes YIM 90109
TAGGGGAACAGCGAGAGCAGTACGAGGGCGCCGAGGGCCACGCCGCTGGCGATGGCCACCGGAAGGTTGCGGCCGGCCCGCACCGGCTCGCCGCCGGGCTTGGTCAACCGGAAGCGCGCGCCGCCGTCGTCGTCGGCGGCCGCACCGCCCGACCCCGACTCGGGCCCGCTCCCCTCGCCTCGCCTCTCCCGCTCGAAGCCCGAATCAGAGTTGGACACCGGGGTGATTTCCTCAACCTCGACCTGGACCGGAACTAGACCTCCAGCAGCTCCGACTCCTTGTGCTTGAGCAGCTCGTCCACCTCGGCGGCGTACTTGTGGGTGGTCTCCTCCAGCTCGGCCTGGGCGCGGTGGCCCTCGTCCTCGCCGATCTCGCCGTCCTTGACCGCCTTGTCCAGCGCGTCCTTGGCGCGGCGGCGGATGTTGCGGATGGAGACCTTGGCGTCCTCGGCCTTGGTGCGCACCACCTTGACGTACTCCTTGCGGCGCTCCTCGGACAGGTCCGGGAAGACCACACGGATGATGGTGCCGTCGTTGGCCGGGTTCACGCCCAGGTCGCTCTCGCGGATGGCGCGCTCGATCGCCTGCAGGGAGCTCTTGTCGAACGGCGAGACGACCACCATGCGCGGCTCGGGGACCGAGAACGAGGCGAGCTGGTTGATCGGCGTCTGCGCCCCGTAGTACTCGGCGGTGATCTTGTTGAAGGTGGCGGGGCCGGGGCGGCCGGTGCGCACCGACGCGAAGTCCTCCTTCGCGACCACGACGGCCTTCTCCATCTTCTCCTCGGCCTCGAGAAGTGTCTCTTCGATCATTGCGGCTCCCGTGTGTCGCTGCTCGTGGGGAAGGTTCGGATCGTTCGGGCCGGCGGGCTCGGGTGCGGGTCGGACGGGCGCCGGGGCTCAGGCGTCCGCGGGGCAGACGATGGTGCCGATCTTCTCGCCCCGCACGGCGCGGACGATGTTGCCCGCCCCCATCAGGTCGAAGACGACGATCGGCAGGCCGTTGTCCATGCACAGGCTCACCGCGGTGGCGTCCATGACCTTCAGCCCGCGGGTGAGGACCTCGTTGTACTCCAGGCGGTCGAACTTCACGGCCGAGGCGTTGCGGTGCGGGTCGGAGTCGTAGACCCCGTCGACCTGGGTGCCCTTGAGCACCGCCTGGGCGCCGATCTCCAGCGCGCGCTGGGCGGCCGTGGTGTCGGTGGAGAAGAACGGGGCGCCCAGTCCGGCACCGAAGATGACGACACGGCCCTTCTCCAGGTGGCGCACGGCGCGCCGGGGGATGTAGGCCTCGGCCACCTGGCTCATGTGGATGGCGGTCTGCACCCGCGTCTCCACGCCCTGCCGCTCCAGGAAGTCCTGCAGCGCCAGGCAGTTGATGACGGTGCCGAGCATCCCCATGTAGTCGGCGCGGCCGCGCTCGACGCCGCTGGCGGACAGCTCCGCACCGCGCATCATGTTCCCGCCGCCGACCACGACCGCCACCTGCATGCCCTCGCCCACGGCCTGGGCGATGGCCTCGGCGACGTACTGCACGACACCGGCGTCGATGCCGAGCTGCTCCCCGCCGGCGAAGGCCTCGCCGGACAGTTTCAGTACGACACGCCGCCAGCCGCCGTCGTGCATCTCCGCGATGCCCGCGGCGCGGTGTCCCTCGTTCTCCGGCACGGCGCTCGGCCTCCTTCTGGTTCCCCCGAGTGGTTGGCGTCGCGGGGTCACCTGGGCCGTGTCCCCGCCTTGATCCACCGAAGGTGCCGGGGATGGCTCCCCGGCACCTCCATCATGTCAAAGACTTAGGACTGGCCGACCTTGAAGCGGACGAAGCGCACGACGGAGACGCCGGCCTCGTCCACGACCTTCTGCACGGTCTTCTTGTTGTCCTTCACGAACGGCTGCCCGAGGAGGGTGGCCTCCTTGAAGAAGCCGTTGACGCGGCCCTCGATGATCTTGGGCAGGGCCTGCTCCGGCTTGCCCTCCTCGCGGGCGGTCGCCTCGGCGATGCCGCGCTCCTTCTCGACGATCTCCGCGGGGACCTCGTCCTTGGAGACGTAGCGCGGGGCCAGCGCCGCGATCTGCTGGGCCAGGTCCTTGCCGACCTCGGCGTCGGCCTTGTCCAGCTCGACCAGCACGCCCATCGTCGGGGGCAGGTCCGGGTCGGACTTGTGCAGGTAGGAGGCGACGTAGGCGCCCTCGAACTTGGCGACGCCGCGCAGCTCCAGCTTCTCGCCGATGACCGCGCTGTTCTCCTCGATGACCTGCTGGACGGTCTTGCCCTGGCCCATGTCGGCGGCGGCGAGCGCGGAGGCGTCGGCGTAGTCGCCGGCGGCGGCGAAGGCGGCGATCTCGTCGGCGAGCTTGATGAAGCTCTCGTTCTTGGCGACGAAGTCGGTCTCGCAGTTGAGCTCGACGAGGACGGCGGCGGTGTCGGCGTCCTGCTTGAGCACGACCAGACCGTTGGCGGCGGTGCGGTCGGCGCGCTTGCTGACGGACTTGGCGCCCTTGATCCGGAGGAACTCGACGGCCTTGTCGAAGTCGCCGTCGTTCTCCTGCAGGGCCTTCTTGCTGTCCATCATGCCGGCGCCGGTCATGTCGCGCAGCTTCTTGACGTCGGCGGCGGTGAAGTTCGCCATGGCTATTCTCAGTTCCCTAGGACGTGGGTCGACGTGGACGCGGAGAGAGAGGGAGGAAGGACGGCCCTCCCGCCGCAGGGGCGGGAGGGCCCAGAGGCTCAGGCCTCCTTCGGGGTCTCCTCGGCGGGGACCTCGGCGGCCGGCGCCTCGACCGGGGCCTCGGCGGGGGCCTCCTCGGCGGCCGGGGCCTCGGCCGGAGCCTCAGCGGCCGGAGCCTCGGCGGCGGCCGGGGCGGCCTCGCCCTCGCCCTTGCCCTCCAGCAGCTCGCGCTCCCACTCGGCCAGCGGCTCCTCGGCGGACTTCTGCTCACCGGCGGCGGACCCGCCCGAGCGGACCATCAGACCCTCGGCGACGGCGTCGGCGACGACCCGGGTCAGCAGGCTGACGCTGCGGATGGCGTCGTCGTTGCCCGGGATCGGGTAGTCGACCTCGTCGGGGTCGCAGTTGGTGTCCAGGATCGCCACGACCGGGATGTTCAGCTTGCGAGCCTCGCTGATCGCGATGTGCTCCTTCTTGGTGTCCACGATCCAGACCGCGCTGGGGACGCGGGACATGTCGCGGATACCGCCGAGCGTGCGCTCCAGCTTCTCCTTCTCACGGCGCAGGCCCAGCAGCTCCTTCTTGGTGAGCCCGGAGGCGGCCACGTCGTCGAAGTCGATCTCCTCCAGCTCCTTGAGGCGCTGGAGCCGCTTGTGCACGGTGGAGAAGTTGGTCAGCATGCCGCCCAGCCAGCGCTGGTTGACGTAGGGCATGCCGACGCGGCGGGCCTGCTCGTCGATGGCCTCCTGCGCCTGCTTCTTGGTGCCGACGAAGAGGATGGTGCCGCCGTGGGCGACCGTCTCCTTGACGAACTCGTAGGCGCGGTCGATGTAGGCCAGCGACTTCTGCAGGTCGATGATGTAGATGCCGTTGCGCTCGGTGAAGATGAAGCGCTTCATCTTCGGGTTCCAGCGCCGGGTCTGGTGCCCGAAGTGGACCCCGCTCTCGAGCAGCTGGCGGATGGTCACGACTGTGGCCATGACTTCCTCCTCAGTGCGGCGGGCGCCGCCCGCCTTGGTTGTGCCTGACGCCCCGACCGCTCCGCCGCGCCGCCGTGCGGCGCGGACCGTGGACGCGGCCCTCCCCTGCCTCGGAGAGCGCGTGGGCGTGCGTGATGTGGTTCGACCCGTAGTGGGCCGTTGACGATTCTAACCGGACCGGAGTCCGGCCGCGGCCCGTAAGGACCTCGTCGGCGCGATGTCAAGCACATCGGCCCGAAATCACACCGGGACCGTTGTCCACAGGCGGTGACGACCTCCTCGTCTCGCGTGGGCCCCGGGGAGATCCTGAGCCCATGCTCTGCAATACCCCCGCCCGCGCCCCGCACGCACCCGCCGCCCGCCGCCGGGGCCGCCCGGTCGCGGCGGCGCTCGCCCTGGTCTGCGTCCTCGCAGCGGGGCCGCCCGCCTCCGCCGACACCGGGCCCTGGCGCCGGCCCCTGGACGGCGTCCCCGCGGTGCTCCGCCCCTTCGACCCTCCGCCCCGGCCGTGGCTCCCCGGCCACCGCGGCGTGGACCTGGACGCCGGGGAGGGGGACGAGGTGGTGGCGGCGGGACCGGGCCGGATCGGTTTCGCGGGCGAGGTCGCGGGGACCGGCGCGGTGACGGTCGTCCACGGGGAGCTGCGCACCACCTACCTGCCGGTGCGCGCGTCGGTGGAGGCCGGTGACACGGTGGCCCCGGGCGACGTGCTGGGGACGCTGGCCGAGGGGGCCGCGCACTGCCGGTCGCGGCCGTGCCTGCACTGGGGGCTGCTCCGCGGGCGGGACTACCTGGACCCGCTGGCCCTGCTCGGCCGCGGCCGGGGGCGGCTGGGGGCNCGTCCGCCGCCGCGCCGCACACGGTCCCGCGCACGCTCACGCGCGCGGGTGGGAGCGCCGGTAGACCTCGGTCAGCCGCTCGATCGAGACGTGGGTGTACACCTGCGTGCTGTCCAGGGACGCATGCCCCAGGTACTCCTGGACACTGCGCAGGTCGGCGCCGCCGTTCAGCAGGTGCGTGGCGGCACTGTGCCGCAGGGCGTGCGGCCCGGCGTCATGGCCGTCACCGGCGGCGCGCAACAGCTCGTGCACGTCGCGGCGGGCGCTGCGGGTGCCCAGGCGGCCGCCCCGCGCCCCCAGGAACAGGGCGCGCCCGGAGTGCGGGCCCGCCAGCGCCGGACGCCCGCCCTGCAGCCAGGCGTCGACGGCGTCGAGGGCGGGCTCGCCGACGGGCACCGCGCGCTCCTTGCCGCCCTTGCCCAGGACGCGCAGGGTGCGCCGCTCGCGGTCGACGTCGTCGAGGTCGAGGCCGCACAGTTCGGCGACGCGCAGCCCGCCGCCGTAGAGCACCTCCGCCACCGCGGTCCGGCGCAGCCCCTCGGGTGTGGCGGCGGCCTCGGCGTCCTGCGCGTGGGCGGTGAGGGCGTCGGCCGCCTGGTCCTCGCTGAGCACCCGGGGCAGGGAGCGGCGGCGCACCGGGCTGGCGAGCATCGGACCGGGGTCGGCGGCCAGGCGGCCGGTGCGGTGCAGGTGGGCGGTGAAGGCGCGGGCGGCGGCGATGCGCCGGGCGAGGGTGGCCCGGCTCGCCCCGGCCTCGCTCAGCCGGGAGAGCCAGCCGCGGAGCAGCCCGAGGTCGAGGCCGCCGACGGGCGCGCCGACGGCGTCGAGGTGGCCGAGCAGGGAGCGGGCGTCGCCCAGGTAGGCGCGCACGGTGTGCTCGGACCGGCCCAGCTCGGAGCGGAGCCGCCGGGCGAAGTCGTCGAGCAGCGCGTCCCGGCCGTCGTCGGAGGTGTCGTCGGGGGTGCCGTCCGGAGCACCGTCCCGGCTGCCGCCCGGGGCGTCCTTGCGCCCGTTCCGCTCCCCGTCACCGGGCCCGCGCGGGTTCACCCCTGCCCGTCCCGGCGGTCGGGGGCGGGCAGGGCGGCCACGGCCTCGATCTCGACCAGGCAGCGGGAGTCGGCCAGCCCGTTGACCTCCACGAGCGTGGAGGCGGGCCGGGGTTCGTGGACGAGGAACTCGCGCAGCACCTGCCGGACGGACTGGAGGTCGGCGATGTGCCGGAGGTAGTAGGTGAGCTTGACGACGTGCCGCAGATCGGCCCCGTGCGGGGCGAGGGCGGCCTCGATGTTCCGGAAGACCTGCCGCGTCTGTTCCACGGCGTCGCCCTCGGCGACACTCCCGTCGGGCGCTTCGGGCAGCTGCCCGGAGACGAACACGAACGGCCCGTCGGCGCGAAGGGAGGCACTGTAGTTCTTCGCCATGCGATCACCCTAACCGGAGGAGGAACGGGAGGCCCGGCGCGCGACAGTGCCTCGGCCGCTCCGTGCTCCTTAACACCCCCCGGTAAACCTCCCGCCGGTGAGCCGCACGCAGGGCTCCGACAACCGGCTCGCCATCGTCGGTCATGGAGACGACCCGGTACTCACCGACGCGGATCCGCCGGAGCCGAGGGGGACCGACAAGCCGACGCCACCCGACCGGCCCCGGGTCCTGAGGAGCGCTTCGACTGCCACGATGATCCTGTCGACGGCAGGCTTGTCGCGTTTCATCAGCTCCTGAGAGGCACGCCCGTCGAAGACGACCTCCTACTCCGCCTCTCCAGTCACAGCCCGAGCTCCCGCTTCACCTCTTCCAGGGACGTGACCTCGGCGGTACCGGCCCGGATCTCGTCCAGCCGCTGCCGGGCGATGCGCCCGTCCTCCCGGTCGAACATCTCCTCGTACGCCTCGACCAGTCCGACCGGCACGATCGCGGCAACCCTCCGGCGATTGCGACCGCGCGTCACATAGGTGACCTCATTACCGAAGGCCGCCTTGTCGACCCGTTGGGAGAAGTGGTCTCGCGCCTCTACCACGGACAGCTCTACCGGTTCACCAGCCATGACGGCATTGTGGCGTAGTCGGCCGACTCGGCGCGGCGTCTCATCCGTCTCGCGCTCCCGGGCGCACACGCCAGCCCGAGGCCGCCCGTTCGATGAAGCCGCCCGCCGCCAGCAGGCCCAGCCTCCTCACGGCCTCGTCCATGCCGACGCCCGCCGCCGTCGCGATCTCCGCCGGGCCCGCCCCCTTCTTCGCCGGGACCGCCGCCAGCACCGTCCGCGTCGCCGGGTCCAGGCCGTCGGCCGCCAGCACCGTCCCTCCGCCCTCCCGCAGTTCCTCGCCCACCGCCCCCAGCTGCTCGGCCACGTCCGCAGCGTCCGTCACGCAGACCGCGTGCCAGTCCCGCAGCAGCCGGTGGCACCCCGCCGACAGCGCCGACGTCACCGGGCCCGGCACCGCCATCACCGTCCGGCTCAGCTCCTGGGCGTGCCGGGCGGTGTTCAGCGCCCCGCTCCGCAGCCCCGCCTCCACGACCACCGTCCCCGGCACCAGCGCCGCGATCACCCGGTTGCGCACCAGGAACCCGTGCCGCGTGGGCCCCACCCCCGGGCCGTGCTCGGTGGCGATCACCCCGTGCTCCGCCACCTCCGCGAACAGCCGCTCGTTCCCGCCCGGGTACAGCCGGTCCGGCCCACAGGCCAGCACCGCCACCGTCGCCGCCCCTCCCCCGAGGCACCCGCGGTGCGCCGCCGCGTCCACCCCGAACGCCCCGCCCGAGACCACCGACCAGGAGTCCCGCGCCAGGTCGTGGGCCAGCCCCGACGCGACGTGCAGCCCGTAGGCGCTCGCCGACCGCGACCCCACCACCGCCACCGCCCGCAGGCACGCGTTGCGCAGGTCCCCGCGCCCGCGCACCCACAGCGCGTACGGCCGCTCGTCGCCCAGCCCCTCCAACCGCCCCGGCCATTCCGGGTCGCCCGGAACCACCAGCCGCGCCCCCGCCTCGGCCGCCCGTTCCATCAGACGCGCCCCGTCGACCGCCCGCGCCCGGCCCGCCCACGCCTCCGGCCGCCGTGTGCGCCTGCCCGGCCCGGCCTCGTCGGCGATGGTGCCGCGCCGCACCAGGTCCCACGTCTGCACGGCGCCCCGCGTCCGCAGCACCGCCCCCACGAGCGGGTGCCCCGGGTCCACCGCGACGGAGAGCATGGCGCGGGCGAAGGCGTCCTCCTCGTCGCGTTCCCTGTCCTGTCCTGCACCGCCGGCTCCGGCAGAACCCATGGCGCCGAGCCCGGCGCCGAGCCCATCCGAGGGCGCGTTCACCACGTCCCCTCCCCTCCAGTGGCCGGGGCGCCGACCCGCAGCGCCGCGCCATGCCCGGGCCACGGCGCATTCCGGGCATCCGGCGCCGAGGGGCGTGTCCGGGCGGGTGGGAAGGGGCCGACCCCGGCACCGAGGCTCCGTGCCCGAGGCCGCCGTGTTCCGCGGGTCCCGTCGGCTCCCTGCGGGAACGGGGTCACGGGTACCGCCCCGACCACAGGGCGAAGGCCATCGCCGTGTCCTCCGCCTCCGGCGCGCCCCGGCCCGCCAGGTCGGCCAGGGTCCACGCCACCCGCAGCGACCGGTCCACCCCGCGCGCACTGATCTCCCCGCGCTCCATCGCCGACGCGAGGACCGACCGGGCCGCCTCGGGCACCGGGAAGCGGCGGCGCAGCTCGGCCCCCGGGACCTGCGCGTTGGCCCGCCACGGCGTCTGCTCGAACCGCTTGGCCGACCGCTCGCGCGCCTGCGCCACCCGCTCGGCGACCTGCTCCGAGGTCTCCGCGAACGGCTGGTCGGCCAGCAGTTCGCCCCGGGTCACGGGCTGAAGCTCGATCTTGAGGTCGACCCGGTCCAGCAGCGGTCCCGACAGCCGCGCCAGGTACCGGCGGCGCTGCGGCGGCGGACACGTGCACGCCGGTCCGGGCCGGGCGCACGGGCACGGGTTGGCCGCCATGCACAGCTGGAAGCGCGCCGGAAAGGTGACCGTGCCCAGCGCGCGGTCCACGGTCACCTGCCCCGACTCCAGCGGCTGCCGGAGCGCGTCCAGGACCGACCGCTGGAACTCCGGGGCCTCGTCGAGGAACAGCACCCCGCGGTGCGCCCGCGACACGCACCCCGGCCTGATGCCCGCGCTCCCGCCGCCGACCATCGCCACCCGGGTGGCGGTGTGGTGCGGGGCGCTGTACGGCGGAACGGTGATCAGCGGCTCCCTGCGCGACAGTGTCCCCGCCACGCTGTGCACCGCCGTCACCTCGACCGCCTCCTGCCGCGACAGCGGCGGCAGCACCGTCGGCAGGCGCTCGGCCAGCAGGCTCTTCCCGGTCCCCGGCGGGCCGACCATCATCAGGTGGTGCCCGCCCGCCGCGGCGATCTCCACCGCCCGGCGCGCCATCGGCTGCCCCAGCACGTCCGCGAGATCCGGGCGGGGCGCCCGGTCCGCGTCGCGCTCCGGGCGGGGCGGCGGCTCGTCCGCGAACAGCTCCTCCTGCGGCGGCGCCTCGCCGCGCAGCCGGGCGAAGAGCCCGGCCAGCGAGCGGACCGCGATCACCTCGACGTCCGGCACCAGCCGCGCCTCGGCGGCGTTCTCCCGGGCCACGGCGAAGGTGGTGCGCCCGTCCCGGACGGCCGCCAGGACGGCGGGAAGCACCCCCTCCACCGGCCGCGTGCGCCCGTCCAGCCCCAGCTCGGCCAGGAAGACGCAGTCGTGGACGCCCTCCAGCGGCACGGCCCCGTCCGCCCCCAGCACCGCCGCCGCGATCGCCAGGTCGAACCCGCTCCCGCGCTTGGGCAGGCTCGCCGGGGACAGGCTGATGGTGATCTGGCAGTCCGGCCAGGTCTCCCCCGAATTGGCGACGGCGGCGCGGATGCGGTCGCGGGCCTCGCGCAGGGCCGTGTCGGGCAGCCCCACGAGGGTGAGCGCCGCCTGCCCGGAGCCCAGGTGCGCCTCGACCTCGACGGGGTGGCCCTCGACGCCGAGCAGGGCCATGGACAGCGTGCGCGCCAGGGCCATTCACGCCACCCCCGGGTCGTGCCGGAGGTAGGCGCGGCCGTCCCGCCGGACGAGCACGCCGACGACGTCGACGCGGGTGCGCGGCGGCGCGTCCCGGGACCGGGCGCGGTAGCGCCGGGCCAGGCGGCGCAGCCGCCGCAGCTTGGCCGGGCCGACCGCTTCGAGCGGGGTCCCGAAGCGCTGCCCGGTACGGGTCTTCACCTCGACGACGATGAGCGTGCCGCCCCAGCGGGCGACGATGTCGATCTCACCGTCCGGGCAGCGCCAGTTCCGCGCGAGGATGCGCAGCCCGGTCCTCCGCAGGTGCGCGGCGGCCAGGTCCTCGCCGTACCGCCCGAGCGCCGCCTTGGTCCACCCCGATCCGTCGGTCGCCGATCCCATGGGCCCTCACCTCCGAGCCCGATGGTGACGGCCGACGCGGGTCCGTGGCGGACGGACCAGTGCCCTGTGGACGGACCGGCGCCCTGTGGACGAACCGCGGCCGAGAGGGGCGTCCGGCATCCCCGCCCGTGCAGAGCCGCCGACGGGGGGCTCCCCCACGGACCCGCGGGTCCCCTCTCCGCATGTACGAGGCCGGAGCGGCCGACCCGGCTCCGGATCCGGGGGCCCGGTCACACGGGCTCCATCTCCGCCCGCGTCGAACCGCTCCGGCCCTCCTATGCCCGCGCACCGCCGCCCGGCCCGAACCACCGCCCGCACACGACGGAGGGCGGGGCCGTGCGGCCCCGCCCTCCGTGGGCGCCTCTCCTGAGGGGTCCTACTACTCCTGGCCGGGGCGGCCTGAGGGGACCTCCAGGTCGGACTTGGTGATCTCCTCGACGTTCACGTCCTTGAACGTCACCACACGCACGTTGCGGACGAACCTCGCCGGGCGGTACATGTCCCACACCCAGGCGTCTTCCATCGTGACCTCGAAGTACATCTCACCGTTCTCGGTGCTGCGCGGCTGCAGGTCGACATGGTTCGTCAGGTAGAACCGCCGCTCGGTCTCGACCACATACGAGAACAGGCCGACGACGTCGCGGTACTCCCGATAGAGCTGCAGCTCCATCTCGGCCTCGTACTTCTCCAGGTCCTCAGAACTCATTTCGCGCTCGCTTTCGTCGTGCACCCCAGGTCCGCCGGCCCGGCCCCCTTCGCCCCGTTCGGCGCCTCTTGGTCCTGCCATGCTCGAAAGCGGATGTCTTCCGCTACAGATCCATCATGCGCCATATGTCAACCGCGCGCTGTCATTCGCCGGAATCCCCGGCGTGTGACTTCGCGGACCCCGCCGCGGCCCCACCGCGGGCGGCGCGGCCACGCTCAGTCCCCGCTCGGGCCGGTACCCCGGCGCGGCCGGACCGACCACCGCGGACGCCGCCGCCACAGGCTCCCCCCCCCCCCCCCCCCCCNCAGCAGCAGCGGCGCCGCCGCCGGGACCGCCGCGGCCGCCACCGGTGCGTCGGCCCGGCCTCCGCCGGAGCCGCCCGCGGCCTCGCCGCCCCCGCCGCCCTCGTTCAAGGAGTCGAACGTCTCCGGGACCGGCAGCGTCCGCATCCGGTCCACCGGCCACATCAGCACGAACGCCCGGCCGATGACCTCGTCCTCGGCGATCGTCCCCTCCCCGGGGTCGTTCTGGTGCAGCCGGGAGTCGTAGGAGATCTGCCGGTGGTCGCCCATCAGCCAGAGCCGCCCCTCGGGCACCTCCACCGGCCCGAACTCGGTGTGCGTGTCCTGGCTGCCCGGGTACAGGTACGGCTCGTCCAGGGGTTCGCCGTTGACCATGACCCGCCCCTCGGCGTCGCAGCACTCCACCGTGTCGCCGCCGACCCCGATCACGCGCTTGATGTAGTCCTTGCCGGTCGGCTGCACGCCGAGCTGCTGCCCCACCCAGGTGAACAGCCGGTTCACCGCGTTCCCGGACTCGGGGGCCTCCACCCCCGGCTCGTCCCAGGTCCCGGTGCCGTTGAACACCACGATGTCGCCGCGCTCGATGTCGCGCACCTGGTAGACGAGCTTGTTGACCAGAACCCGGTCGTTGATCTGGAGGGTGTCCTCCATGGACCCGGAGGGGATGTAGAACGGCTGCACCACCCAGGTCTTGATGACGAAGGCCAGGACCAGCGCGATGACGATCAGGAGGGGAAGCTCCTTCCAGAAGGAGCCCTTCTTCTCGCCCGTCTCCTCTTTCTTGGCGCCCATCGCGTCCTCCGCACTCCCCCCGGGCCGTCCGGCGTCCTGTCCGGCACCCTCCGCACCCCCGGCGCCCTCCGTCCCCTCCGCGGCCGAGCCGGGGTCGGCGGACGCACCGGGGCCGGACACACGTCTGGCTCCCCCGCGATCGTCCGCGGGGGAGCCAGTGGTGTGCGTGCCGGATTCCTCGTTGCTCATCGGGAACGAAGCCTATCCGAGCGGCGCGTCGCGCGCCGATAAAAGTGCGCGCCCGAAAGCGCGCGGCCGCGGCCGGCGTGCGCCGGTGCGGCCGGGAGGCGCCTACTTGGCGGCCTCGCGACGCTCCGGGATGCGGGCGGCCTTGCCCCGCAGGTCCCGCAGGTAGTACAGCTTGGCGCGGCGGACGCGACCGCGGGCGGCGACCTCGATCTTCTCGATGATCGGGGTGTGCACCGGGAAGGTGCGCTCCACGCCGACCCCGTAGCTGACCTTGCGGACCGTGAAGGTCTCGCGGTTGCCGCCACCCTGCCGGCGAATCACGGCACCCTTGAAGACCTGGACACGGGACCGGGTCCCCTCGGTCACGCGCACGTGGACGTTGAGCGTGTCGCCCGGGCGGAAGTCGGGGATGTCGGAGCGCAGCTGGGTCTTCTCCAGCTCCTGGATTGCGGTGTGCATCTCAGCGATTCCTCATCGGTTGCGCGCCGCGGCGACGGCCATTGCGGTTCGCGCGGGCGGATTCTGCTGCCGGTGTCGATGTGTGCCCGTGTGGGCGGAGTCGATTCCGCCGCCTAGGCGTCGGCCGACAGCATGCGGACGGACGTCTACGGCAGGGGCAACTCGTCTTAGTCTGCCATAGATTCGGGCCCGGCCTGTAACCGGGCCTCGGCGAGGACTTCCTGGTCGCGGCGGTCGAAGCGGGAGGGGTCGCCCTCCCCGAGCAGCTCCGGCCGCATCCTCGCCGTCTTGCGGAGGGCCTGGTCGCGGCGCCAGCGGTCGACCGCGCCGTGGTTGCCGGACAGCAGCACGGGCGGCACCTCGCGCCCCCGCCACACCGCGGGCTTGGTGTAGACGGGCCCCTCCAGCAGGTGCTCCATCTCTCCCGGGGCGAAGGAGTCCTGGTCGACCGAGTCGCGGTTGCCGAGCACCCCCGGCAGCAGCCGCGACACCGTCTCGACCATGACCAGGGTGGCCGACTCCCCGCCCGCCAGGACGTAGTCGCCGATGCTCAGCTCCTCGACGGGCATGCGCTCGGCCGCCTCCTCCAGGACCCGGCCGTCGATGCCCTCGTAGCGCCCGCAGGCGAAGACCAGCCACGGCTCGGCGGGCCGCCCGNCGGCGCCCCGCTGGGGGTGGGCACGACCAGCCGGGGCCGGACCCCCTCGCGGCCGTCCGGCCCGGCGGCGGTGACCGCGTCCAGCGCCTCGCCCCACGGCTCGGGCTTCATGACCATCCCCGGCCCGCCCCCGTAGGGCGTGTCGTCGACGGTGTTGTGCCGATCGTGGGTCCAGGACCGCAGGTCGTGCAGGCGGATGTCGAGGATCCCCGCCTCCCGCGCCTTGCCGATGAGCGACAGCTCCAGCGGGGCGAAGTAGTCGGGGAAGATGGTGACGATGTCGATGCGCATCGGCGGTCAGTCGCCCCCTTCGGAGGCCTCGCGCGGGGAGGCGGACGCCTCCTCGGCGGCGCCCGGGTCGAGCAGACCGGGCGGGGGGTCCAGGGTGAGCGTGCCCGCGGCGGTGTCCACCTCGGGGACGATCGCGCGGACGAAGGGCACCAGCGCCTCCCCGCCCCCGCCGGTGTCGATGACCAGCAGGTCCTGGGCGTGGTGCAGCACGTCGGCGACCACCCCGACCTCGCCGCCGCCGACGGTGTGGGCCCGCAGCCCGATCAGCTCGTGGTCGCGGAACTCGTCGGGGTCCTCCAGCGGCCCCAGGTCCGCCGACTCCACCTGCAGCACGGTGCCGCGCAGCGCCTCGGCGGCGGTGCGGCCGGCCACCCCCTCGAAGCGCACGAGCAGGCGCCCCGAGTGGGTACGGGACGAGGCCACCACGAGCGGCCCCGCCGACTCGGGGTCGGTGAGCAGGCGCGCGCCGGGCGCGAAGCGCTCCCCCGGCTCGTCCGTGCGCACGTCGACGGCCACGTCACCACGGATCCCGTGGGCGCGGCCGATCCGGCCGACTACCAGACGCATCGCGGTCTTCCTCGTTCCCTTCCCGGTACGGCCCGGTCCATGGGCCCCCGGACACGACGCCGGGGGCGCCGACCCCTCGCGGATCGGCGCCCCCGGCGCACGGTTCAGCGCACCTCGTGCAGGTCCAGCAGGTCCACGCGGACGTACTTGCCGCCGGCCAGCGAACCGACCACGGTCCGCAGGGCCTTCGCGGTCCGGCCGTTGCGGCCGATGACCTTTCCGAGGTCGTCGGGGTGCACCCGAACTTCGAGCACCTTGCCCTTGCGGAGCCTACGGGCTCTCACCTGGACATCGTCGGCGTTCACCACGATGCCCTTGACCAGGTGCTCAAGCGCCTCTTCCAGCACGTCAGGCCTCGCCCTCGGGCTTGCTCGTCTCGGCGGTCGCCTCGTCGGCCTTCTCGGCCTTCTTCTTGGCCTTGCCCTTGCCGCCCTTGTCCTCGTTGTCCGGGAGCACGAGCTCCTTCAGGACGGCCTGGAAGGCGGCCTCCTCGGCCTCCTTGTCGCGCGGCTCGGCGACCTGGATCGGCTTCTGGGGCTTGGGCAGGCCCTTGAACTCCTGCCAGTCACCGGTCTTCTTCAGGAGGGTCTTGACCGGGTCGGTCGGCTGGGCCCCCTGCGACAGCCAGTACTGCGCCCGCTCCGAGTTCACCTCGATGAAGCTGGGGTGCTCCTTCGGGTGGTACTTGCCGATCTCCTCGATGGCCTGGCCGTCGCGCTTGGCGCGGGCGTCGGCGACGATGATGCGGTACTGGGGCGTACGGATCTTCCCCATACGCTTGAGCTTGATCTTGACAGCCACGGAGTGGTTCTCCTGAATTGCGGAACGGGTGTCCGCTCGTGCACCGCCGCGTGGGGTTGCGGGGGCCGACCGGACCGGACGTGGGCGCCGGGCAAGATAGAGGGCCGACCCGGGCACCGTGAGTCGCACCCTCGATTATGCCAGAGCGCGAGCACCCCCGCGTGCGTCCGCGCGACCCGGGCGGGTCGCACGGACGCAGGCGGGGGGCGGCGCCTGTGGCGTGCGCCTCTACTTCTTCTTGCCGAAGTCGAAGTCCGACAGGTCGGGCATCGTGCCGCCGCCGAGCGCGGGGGGCAGCTGCCCGCCGCCGAGCCCCGGCGGCAGGTCGGGCATCTGCTGCTGCGCGGGCCCGCCCTCCTCGCGGCGGCGCTGCTTCTCGGCGGCCTTGTCGGCCTCCTGCTGGCGCGCCTTGAGCGGGTTGCCGCTGCGCTGCTTGCCCTTCTTCGCCTTCTTGGCCTGGGCCTTGGCCTTCTTCCGGTTGCCGCCGCCCATGCCGGGCATCCCCGGCATCCCGGGCATGTTGCCGTTCTTCATCTGGCGCATCATCTTCTGCGCCTCGAAGAACCGGGTGACCAGGCCGCTGACCTCGCCCACCTCGGTGCCCGAGCCGCCCGCGATGCGCAGCCGCCGGGAGCCGTTGATGATCTTGGGGTTGTCCCGCTCGGCCGGGGTCATCGACCGGATGATCGCGGTGATCCGGTCCAGGTCCTTGTCATCGACGTTGGCCAGCTGGTCCTTCATCTGGCCCATGCCCGGCATCATGCCGAGCAGATTGCCGATGGGGCCCAGCTTGCGGACCATCCCCATCTGCTCGAGGAAGTCGTCGAGGGTGAAGTCGTCGTCGGAGGCCAAGGTCTTGGCCATCTTGTTGACTTCTTCTTCCTCGAAGGTGCGCTGCGCCTTCTCGATCAGGGTGAGCACGTCGCCCATGTCGAGGATGCGCGAGGCCATCCGCTCGGGGTGGAAGAGGTCGAAGTCGTCGAGCTTCTCACCGGTGGAGGCGAACATGATCGGCCGGCCGGTGATGTGCCGGATCGACAGCGCGGCACCGCCGCGGGCGTCGCCGTCGAGCTTGGTCAGCGCCACCCCGTCGTAGCCGACGCCGTCCAGGAACGCCTGGGCGGTGGCCACCGCGTCCTGGCCGATCATCGCGTCGACGACGAAGAGGACCTCGTCCGGTGTGACCGCGTCGCGGATGTCGGCGGCCTGGCGCATCATCTCCTCGTCGACGCCCAGGCGGCCGGCGGTGTCGATGATGACCACGTTGTGGTTGTTGCGCTCGGCCTCCTCGAGGGAGCGGCGCGCGACCTCGACCGGGTCGCCCACGCCGTTGCCGGGCTCGGGGGCGAACACCGGGACCCTGGCGCGCTCGCCGACCACCTGCAGCTGGGTGACGGCGTTGGGCCGCTGCAGGTCGGCGGCGACCAGCAGCGGCGTGTTGCGCTGCCCGGCCAGCCACTGGCCCAGCTTCCCGGCCAGCGTGGTCTTTCCGGCGCCCTGCAGCCCGGCGAGCATGATGACGGTCGGGGGGTTCTTGGCGAACCGGATCTCCCGGGTCTCGCCGCCGAGGACCTCGATGAGCTCCTCGTTGACGATCTTGATGACCTGCTGCGCCGGGTTCAGCGCCCGGGAGACCTCCTCGCCCCGCGCGCGCTCCTTGACCTTCGCAATGAAGTCGCGGACCACCGGGAGGGCGACGTCCGCCTCCAGAAGTGCGAGACGGATCTCGCGCGCGGTCGCGTTGATGTCCTCCTCGGACAGCCGGCCCTTGCTGCGCAGCGAGCTGAAGACCGATGTCAGCCGGTCGGAAAGCGTCTCGAACACGAGTCTGGACCCGTCCTTCTCCTCGGGATTGGTCTCCTAGGCTACCCGCCCCCACAAGGCGGGACGGGCCCTGCCGGACCCGCCCCGCCTCGGAGGAACCGGGTTAGTTGCCGCCGTCCTCGGCGGGGGACTCCTCCTGGGAGGGGGCGTCCTCGCCGCCGGACTCCGAGAGCGCCTTCTTCTGCTTCTCCAGAGCGTCGGCGACCTTCCCGGCGGACTTCTTGCTCAGGCCCTGGGTGGACAGCACGCTCGTGGCGTTGATCTCGTAGTCCTTGGGCTCGGTGCTGGGCTCCAGCGCGTAGTCCACGGAGCAGGACATGTCGACCGTGCCCCCGGCGGACAGCACCTCGGTGCTGTCGCACTTCTTCTCGCCCAGCTCGTCGTTCTTGAAGGTGGCGTTCATCTTGACGATGACCTTGCCCTCGCCTCCGCCGTCGGAGACGTCCTCGGCCGTGCCGGACACGGTGCACGCGCCGCCGGTCTGGCACTGCAGGTCGATCTGGCCCTGCCAGTTCAACTCGATGCGGGCATCGCGCGAGGAGGTCAGCTCGTCCTCGGCCGCGGCGATCGCGGTGTCGTAGACGCCCTCGACGTCGGCGGCCTCGGGCTCGCTGAGGTTGAACTGCACGCGCGCGCCGGAGCCGCCCGCGTCCTCGGCGGAGGCATCGTCCGAAGGGCTCTCCTCGCCCTCGGAGCCTTCCGAGCCCTCCTCGTCCCCGGAGCCGCCGGAGCCGGTGGAGAGGTTCTCGATCTCCATGCGCAGGAGGGTGTAGGGCTCCTCCTCGCTGATCCAGACCCGGTTCTCGTCCCCGCCGCCCAGGTCCACCCGGTAGGCCGGGGTGCCGTCGAGGTCCTCGAGCTGGGCCTCATCCGAGGCGGCGCCCATCCCCTCCAGGGTGGCGGCCAGCTCGGCCGGGGCCAGCTGGGCGCCCGGGTCCAGGCCGAGCTGCTCCTTGGCGACCCGCACCCACGACCCGGCGTACTGGTCGGAGTCGGGGTTGGCGATGTTCTGGTCGAGCCAGAACTCGTCGGGGGCCTTGAGGAACACGCGGCCCTCGGCCTCCAGGACCTCGGCCTCGTTCTCGCCCTCCTGATAGGTCCCCTGCACGGTCCCCGCGGAGGTGACGGTCAGCGCGGCGTCGTTGACGCCCTCGCCCTCGCCGCCCGCGGCGACCTTGCCCTGGACGGCGATCGCGTCGGCGGCCTCCAGCCGCTTCAGCGCCCCCTCCAGGACCGGAGCCGCCTCGACCGGCGCGGCCTCCTCCTGCGTCTGCTCACCACCACCGGGACGCAGGTCGCTCAGATCCAGGCTGCACCCGGCCGCGACGAGCGCGACCGCGGCCGCCGCCGCGGCGTAGCCGAGCGGCCGCCCCGACCACAGTCTGCTGGACATCACCGGCGCCATCTTGCCTCCAGGCCCATTGCGCTCGGCCCGGTCGCACGGCTGTGCCGGCGGGCGCACGCAGAGATTTCGGGCTGTCGTTCACTCGGTCACGGGAGCGCGCGGGAGCCGCATCCGGCTCCGGGCGCACACCGGAGGGCCGCTCCTGAGGTCTCGGCGCCGGCCGTCCGCCGACGGCCGGTCGTCCGGCCCGTCCGTGGGTGCCAGAGTACCGAACCGCGCCATCACTCCTTGCAAACCGCGGCCCAGGAATCGCCCAGAGTCGCCCGACCGCCCGCACACATGCGACCGGACCCGGACACACCGCTGGGCCGGCGATGGGGCGTGCCCCGTCGTCGGCCCAGCCTTGACGCGCCTCCCGGCGCGGTGCCCCCGTCCGCCCCTTCGGCACTGAGGGGGCGGGGCGGAGGCTACCGGGAGGCGACCTCCTCGCCCGGAGGCGTCGGCGAGGAGAGCCCGGTCGCCTCTTGGCCCTCCAGCTCGTCGTCGAGCTCGTCGAAGGCGTAGGCGGTCTCGGAGTGCAGCTCGTGGTCGAGGCCGTTGGTCTCGATGTGCACCGGGATGCGGAAGCCCATGACCAGGTCGATGAGCTTGGCGATGACCCAGGTGAGGGCGAAGGAGTAGAGGGCGACGCCGAGCACGGCCACCGCCTGCACCGCCAGCAGGCCGAACGAGCCGCCGTAGGCCAGGCCGTTGGCGCCGTTGGCGGCGGCCGAGGCCAGCAGGCCGATGGCCAGGGAGCCGATGATGCCGCCGACCATGTGGATGCCGACCACGTCGAGCGCGTCGTCGTACTTGAACTTGAACTTCCAGCTGATGGCGTAGGCGCAGATGCCGCCGGAGAGCACGCCCACGCCGATCGCGCCGACCGGGGTGACGTCGGCGGCCGCGGGGGTGATGGCGACCAGCCCGGCGATGGCGCCCGAGGCGAAGCCCAGCGCGGTGATCTTGCCGTAGCGGATCCGCTCCACCAGCATCCAGGCGCCGGTCGCGGCGGCGGTGGCCACCTGGGTGTTGACCAGGGCCAGGGCGGCGGTGGCGTCGGCGGCGTAGGCCGAACCGGCGTTGAACCCGAACCAGCCGAACCACAGCAGGGCGGCGCCGAGCAGGACGAACGGCAGGTTGTGCGGCTTCATGGACTCCGAGCCGAAGCCCTTGCGGCGGCCCAGGACCATGGTGAGGGCGAGCGCGGCGGCGCCGGCGTTGATGTGCACGGCGGTGCCGCCCGCGAAATCGACCACCTCGGCGCCGCCGATGGTGATGTCGCCGACCCAGCCGCCGCCCCACACCCAGTGCGCGACGGGGAAGTAGACCAGCAGCGACCAGACCGGGACGAACAGCAGCCAGGCGCCGAACTTGGCGCGGTCGGCGATGGCGCCGCTGATCAGGGCGACGGTGATGACGGCGAACATCATCTGGAACCCGGCGTCGACCAGCAGCGGGTAGCCGCCCTCGGGGTCGACCTCGCCGATCATGCTGGACAGTCCGGCGTCACTGAGCCCGCCGATGAAGGGCGCGAGGGGGCCCGAGCCCTCCCCGTAGGCGAGGGTGTGGCCGACCAGCACCCACAGCACGCTGACGATCGCGATGCTGGTGAAGCTCATCAGCATCATGTTCAGCACGCTCTTGGCGCGGGACATGCCTCCGTAGAAGAAGGCCAGTCCCGGCGTCATGAGCATGACCAGGGCGGCGCTCACCAGCAGCCAGGCCGTCGTGCCCGTGTCGAGCCCTTCCATGGTCGCCTCCAAGCAGGGGATGGGGGATGTGTCCGTACTCCTCGGTGACGCGAGCACGTCGTCGGGCCCGGCGCGTTCACCTCGACCGATACCTTCGGCCCGCGGTGTTTCCCGGTGGATGTGCCTATGTTGCGCGCGCGTAAAGCATCTGGTCGGACGGTTACATCCGCGTGTCACGGCGGGGCGGGGGCGTGTGAAGGGCGCGGGAAGGGGCGCGCGGCCGTTAAGGGTCCGTCAACGGGTATGGCGTGCGTTCGCGCAGCGCAGCTACCGTGCAGGAGAGAGGGAAAGTTCAGTACCTTCTGAACACCGCACGCCTTTCGGAGGGGCGTCCCGCGCCCGGCGGATTCCGCAGCGCGCGGGCCGGGAGAGCGAGCCGACACGACCGCAGTCGGCGGGACCAGCGAGGGCTCCTCCCTCGCCCGGACGTGACGAACCCCCGGCCGCTCATGGCCAGGGGCACCTTCGGTCCCGGTCCTTTCGGACCGCACCTGCGGCTACGCGGGTCTGCGCAATTCCGCGATCAAGGCCGCCCACTCGCGGGCGGGGACCGACAAGTGGCCCTGTTCCCGGTGTTCCGTGTCGCGGACGTCCGCCCCTTGAGCGTGCTCGCGAACCTCTACGCACGTCGACTGCGACCCGCTGTAACTGCTCTTGTGCCACTGCCACGTGTTCACTGGCGGTACCTCTCCAGAAGCTCGAAAGACTCGGGTTGCGGGAGGCTCGCGGCGAGCGCCCTCCGGTATAAGGCTTCCAATCGCGGAATGTCGTCGGCTCCCAGGATGACGTTACCGGCCAGGTGTTCCGTCACGGCCACGGCGGTGGAGTCCCGCAGGCGGTAGAGCTGGGTCGGTGACGTCAGGCCCGGCAGGTAGCGGCCCGGGGGCAGCACGTGGACGGCGACCCCGCTCAGGGACCGCAGGTGTTCCACCTGTCGCGCCGCCACGTCCTCGGGGACGCAGTCCAGTGCTGCGACCGGGAACAGCACGGTCATCGATCCCAGATGATGGTGGCCGGTCAAATCGTCGAAGCGGGCGCACCTGGCCTCGACCCAGCGTGTGATCTCCTGCGCTTCCAGAAGGGGTTGGCCATCACTGATGACATGGCGTGCGTAGTCCGGGTGCTGGACGTAACCCGGGAGGATCAAGGGCGACAGGGCGTCGATGGCCACCGCCTCCTCCTCAAGGCGGGACACCGAGCGCATGAACACCGGTAGCGCGTCCCTCGATGTCTGCTGTCTCCAGGCCGCCACGAGTTCGCCGTCCGCGCCCACCGCGTCGTCCAAGCGCTGCACATAAGAGATGTCGGGAGTCGAGACGCCCCGGGCATAACGACTCACCGCCGCCTCGCTGAGGTTGGCCGCACGCGCGAGCCGGGCCTGCGTCATCCCCGACAGTCGCCGCAGCCGGTTGAGGGCGGAGGGGAAGCTCTCGGAAGGCATGACCCGAGCATGACACGGTCTTCCCGATCCTGTCCCAGTGTTCCTGAAACATGGACAGCTCTTCTGAAAGCCTCCAGTTCAAAGCATGGTTAAGGCATGAAAGAACACGGGGGTGCCGACAAGCCGGGCGCCCCTGGGACTCGGCACCGGTCGATGAGGAGCTGACGACGTGAGCACCCCGTTGCGGCGACGGTCGCGGCGCATCCGCGCTTACACGCTGAACACCGAACTCGCCTCTCTGATCCGCAAGGCCCTAGCGTCGGGGGTGGCGGGCGGATGACGGGCGACCTCGACCCGGACCTGTACACCCTCGTCGGCGACGCCGCGCAGATCGTGGGCGTCCATCCCGACACGCTTCGAAAATGGGAACGCCGAGGACGGATTCGGTGCCTGCGCACCCCGGCCAACTGGCGGATGTACCGCCTCGGCGACCTCTACACCCTGCGGGACGCGCGTCGGGGCACGGAGCGATGACCGTGGGACTCCGAGCGGGGCGACGCTCGCCGTCATCGGCTACCTGGGCAACACTTTCGCGCTGACCGTCGAGGACCTGGAGTGGCTGCGGTTCGCATCCGCGTTCTACTACGCGCTCGCCCCCGAGCCGCTGGTGAACGGGGTGGACCCCGGGTACACGGCGGTGCTGGCCGCCGCGCCCGCCGTACTCGTCGCACTGGGCGCCGCGGTCTTCGGCCGCCGGGACGTCCTGGTGTGAGTGCCGCTCCCCCGCCGCAGGGGCGGGAACGGGAGAGGCCGCCCCGTCCGGGAGGACCCGGGCGGGGCGGCCGCGCGTCTGAGTGCCGGCGGTTCCGAGCGCCGACGGTGCGTCGCTAGCCCTCCTCCAGGAGGGCGTCGACGAACTCCTCCGGGTCGAACGGCGCCAGGTCGTCGGGGCCCTCGCCCAGGCCCACCAGCTTGACCGGGACGCCCAGCTCGCGCTGGACCTGGATGATGATGCCGCCCTTGGCGGTGCCGTCCAGCTTGGTCAGCACGATGCCGGACACGTCCACGGCCTCGGCGAACACCCGCGCCTGGCGCAGGCCGTTCTGCCCGGTGGTGGCGTCCAGCACCAGCAGCACGTCGTCCACCTGGGACTTCTTCTCCACCACGCGCTTGACCTTGCCGAGCTCGTCCATCAGCCCGGTCTTGGTGTGCAGGCGGCCCGCGGTGTCGACGATCACCGAGTCGGCGCCCTCCTCCACGCCGCGGGACACGGCGTCGAAGGCGACGCTGGCCGGGTCGGCCCCCTCGTCCTTGCGGACCACCGGCGCGCCGACCCGCGCCCCCCAGGTCTCCAGCTGGTCGGCGGCGGCGGCGCGGAAGGTGTCGGCCGCGCCCAGGACCACCGACTTGCCGTCGCCCACCAGCACGCGGGCGAGCTTGCCGGTGGTGGTGGTCTTGCCGGTCCCGTTGACCCCCACGACCATGACGACGCCGGGCCGCCCCTGGTGCGGGCCGGTGTGCACGGTGCGGTCCATGTCCGGGCCGATCTGGGCCAGCAGCTCCCCGCGCAGCATCGCGCGCACCTCGTCGGGGCTGCGGGTGCCCAGCACCTTCACCTTGGTGCGCAGGCCCTCGACGATCTGCGAGGCCGACGTCACGCCGACGTCGGCGGTGATGAGGGTGTCCTCGATCTCCTCCCAGGCGTCGTCGTCGAGGGTGTCCGAGGCCAGGATGTTCAGCAGCCCCTGGCCCAGCGCCGACTGCGAGCGGGCCAGGCGGGCGCGCAGGCGCACCAGTCGGCCCGCCGACGGCGGCGGGGTCTCGATTTCCGGCGCGGCCGGGGGCGCGGGGGCCTCCGCGGGCGGCGCCTGCGGCTCGGCCTCGGCGGCGGCGCCCGCGCGCTCGCCCTCCTCCTCGGGCGCCGGGGCGGTCGCGGTGGCGCCGGACCCCTCGGCGGGCGGGGCATCCTTGCCCGCACCGGGACGGCGCGGGCGGATGAGCACGACGCCGCCGAACACGAGCAGTGCGACGACGAATACGGCAACGGCGAAGATCGTGTAGTCCATCAGTCTCCTAGCGAGGTCCCCCGACCCGCGGGCGAGAGGCGGCGTGTTGCTCCGGTCTCCGGTGGCCGCCTCGCCGGCGCCGGCCGCACGGTGGTGGTCGTGATCGGCGGGGGCGCCGTCCAGTCTTCCAGACGCGGGGGCGCGATCCGATCACGCCCGCGCCCCGTTCCGATCGCGCGCGGCGCCGGGAGCGGCCGGGGGCTCACGTGCTCCGGTCCCGGGTGGCGCGCAGGATCATCACGAAGAACGGCGCGCCGAGGAAGGCGGTCACCACGCCCAGCGGCAGCTCTGCGGGGGAGATCACGGTGCGCGCGACGACGTCGACGAGGACCAGGAACGCGCCGCCGCACAGCAGCGACATGGGCAGCACCAGCCGGTACCCGGTGCCGACGAGGCGGCGCACCATGTGCGGTACCACGATGCCGACGAACCCGATCAGGCCGCTGACCGACACGGCGGCCGCGGTGGCCAGGGAGGCCGCGGCGATGACGGCCAGCCGCACGGCGGCGGTGTTCAGGCCCAGGCTCACCGCCTTCTCCTCACCGAGGGCGAGCAGGTCCAGCAGCGGGGCGCAGGCCAGCATGCAGGCCACGGACAGCACCGCGTACGGAAGCACCGTGGCCACCTCGTCCCAGCCGCTGCGGATCAGGCCGCCGAGCACCCAGGAGAAGATCCGCTGGAGCTCCTCCGTGCGCAGCTGCTGCACCAGGGTCTGGGCCGCGGACAGGAACGAGGAGACCGCCACTCCGGCAAGGATCAGGGAGGCGGTGCCGCCGCGCCCGGCCGAGTGGCCCAGGGCGTAGGCGGCGGCCACGCCGAGCAGGGCCCCGACGAACGCCGCCGCCGGGACCATGGCGCGCGGCGTGTCGGACCACTCCGCGCCGTAGGCGATGACGACGGTGGCGCCGAGCCCGGCGCCGCCGGCCGCCCCCAGCAGGTAGGGGTCGGCCAGCGGGTTGCGGAACACCCCCTGGTAGGAGGCGCCCGCCGCGGCGAGCAGGGCGCCCACCAGGGCGCCCAGCACCACGCGCGGGAGCCGGAGCTGGACCAGCACGGCCAGCTGGCGGTCGTTGAGCGGGGACTCCGTGCCGGGCAGGACGCGCGCCGCGAGGGCGTGGACGATCTGCCCGGGGGTGATGGAGGCCGCGCCCGCGGCGACGCCGACCAGCACCACGGCGGCCAGCGCCGCCGCGGCGCCGGCCAGCCAGGGCCAGGCCGTGCGACCGCGTCCCACCCGCTCAGTCCTCCTGGGCGGCGATCACCGCGTCGGAGACGCTCTGCACGAGGTCGACCACGCGTGGGCCCCAGCGGGAGGAGACGTCCTCGTCGAGCTGGACGACGTCGCCGTTCTCCACGGCGGTGACGGTGTCGAAGGCGGGACGCTCCTCCAGGTCGTCCACGGCGTCCCCGCCGGGGTAGGCGAGGAAGACCAGGTCGGGGTTCTCCTCGACGACGAACTCCGGGGACAGCTGCGGGTAGCCGCCCGCCTCGGCGGCGCCCTCGGCCCGGTCGGCGATGTTGTCCAGGCCCAGCTCGGAGTAGACCTGGCCGATGAAGGTGTCGGAGGTGGCCGAGTACATCGCGTCGTCCACCTCGTGGTAGACGCCGAGCTCGGTGTCGCCGACGGCCTCGCGGGTGTCGGCCACGATGTCCTCGATCTCGCCCTGGACGCGCTCGGCCTCGGCGTCGCCCTCATCGGCGTGGCCGGTGGCCTCGCCGAGCAGCCGCAGCTGGTCGTAGGTGTCCTGGAACCCGGTGGCGGCCTCCAGCACCAGGACGTCGACGCCGACCTTCTCCAGCTGGTCGGCGGAGTCCTCGGCGTCCCGGGCCAGGATGACCAGGTCGGGGTCCTCATCGGTGACGGCCTCGACGTTGGGGGTGAAGCCGGAGAGGTCCGTGGTGGGGGCCTCCTCGGGGTAGTTCGAGTACTCGTCGGCGGCGACGACCTGGTCGCCGGCGCCCACGGCGAAGAGCATCTCGGTGGCCGTCGGTGACAGCGAGACGATGCGCTCGGGTTCGGCGTCGAGGGTGACGTCCCCGCGCGCGTCGGCGACGGTGACGGGGAAGGCGCCTGAGGAGGAGGCGTCGGACTCACCGGAGCCGCCGGACTCCGGGCCGCCGCAGGCGGCGAGGGCGAGCGCGGCGGGCAGGGCGGCCGCCGCGGTGAAGCGTGCGATGCGCACGGGACTCCTTCTTCGGGCAGGGGAAGCACCGAGCCCGCCGAGGCGGACTGTCCTTCCCACGAGGACAGTTGACGCCGGCACCGCACGAGGCGACCTGGCTCGTCCCGCCGGAGGGGCGGGCGTCACAGTTGCGGGGCAGCGCCGGATCCGGGGCGGCCGCGGCCGCCCACCCGGACTTCGCTCGCACGGTGCCGCTGACCTGCCGCACCGTCCAGGACGGACGAGCAGGGCAACGTGTCCACTTTAGTCGCTCCTGTCCGGCCCTCGACGGCCGCACCCACGACGCCCCCCGAGAGGGGAGGTGAAGGCGGCGACGAGGAAAGGGCGGCGGGCCTTGCGGCAGTAATGTCGACCACCCGGTGCGTGGATGGTCACCGTAATGGGCGGCGACGGCGAGAGCCGGGTGGTTCCCTGATCCTGCTTGCCGGGCGGAGGGTTCCTCGCGGTCCGGGTGGGCGGCTCAGCGGGTGCCCTGCTCACCGGCCCCGGCCGGGTGTGCGGCCGACGGGATGTGAGGTGGTGGGGCGGCGACGAGGAAAAGTCGGCGGGCCTTCCTCCAGCGCTGTCGGAAGGGCCGCCGACCTTCCTTCGTCGCAGCCTTCTGCCTGGCACTTCGGCGGCCCGGCGCCCGGCCGGGGCCACCGAGACGGGTGTCTGCTGTGCCGCCCACCCGGACCGCGAAGGACCCGCCGTCCGGCAGGCGGGGCCGGGGAACCGCCCCGCTCACACCGTCGCCGCCCCCTCCGGTGACCACGCACACGCC
>NZ_ANBH01000249.1 GCF_000341185.1 Nocardiopsis chromatogenes YIM 90109
TCCCTTCCACCCCCACACCTCGGCGTATGGACGACGGGGACGCCGCCCCGCAAGGGCCCGGTCAGGCGATGCGGGGGTTGATCTCCTCGGCGGCCTTGCGGTCGAGTTTCTGGCTGATCACCTGGGAGATGCCGTCCCCCTGCATCGTCACGCCGTACAGGGCGTCCGCCGCCTCCATCGTGCGCTTCTGGTGGGTGATCACGATCAGCTGGGACGAGGCCCGCAGCTCCTCGAAGATCACCAGGAGGCGCTGCAGGTTGGTGTCGTCCAGGGCGGCCTCGACCTCGTCCATCACGTAGAACGGCGACGGGCGGGCCTTGAAGATCGCCGCGAGGAAGGCCACCGCCGTCAGCGACCGCTCGCCGCCGGAGAGCAGGGACAGGCGCTTGACCTTCTTGCCGGGCGGGCGCGCCTCCACCTCGACGCCGGTGGAGAGCATGTCGTCGGGCGCGGTCAGCACCAGCTTGCCCTCGCCGCCCGGGAACAGGCGGCCGAAGATCTTCGCGAACTCCCGCTCCACGTCCGAGAAGGCCGCCGTGAACACCTCCTGCACCCGGTCGTCCACCTCCTTGACGACGGTGAGCAGGTCGCGCTTGGTCTTCTTCAGGTCCTCCAGCTGGGCGTTGAGGAACGCGTGCCGCTCCTCCAGGGCCGCGAACTCCTCCAGGGCCAGCGGGTTGATCTTCCCGAGCCGGTTGAGGTTCCTCTCGGCCTCCTTGGCGCGCTTCTCCTGCACCGCGCGCACGTAGGGGACCGGAACCGCGGCCTCCCCCTCGGCGTCCGCGGGGGGCGGGACCGGCACGTCGGGCCCGTACTCGGCGAGCAGCACCGGCACCTCGACGCCCAGCTCCTCCACGGCGCGGGTGTGCATCTGCTCCAGGCGCATGCGGCGCTCGGCGCGCGCGACCTCGCTGCCGTGCACGCTGTTGACCAGCTTCTCCAGCTCCACCGACAGCTCCCGGACCCGGGCGCGCACGGTCTTGAGCTCGGCCTCCTGCTCCTGGCGGCGGCGGTCGGCCTCGGCGCGCACCCGCTCGGCGTCGGCCAGCGACCGCTCGATGCGCTCCAGGGCCAGCCGGGCCGCCTCGGCTACCGCCTCGGCGACCCGCGCCTGCTCGGCGCGGACGCGGCGGCGGCGCGCCGCCCGCTCGCGGGCCTCCCGCTCGGCCTGGGCCTGGCGCATGAGCCCGGCGGCCCGCCCTTCGGTGGAGCGCACCCGCTCCTCGGCGGTGCGCACCGCCAGCCGGGCCTCCATCTCCGCCTGGCGGGCCTCGGAGGACTCGCGGGCCAGCGCGTCGCGGCGCCCGGTGTCGGGCTCGTCGTCCTCATCGGGCTCGGCCTCGGCGGCGGCCAGCCTCAGCTCCAGGTCGGCGAGCTTGTCCAGCTCGGCCTGGCGCCCCGCGGCGGCCTTGGCGGCCGCGGCCGCGTACCGCTCCACCTCCGCCTCGGCCGAGCGGGCCTGGCCGCCCAGCTTGCCGAGGCGCTGGGCAAGCTCGTTGCGGCGCTTGTCGCCCTCCCTGCGGCGGGCACCCAGCTCCTCGACCCGGGCGGCCGCACCGGAGCGGCGCTCCTGGGCCCCCTCCAGGGCGTCGCCCGCCTCCCGGCAGGCGTCGTCGGCGGCGGCGATGCGCTCGGCGGCCTCGTCGACGGCGGCCTGCACCTCCAGGATGCTGGGCGCGGCGGCCGAGCCGCCGTGGACCAGCGCCCTGCCGAACACATCCCCCTCCGGGGTGACGCAGGTCAGCGCGGGGTCGACGGCGGCGATCCGGAGCGCCTGCGCGGCGTCGGCGGCCAGCACGGTCCGGTCCAGCAGCGCCGTGACGGCGTCGGCCAGGGGGGCGGGCGCGGTCACCGAGTCGCGGGCGTAGCGGCACCCCTCGGGCGGCTCGGGCCAGTCCGCACGGGGGACGGCCGGGCGGGCGCGGGCGACGACCACGCCCGCGCGTCCGGCGTCGTTCTCCTTGAGCAGCGCGAGGGCGGCCTCGGCCCCGTCGGCCCCCTGCACGGCGACGCCCTCGGACGCCGCCCCGAGGGCGGCGGCGACGGCGGTCTCGTGCCCCGGCTCGACGTCCACCAGCTCGGCCATGGCGCCGATCGCACCGGGCAGCGCGTCCCCGGCGGCGAGCAGGGCGGCGGCACCGTCCTTGCGTTCCAGGCCCATCTCCAGGGCCTCCTTGCGGGCCGCCAGCGCGGCGCGCTCCCGCTCGGCCGTGCGCTCGGCGTCGCGCAGCCGGGCCAGCTCGGCGTCGGCCTGTTCCAGGTCGGCCCGCGCCTGTTCCAGGGCGCCGTCGAGTTCGGCGTCGCCCTCCTCCAGGCCCTCGGAGGCCTCGGCGGCCTCCTCGTACTCCATCTGGGCGGCCTCGGCGCGCTCACGGGCCTCGGCCGCGGACTCGTCGAGCCGCTGGACCTCGGCCTCGCCCGCGGCCAAGCGCCCGCGCACGGCGTCGACCTGCCCGCGCAGGCGGACCAGGCCCTCCCTGCGGTCGGCGGCGGCGCGCGCGGCGGCGGCGATGCGCTTCTCCTCGGCCTCCAGGGCGGATTCGGCCTCGGTGCGGACGCGGACGGCCTCGTCCAGTCCCTCCCGGGCCTCCTCAAGGCGGAAGCGGAGGGCCTCCTCCTGGGCGGCGGCCTCCTCGGCCTCCTGCTCCAGCTCCTCGGGGTCGGGGCCGCCGCGCTCCTCCTCCGGGGCGGCGGCGAGGTTGCGGTGGCGCTCGGCGGCCAGTCCGGCGACCGCGCCGAGCCGCTCCCTCAGCCGGGACAGCCCGTGGTAGGCCTCCTGCGCGCGGGCGAGGGCGGGCGCGGAGCGGGCCGCGTCCTCCTCCAGGACGGCCTCCCTCTCCTGCGCCTCGCTCAGCGACCGCTCGGCGGCCTCCCTGCGGCGGCGCACCTCGGCCTCGTCGGCCTCCTCCTTCTCCAGCTCACCCGTGAGCGTGGCGATGTCGTCGGCCAGGAGGCGGAGGCGCGCGTCGCGCAGGTCGGCCTGGATGACCTGGGCCTTGCGGGCCAGTTCGGCCTGGCGCCCCAGCGGTTTGAGGCGGCGCCGCAGCTCGGCCGTGAGGTCGGTGACGCGGTCGAGGTTGCCCTGCATCGCGTCGAGCTTGCGCAGCGCCTTCTCCTTGCGCTTGCGGTGTTTGAGGATGCCGGCGGCCTCCTCGATGAGGGACCGCCGCTCCTCAGGCCCGGCGTGCAGGACCGTGTCGAGCTGCCCCTGGCCGACGATGACGTGCATCTCCCGGCCGATGCCCGAGTCGCTGAGCAGGTCCTGGATGTCCAGCAGGCGGCAGGTGTCGCCGTTGATGGCGTACTCCGAGCCGCCGTTGCGGAACATCGTCCGCCTGATGGTGACCTCGGTGTAGTCGATCGGCAGGGCGCCGTCGGAGTTGTCGATGGTCAGGGAGACCTCGGCGCGTCCCAGGGCCGGGCGGGAGGACGTTCCCGCGAAGATGACGTCCTCCATCTTGCCGCCGCGCAGGCTCTTGGCCCCCTGCTCGCCCATCACCCACGCGAGGGCGTCGACCACATTGGACTTGCCCGAGCCGTTGGGCCCCACCACACAGGTGATCCCGGGCTCGAAGCGCAGGGCCGTGGCGGAGGCGAAGGACTTGAAGCCGCGCAGCGTCAGGTTCTTCAGGTACACCCCGCGTCCCCTCCGACCTCGGCGTCACCGGTGCTCCCGGTTCCGGTCCGGATTTCGGACCGGCGGCTTCAAGGGTGCCACGAGAGACGCGGGAAAGCGGCCGCATTCGGCCCGAGAGTCGCCCGCCACAGCGAGGATTGTGCGATATCACCGGGGGTACATCCCCGGGTGACAACAGCGGAGCCGCGGAGAGGACGGGAAAGGAATCCCCAAGGTAAGCACCCAAGGGACGCCTGTATTGCCGGCGCCGTCACGGCGGCCGGGGCGTCCCTTATCCCGAGTGCAATGTGGTTACGCGAGCGCGGGCTCGCGGTCGGTCGCGCCGACGGCGACCTCGGCGACGGATGCGGAGAGTTGGTCGTTGCGCGCCTGGAGCCGACCGATCTCGTCTTCGAGGTCGCGTACCCGCTTCTGCAGTCGTCGCATCTCCTGAACCATACGAGGGTCAGGACCGCCGACGTGGCCGAGTAGAGCCTTCGCCATGATGTGGGTCCTCCACACTGAGTGACCAGATGAGGTTCACACGCATATGAGCCACGAGCAGGATCGCGCCACCCGCCTCGTGGGTGGAATAGGAGCGCGGTCTGCCTTCCAGAGTCTCACCGTGGACGTCACTGGTCAAGGTTGCACGGAACTGTCGGTAACCGCACTGTGACCTGAGCAGGACACAGCGCACGACCCGCACAGGGGCGCCCCTTTCCCGCCCTGCGGGAAGCGTTGCGGGGGGCGCCCGCGAATCGCGTCACCCTCCCAGCATACTCACCGCTCCGCGAACCCGGTGTAGGAACCCCGGCACTGTGCCCACGTCTCCACGACCCCGTCCACGCGGCCCGGGGTCGCACCCCCTTTGAGCTGTGAGAGAAGCTCCTCACACCGTTCGCGCGGCCCCTCGGCGACGACTTCGACACGCCCGTCGGACAGGTTGGTCGCCGCTCCGGCGAGGCCCAGTTCCAGGGCGCGGGCACGGGTCCACCACCGGAACCCCACGCCCTGGACGCGTCCGCGCACCCACGCCGTCATGCGGACGGGGTCCGCCGTGTCCTGCCCGGTCTCCCCCATGGCCGGTCCCTCCTCGCTCACGTGGTCACGCCCCCCGCGCCGCGCCCCGGGGCCGGGGCTGGCAGCGCGGGCAGCTGAAGGAGGAGCGGTTCATGAACGCGTCCCGGCGGATGGGTGTGGCGCACCGCTCACAGGGCTCCCCGCGCCGCCCATAGGCCTTGAGTCCGCGCTCGAAGTAGCCGCTCTCCCCGTTGACGTTCACATACAGCCCGTCGAAGGAGGTCCCGCCCTCCTTGAGGGCCTCGCGCAGCACCTCGCGCACCTGCTCCAGCAGGAGCGACACCTGCGCCCGCGCGAGCCCGGACGCGGGCCGCGCCCAGTGCAGCCGCGCGCGCCACAGCGCCTCGTCGGCATAGATGTTGCCGATCCCGCTGACCAGCGACTGGTCCAGCAATGCGCGCTTGACCTCGGTGCGCTTGCGGCGCAGCGCGGCGGTGAAGGCGTCCTCGTCGAACAGCGGGTCCAGGGGGTCGGGGGCGATGTGCGCCACCACGTCGGGGACCACGCCGCCGTCCGGCGCCTCCACCAGCGGGGCCACCATCAGGTGCCCGAAGGTGCGCTGGTCGACGAAGCGCAGCTCGCGGCCGTCGGCGGGCAGCGGGAGCCGCACCCGCAGGTGCCGCTCGGCCGGGGCGCCCTCCGGCTGCACCAGGAGCTGGCCGCTCATCCCCAGGTGCGCCAGGAGCGCGTCACCGGAGTCCAGGGTCAGCCACAGGTACTTGCCGCGCCGGGCGGCGCCGTCGGCGGTGCGGCCGGACAGGCGGCCGGCGAAGTCGTGTGGGCCCGCCGCGTGGCGGCGCACCGAGCGCGGGTGCAGCACCTCGACGCCGTCGAAGGCGCGGCCCACCACCCAGCGCTCGACACCGCCCCGGACGACCTCGACCTCGGGGAGCTCGGGCAACGGGACCTACCCCTGGGCGTCGGTGGAGGCGGACTCGGAGCGGGCGCGGATGGCCTTCCAGGCCGACTCGGCGGCCTGCTGCTCGGCCTCCTTCTTGCTGCGGCCCTCCCCGGCGCCGTAGTCGGTTCCGGCCACGCGCACGGTGGCGCGGAAGGTCTTCTGGTGGTCGGGGCCGCTCTCGTCCACGTGGTACTCGGGGACCCCGAGCATCTCCGAGGCGGTCAGCTCCTGCAGCGAGGTCTTCCAGTCCAGCCCGGCGCCGAGCCCGGAGGCGGTGGAGATGAGCGGGTCGAACAGCCGGTGCACCAGCTCGGAGGCGGTCTCCAGGCCGCGGTCGAGGTAGACCGCGCCGATGATGGCCTCCAGCGTGTCGGCGAGGATGGAGGACTTGTCGCGCCCTCCGGTGCCCTCCTCGCCCCGGCCCAGCCGGATGTAGCCGCCGATGCCCAGGCCGCGCGCGACGTCGGCCAGGGCGCGCATGTTCACCACGGCCGCGCGCAGCTTGGCCAGCTGGCCCTCGGGAAGGTCGGGGTGCTCGCGGAAGAGCGTGTCGGTGACGATCAGCCCGAGCACCGAGTCGCCGAGGAACTCCAGGCGCTCGTTGGTGGGAAGGCCGCCCTTCTCGTAGGCGTAGGAGCGGTGCGTGAGCGCCCGCGCCAGGACATCGCCGTCGATTTCCACGCCGATGGCCTTGTGGAACTCCTTGGCCTCGGCCGCACTGATCTGAAAGGACACCGGACGCTCACTCCCTAGATCCACGGCGGCCCACGCCCCCCGCCGGCCGGGGCACGCGGCCGCTTCCGAGCCGTCCAGGGTCGCTCGAAGCCGTGGTGGCCGCCGCTGCGCGGCGGGCGCCGGGCGCCGCACCGCCATCGGCGGCCACCACGACCTCGGGATGGGCCCGAATCGGCGCGAAGTCAAGCTTATTCGAGGTTGTCGGGCGGGGGGCGGCCCAGCCCAAAAGGCGGGTCCCCTCCCGGGGCTCCGGGAGAGGACCCGCCGCGCGCGCGGGCTAGGCCGGGTTGACGGCCTGGCGGTTGTTGTAGGTGCCGCACGTCGGGCAGGCCTGGTGCGGGACCTTCGGGTCGCGGCAGCGGGGGCAGTTCACCAGCGACGGGCGCTTCGCCTTCCACTGGGAACGGCGCATGCGGGTGTTGGCCCGCGACATCTTCCGCTTCGGGACGGCCACTTCAATCCTCCTGGGTCACCCCCGCGGCGCGGGAGCTCACTTACCGGTACCCCCGCCGGTCGCGGGGAAGAACTAGCTGTCGCCCGAATCCAGGCCCAGCTTGCGCAGCGCCTCCCACCGGGGATCGACGCGATCGCCGTGGCCGTGGTCGGCGCCGGCCTCGGCGATTTTGACGCCGCACTCGGCGCACAGGCCGGGGCAGTCGTCCCGGCAGAGCGGCGAGAGCGGCAACGCGAGCACGGTCGCGTCGCGGACGACCTGCTCCAAGTCGAGCAGGTCGCCATCAAGATAGTAGTCCTCTTCGTCGGCGTCCGCGTCCGCGCCCTCCTCGGGCCGGCCGTAGGCGTCCTCGTCCGGGTAGTGGAAGAGCTCCTGGAAGGCCGACTCGAAGGAGGCCGACACCGGGTCCAGGCAGCGCCCGCACTCCCCCTCGTAGCGGGCCCGGGCGGTCCCGGTCACCAGCACCCCCTCCAGCACCGCCTCGAGCCGGAAGTCCAGCTCGATGTCGGAGCCCTCGGGGACCGAGGCCGTGCCGACCGCCAGCGACGCCGGTGCGGGCACCATGCGGACCATGGTGCGCATACTGCCGGGCTGCCGCCCCAGCGGCCGGGTGTCGACCGCGAACGGGGACCGGGGATCGATACGAGTCAGTGTGATCGCGCTTTCGGTACGGTCGGCCGGAGCCGACGCGGGTGGTCGCCTTGACGTGGCCGCGGCCCCTTCCCGACACGCCGTGGGCGCGCAGGAGGGACCGCGGTCAAACCGTCAGTCTAGCGATCCGGCAGGTCGTGCCCAAATCGTCCGGGGGCGGCGGGGCCGTGCGGCCGCGGGTCAGCCGTGCTCGGCGTACTTGGCGCGCAGCCGCTCCTGCACGTAGGGGGTGACCAGGCCCTCGACGTCGCCGCCGTACTGGGCCACCTCCTTGACCAGGCTGGAGCTGAGGAAGGAGTACTGCGGGTTGGCCGTCAGGAAGACGGTCTCCACCTCGGCCAGCCGGTAGTTCATCTGCGCGATCTGCAGCTCGTAGTCGAAGTCGCTGACCGAGCGGAGGCTGCGGACGATCATCGCGATGCCGTTGTCCCGGCAGTAGTCGACGAGCAGCCCGTCGAAGGTGTCGACGGTGACGTTGTCGAACGGCTTGACGCTCTCCTGGAGCATGTCGAGCTTCTCGTCGACACCGAACAGCCCGCGCTTGTTGACGTTGGTCAGCACGGCGGCCACGACCTCGTCGAACTGGCGGGCGGCCCGGCCGATGATGTCGATGTGGCCGTTGGTCACCGGGTCGAACGACCCGGAGCACACGACGCGTCGCACGGTGACCGCTCCTTCCTGCCGGGATGGGGCGCTGCCCCCTCTACCCGGGATCATCCCCCTCGGCAGGGGCGTGTTCGGGACGACTCGCGGCGCGACCGTACCAAAGCGCCGCCTCGCCGTACCGACGCACCCGGGTCCCTTCGAAGCCGCGGGGCCACTGCGGGTCGGGGCCGCGCGCGGAGCGCTCCAGCACGACCAGCGCGTCGGGGGCGAGCCAGCCCCGGTCCCGCAGGGCGGCCAGGACCGCGCCGACCTCGTCGTCGCCGACCGCGTACGGCGGGTCGGCCGCCACCAGGTCGTAGGGCCCGCCGCCGGGGCCGCGCTCCAGCACCCGGGCGACCCGGTCGGCGGCCAGATCGGCGCCGGGCAGGCCCAGGGAGGCGATGTTGCGCCGGACGACGGCGGCCGCCCTGCGGTCGGCCTCGACCATGAGGGCGTGCGCGGCGCCGCGGGAGAGCGCCTCCAGTCCGATCGCCCCCGACCCGGCGTACAGGTCGAGCACCCGCAGCCCGTCCAGCGGGCCGAGCTCGGACTGCACGGAGGAGAAGAGCGCCTCGCGGGCGCGGTCGCTGGTGGGGCGGGTGGTGCGGCCGTCGGGGACGGCGAGGCGGCGCCCCCCTGCCGTACCGGCGATGATGCGGGTCATGCCGTAGACCGTACCGGGGGCGTGTGGGCCGTCCGGCGGCTCAGGCCTTCTCCAGGAAGTCGGCGCGGTCCTCGCCCAGAAGCGCGTCGAGCGCCGCGGCCAGGGGCGGGTGCGAGGCCAGCTCCGGGTCGCGTTCGACCAGGGCGGCCGCCTCCGCGCGGGCCTCGCCGATGAGCTCCTCGTCGCGGAGCAGGGTGAGCATCCGCAGCGACGAGCGCCGGCCCGACTGGGCGCCGCCGAGCACGTCGCCCTCGCGGCGCTGCTCCAGGTCGACCCGGGACAGCGCGAACCCGTCGGTGGTGGCGGCCACCGCGTCCAGCCGCTGCCGGGACGGTCCGCCCTCCTCGGCCTCGGTGACCAGCAGGCACAGGCCCGGGAGGCTCCCCCGGCCC
>NZ_ANBH01000250.1 GCF_000341185.1 Nocardiopsis chromatogenes YIM 90109
TCCGCCCTCCTCGGCCTCGGTGACCAGCAGGCACAGGCCCGGGAGGCTCCCGCGGCCCACGCGGCCGCGCAGCTGGTGGAGCTGCGAGACGCCGAACCGGTCGGCGTCCATGATCGCCATCACCGTGGCGTTGGGCACGTCCACCCCGACCTCGATCACGGTGGTGGCGACCAGCACGTCGGTCTCCCCCGCGGCGAAGCGGCCCATGACCGCCTCCTTCTCCTCCGGGGCGAGCCGCCCGTGCAGGGCCTCCACCCGCAGCCCGGACAGCGGCCCCTCGGCGAGGGTGCGGGCCACCTCCAGCACCGCCAGCGGGGGGCGGCGCGCCTCCTCGCCCTCGTCCGGGGCGGGTGCGGCGGCGCCCTCCTCGTCGCCGTCGTCGCCGCCGATGCGCGGGCAGACGACGTAGGCCTGGCGGCCCTGGGCGGCCTCCTCGCGGATGCGCTCCCAGGCGCGGTCGAGGAAGTGCGGCTTGTCGCGGGCGGGCACCACGTGGGTGGCGATGGGCGCGCGCCCGGCGGGAAGCTGGTCCAGGGCGACCACGTCCAGGTCTCCGTAGACGGTCATGGCCACCGTGCGCGGGATCGGCGTGGCGGTCATCACCAGCACGTGCGGGCGCCCGTCGGCGGCCTTCTCGCGCAGGGCGTCGCGCTGCTCGACGCCGAACCGGTGCTGCTCGTCGACGACGACGAGGCCGAGGTCGGCGAAGGAGACGTGCTCCTGCAGCAGCGCGTGGGTGCCGACGATGATCCCCGCCTGCCCGGAGGCGGCCTCCAGCAGCGCCTCGCGCCGGGCGGCGGCGCCCTGGGAGCCGGTGAGCAGCGCCACCCGGGTGGCGTTCTCGGCCCCGCCGAGCAGCCCGCCCTCGGCCAGGGGGCCCAGCATCCGGGTGATGGAGCGGTGGTGCTGCTGGGCGAGGACCTCGGTGGGGGCGAGCAGCGCGGCCTGGCCCCCGGCGTCGACCACTTGGAGCATGGCGCGCAGCGCCACCAGGGTCTTGCCCGCGCCGACGTCGCCCTGGAGCAGCCGGTGCATCGGGTGGGCGGAGTCCAGGCCCCCGGCGATCACCTCGCCGACCTCCTTCTGCCCGGCGGTCAGCTCGAAGGGCAGGTCGGCGTCGAAGGCGTCGAGCAGGCCGCCGGAGGTGCGGGGCCGGGGCCGGGCGGGCACGTCGGCGGCGGCCGCGCGGCGCTGCGCCAGGGCGAGCTGCAGCACGAAGGCCTCGTCCCACTTGAGGCGCTTGCGGGCGCGGCCGATGTCGTCGCCGTCGCCGGGGCGGTGGATCCCCTCCAGGGCCGTCCCGATCCCGACCAGGCGGTGCCGCTCGCGCAGGTCGGGCGGGAGCGGGTCGGCGAACCCCCCGCCGCCGTCGGCCTGGTCGAGCAGGGTGGCCACACAGCGGGCGATGGTCATGGAGGCCAGGCCCTTGGTGGCCGGGTAGACGGGGATGGGGCGGTCGGCGAACTCGCGGGCGCGCTCGTCGCCGGTGCCGTCCTCGGGCAGCATCTCGTAGACGGGGTGCGCGAGCTGCTTCTTGCCGCGGTAGGTGGAGACCTTCCCGGCGAACATTCCGCGCCGCCCCGGGCGCAGCTCCTTGAGGTGGTACCCGGCGTTGTGGAAGAAGGCCAGGGTGAGCCGCCCGGTGCCGTCGGTGATCACCACCTCCAGCAGGCTGCGGGGGCGCCCGCGGCCGCCGCCGCGCAGGTCGCGCTTGGTGGCGCTGAGCACCTCGGCCACCACCGTGGCCTGCTCGCCCTCGGCCAGCGCGGCCAGGTCGGTCAGCTCGCCCCGGTAGGCGTACCTGCGCGGGTAGTGCCGCAGCAGGTCGCCCGCGGTGTGCACGTCGAGCTCGGCGGCGAACTTCTTGGCCGCGGCCGCGCCCTGGGTGGTGCGCAGCGGCTCGTCCCAACTGATCACCGGTGTTCCTCCCGTCGCGCAGGTCCGCCGGACACCTACCTAGCATTTGCGAGTGTGCCCCGGCCCTGAGGCCGAGGGTGAATCGTCCCACGCGCGAACGCGGGGGGGGGCGCTCTCTTTCGTGTCGGCCCGATGGCCAGGGGCCACGGGGCCGGGCAGGCCCTGTCAGGGCGTGGAGCCTTCAGGGCCGCCCGGGCGATGAGGCGTCGACCGCCAGCGGCGGACACGGACCGTTGGCTGGAATCCCCCGCCTTTGGGCGGGAGAGGACGCCAACGTAGGACGTCCCTGCGACGTTCGCGGGCAGGTCGCCCGAGGGCTCCGGACCGGCACCGGACCGGCGAGGGGCCGGGCCGGGCTATAATCGGAGACCGCACCGCCGTCCCGGATCCGACGGGACGCCGCCGCGGGCGGCCGATCGGGTGGTGCGGGCACGGTCCCCGCAGGGGCGTCCGCTCCGTTTAGCGGCCGTCCTGGGCATCGTGTACGCTTCCACGGTTGGCGCACCGCGCCGACCTGCATGATCATCAGACCTCTCTCGGGTCGACCGACACGCGTGCGGAGCGCATGCGGGCCCGAGCGCTTGAATGGAGTTACCGTGGCTTCCGTCTGCGACGTCTGCGGCAAGGGCCCAGGGTTCGGTAACAGTGTCTCCCACTCGCACCGCCGCACCCGCCGCCGCTGGAACCCCAACATCCAGACCGTGCGCACCCGCGTGGGCGGTACGCCCAAGCGCATGAACGTGTGCACCTCCTGCATCAAGGCGGGCAAGGTCGACCGCTGAACCGCGGGCGGTTCCGACCGCCGACGCGCTCACGCACCGACGGAGGGCGCCGCAGCCGGATGATCCGGCGCGGCGCCCTCTGTGCTGTCCAGGGGCTGTCCACGGGCGGGTCGCGTCCGCAGGAGTGGTGGAATCTCCGTCCGGCCGGGCCGGTGCGAGCGTCACGGCCTCGGGGCGGCCGCCGAGAGTTCCGCGGACGCCTTCCACCGGCGTTCCTTGAGGAGCCGCACCGCACGCCGCCCCCCCGGGGGGCTGACGGGCGCGTCACAGGGAGCAGGAGTCCCCGTTGAAGGTGCAGCTGCTGGGCGGCTGCGCGACGCCTTCGGCGGTGAAGTTCACCTCGACCGACTCCCCCGGCGCCAGGCCCCCGCCCGAGGCGGGCGCCCGGGCCACCACGCCGCTTCCGGTGGCCTCCCAGTCCACGTCCCAGGCCGAGGTGACCGTCGCCCCGTCGAAGCCCAGTACCAGCTCCCAGCCCTCCAGGGCGGTCGAGCCGGTGTTGGTGACGGTCACCCTGCCGGTGAAGGCCGTCGACGAGGCCTCGACGGTGGTGTAGCTCAAGGCCGCGGGGGCGCCTGAGGCGTCCTCCTCGGCGCGGGCCTCGCCGCCCCCGGAGTCCTGGGTGCTCGGGCCGGCGGAGGGGCCGACGGGGGTGGTGCCGTGCTCGACGGGCGGCTCGCTGAACCTGAGGTAGATCTGGGTGGTGCTGTAGCCGAAGAGCACGAGGCCGACGGTGACCCCGGAGATCAGCAGCACGCTCAGCAGCCTGGGCGGGCGGACCCTCTTGGGCACGGTGCTGCCCAGCATCAGGCCGACGGTCCTCAGCGCGCCGGAGTGCTCGGGCTCGGAGCGGTGCGCGCCGCGTCGGCCGCCGCCGGACCCGCCTCTGCGCCCCATAACGAAAAGCCTTCCGATCCACGCTCCGTCCCGCGCCCCGCACAGGCGGCGCGGGGCGTCAGCTTAGCGTGATTTACCCCCCAAACCCGACTCTCTCACCCCGTCCGCGCGGCTGCCCCGTTCGCCCCTCCTCCCCCCGTTTCGGCTTCCGCCTGCCGCTTCACCGGCTGAAATGGTCCCATCCGCTGCGTTCGGGCGGCCTTCCGTCCACGGTGACGCGCGGCCCGTCGGGGGCGGCCTCCCGCACCGCGCCGATGACCGACCACCCGTCCGGCGGGGCGGCTCCGGGCGGGAACGCGGCGGCGAGCGCGTGGTCCTCTCCCCCGGACACCATCAGGTCGACGGCGGCCTCCCGGGGCGGGCGCCCCACTCCCCCGGCGGGGTGGCCCGCCGCGGCCAGCAGCTCCACGGCGGCGAGCAGCCCCGGGGCCGGGTCGAGGGCGTCGCGCCGGATGTCGATGCCGACGCCCGAGGCGGCGGCGATGTGCCCGAGGTCCTGGGCGAGCCCGTCGCTCACGTCGAGCATGGCCCGCGCCCCCGCCAAGGCGGCGCGGGGTCCCTGCGCGTAGGGCGGGGCGGGGCTCCGGTGCTCGGCCGCAGCGGTGCGGGCGGCGTCCTCGTCGGCCAGCCCTTCCTGGAACAGCGCCAGACCCGCGGCCGACAGCCCCAGGGGGCCCGTGACGGCGATGCTGTCGCCCGGCCGCGCACCGCTCCTGCGCACCGAGCAGGCGCCGTCCAGGGAGCCCAGGGCGGTGACGGAGACGGTGAGCGTGGGGGAACCGACGGTGTCGCCGCCCACGACCGTGCAGCCGACGACGGCGCACTCCTCTCGCACGCCTTCGGCGAACTCCTCCGCCCAGGCGAGGGGGAGGTCCTTGGGCGCGGCCAGACCGAGGAGGAGGGCGGTGGTCCGCGCACCCATGGCCGCGATGTCGGCGGCGTTCTGCGCCACGGCCTTGTGGCCGATGTCGCGCGCACTGGACCAGTCGAGGCGGAAGTGCCGTCCCTCCACGAGCACGTCGGTGCTGGCCACCACGCGCTGATCTGCGGCGGAGACGATCGCGGCGTCGTCTCCCGGCCCGAGGATTACATCGTCCGTCTCAGGGAATCTGGCCGTCACGCGCGCGATCAGGCCGAATTCGCCCAGGTCCCCAATGGTGCTCGACACAGCCCTCAGGGTACGGTGACCAATCCGGCGGAGTGGTCTAGACCCGCGTGCACCCCATCGAATGCGGCGCGCGGCCGGTTCCGGACGCCGCCGCTCCGTCCGCATGTTCTCTGGGTGATCTTGGAGGGTTCCACCGTGGTGCAGGCCTATGTTCTGGTGCAGACCGAGGTCGGAAGGGCCGGGGATCTGGCGGAGCTCATCCGCGGGATCGACGGAGTCCGCGAGGCCGACGACGTGACGGGCCCCTACGATGTGATCGTGCGCGCGCAGGCCGACGACATCGACGCCCTGGGGCGGCTCGTGGTCGCCCGCATCCAGCGCCTGGAGGGCATTGCGCGCACGCTGACCTGCCCGATCGTGCAGATCTGAGCGAGCGAGGACCCGGGAGGGCCGATGCACAGGCGAGCGGCGGCCGCCGCGGTGGGAACGGTCCTGGTGCTGGCCGGATGCACCGGGGGCGCCGTCGAGGTCCCCGTCCCCGAGCCGGACGAGGAGACCGCGGCGCTCTGCGAGGCGTTGGCCGAGCGGCTCCCCGAGACCCTCTACGACCAGCGGCGCGTCGCCACCGACCCGGACTCCCCCCTGGTGGCGGCCTGGGGCGACCCGGTGATCGCTCTGCGCTGCGGGGTGGAGCGGCCCGAGGCCTACCGCCCCGACTCCGAGCTGACGGTGGTCGACGAGGTGGCGTGGCTGCCCGAGCCGCAGGACGAGCCGACGCTGTTCACCTCCATGGCGCGCGAGGCCTACGTCGAAGTGTCCGTCCCGGCCTCTTACGGGGCGCCCGCCCAGGGGCTGGTGGCGATCAGCGAGGTGATCGCGGCCGAGATCCCGGCGCTGCCCCCGGGCGAGTACTGACCCGGCCGCCCCGCCCCCGGCGATGAGGTCTCGGTCACCCGGGACGCCCTCGGCGCGGCGCCCCGGAGCGGGTGCGCGCCCTGCCCCTCAGAGCGCAAGGGCACCGGAAAACTCCGCATCACCCCTGGTAAAGAGCGGCCCGCCGGTACTGCACCGGCGGGCCGCACGCCTCTAGCGTCGTTCCGGGGCCCACATCGCGGGCTCCACGGCCGCGGTACCCCGGTGGATCTACTACACGTCGTAGCACTACGCTGTGTCGTACTACGGCCCGTCGATCCCGGTCCCGCCGGATCGCCGGTCGCACCCATCGGTCCATTGCCGACTGGAGAGGCGCATGGAAGCACTCGACCTGGCACGGTGGCAGTTCGGTATCACCACGATCTACCACTTCCTGTTCGTCCCGCTGACGATCGGCCTGTCGGTCATCGTCGCCTCCCTGCAGACCGCCTGGTATCTGACCGGCAGGCACGAGTACCTGCGGGCCACCAAGTTCTTCGGCAAGCTCTTCCTGATCAACTTCGCCATGGGCGTGGTCACCGGGATCGTGCAGGAGTTCCAGTTCGGCATGAACTGGAGCGAGTACTCGCGGTTCGTCGGCGACGTGTTCGGGGCGCCGCTGGCCATGGAGGCGCTGCTGGCGTTCTTCCTGGAGTCCACCTTCATCGGCCTGTGGATCTTCGGGTGGGACCGGCTCCCCCGCGGCGTGCACCTGGCCTGCATCTGGCTGGCCGCGATCGGCACCAACCTGTCCGCCTACTTCATCCTGGCCGCCAACGCCTGGATGCGGCACCCGGTCGGGTTCACCGTCAACCCCGAGAACGGCCGCACCGAGCTGACCAGCATCTGGGCGGTGCTGTCCAACACCCAGGCATGGTCCACCTACCTGCACGTGGTCTCGGCCGCCTTCATCACCGCCGGGATGTTCGTCGCCGCCGTCAGCGCCTTCAAGCTCTGGCGCAGCCGCCGCCACGGCGACACCGGGAACAAGGGTGTGGCGCCGCCCAAGGGCGACCACGAGCTGTTCCGCAAGGCGCTGCGCGCGGGCATGGTCGTCACGCTGCTCGCCGGGGTCGTGGTCGTCTACTCCGGCGACCACCAGGCCAAGCTCGCCGCCGAGTACGAGCCGATGAAGCTCGCCGCCGCCGAGGCCCACTGGGAGACCGAGGAGGGCGCGCCCTTCTCCACCTTCGCCGTCGGCGACACCGACAGCGGCGTCAACACCATCGACATCACCATCCCCCGCGTGCTGAGCTTCCTGGCCACCGGCACCATCGACGGCACCGTCCAGGGCATGAACGACCTGCAGGAGCAGTACAACGAGGAGTACGCCGAGTACGGGGAGGTGGACTACATCCCCAACGTGTTCATCATGTACTGGTCCTTCCGCCTGATGATCGGGTTCGGCCTGTTCGGCGTCGCGGTGTCGGCACTGGGGCTGTGGCTGACCCGCAGGCGGCGGCTGCCGAAGACCCGCTGGTTCTACTACGCCGCCATCGCCGCCCTGCCGGCCGCGCTGGCCGCCAACATCCTCGGCTGGGTCCTGACCGAGATGGGCCGCCAGCCCTGGACCGTGCACGGCGAGCTGCTGACCGCGATGAGCGTCTCGCCCGGGGTGAGCCTGGGCCAGGTCGCCTTCTCCCTCGCCCTGTTCACCCTCATCTACGGCGTGCTCGCCGTCGTCGAGGCCGGGCTGCTGTGGCGCTACGTCAAGGCCGGGCCCTCGCACATCGTCCCCGAGCCCGAGGACGGCGAGGAGACCGGCGACGTCCCCGCGTTCGTCTACTGAGCCCCCACCGCGCCACGCGCTAGGAGACCTGAGACATGGATCTGGCAACCGTCTGGTTCCTCGCCATCGCGGTCCTGTGGACCGGTTACTTCATCCTGGAGGGGTTCGACTTCGGCGTCGGCATGCTCCTGCCCGTCCTCGGGCGGCGCGACGTCGACCGGCGGGTCATGATCAACGCGATCGGGCCGGTCTGGGACGGCAACGAGGTGTGGGTGATCACCGCCGGCGGCGCCATGTTCGCCGCCTTCCCCGCCTGGTACGCCACCGCCTTCAGCGGGTTCTACCTGCCGCTGCTGCTGATCCTGCTCGCGCTCATCGTGCGCGGGGTCGCCTTCGAGTACCGCGGCAAGGGCGACACCGACCGCTGGCGCGCCTGGTGGGACCGGGCGATCTTCTGGGGCAGCGCCGTCCCCGCCTTCCTGTGGGGGCTGGTCTTCGCCAACATCGTGCAGGGGATGCCGGTCGACGGCGACGAGATCCTCCGCGCCGGGCTGCTCTCCCTGCTCACCCCCTACGCACTGCTGGGCGGCGTCACCACGCTGTCGCTGTTCCTGCTGCACGGGGCGCTGTTCCTCACCCTCAAGACCGGCCAGCCGGTGCGCGCCCGCGCCCGGAGCGCGGCGCTGCGCGCCGCCGTCGTGGCGGTCCCGGCGGGGGCGGTGTTCCTGGTGTGGACGCAGCTCGCCCACGGCAAGGCGTGGACCTGGCCGGTGGTGGCCGCGGCGGCGGTGGCCCTGGTGGCGGGGGTGCTGCTGGCGCTGCGCGGCTCGGAGGGGCGCTCGTTCGCCTGCACCGCGGTGACCATCGGGCTGGCGTCGGTGGCGCTGTTCGGGTCGCTCTTCCCGGCGGTGCTGCCCTCCACCCTGGACCCGGCCTACGACCTGACCGTGGCCAACGCCTCCTCGGCGCCGTACACGCTGACCGTGATGAGCTGGGTGGCCGTGGTCTTCCTCCCGGTCGTGCTCGCCTACCAGGCCTGGAGCTACTGGGTCTTCCGCAAGCGGGTGACCCGGGAGCAGATCGAGCCGGCGCCCGCCTATGGTGGCGGTGGCGGACAGGGCACGGGCCCCGCGCCCGCCGCCGAGTAGCGCGCCACTGAAGGGAACCGAATGCGCCCCCTCGACCCGCGTCTGGTCCGGACGGCCGACGCCGTCCGCGTGCACCTGGCCGTCGCCGTGGCGAGCGGCCTGCTCACCACGGGCATGGTGCTCGCCCAGGCCTGGCTGCTGGCCTACACGATCGCCGGGGCCACCCGCGGGGCGGGGCTGGACGCGCTCTCCTGGGCGATCACCGCCGTGGCCGCGGTGGCCATCGCCCGGGCGGCGCTGTCGTACGGCGCCGAGACCGCCGCCCTGCGCTCGGCGGCGCGTGCCAAGTCGCAGCTCCGCCGACGCCTGGTCGCCCACGTGACCGGCACCGGACCGGTGACCGGCGCCCGGGCGGGGTCCGAGGACGGGCCGGGGGACTCGCCTCCCCCGGACGGCGGGACGGTCCGATCGTCAGGGGGGACCGTCACCGCCGGGACGGGTACGGCCGACGCCGGAGAGGTCGCCACGCTCGCCACGCGGGGCCTCGATGCGCTGGACGACTACTTCGCCCGGTATCTCCCGCAGCTGGTGCTGGCCGTGCTCGTCCCCCTGGCCGTGCTCGTCGTCGTGGCGGGCGCGGACTGGATCTCGGCGGTGGTCATCGCCGTCACCCTGCCCCTGATCCCGGTCTTCATGGCGCTGGTGGGGTGGCACACCCAGGAGCGCACGCAGCGCCGGTGGCGCCGCCTGCACCGGCTGGGCGGCCACTTCCTGGACGTGGTGGAGGGGCTGCCGACGCTGGCGGTCTTCCGCCGCACCAAGGCCCAGGCCCGCATCATCCGGCGGATGACCGACGAGCAGCGCTCCAGCACGATGGCGACGCTGCGCATCGCGTTCCTGTCGGCGTTCGTCCTGGAGCTGCTGAGCACGCTGGCGGTGGCGCTGGTCGCCGTCGAGATCGGCATCCGCCTGATGTACGGGGTGCTGGACTACCAGACGGCGCTGCTCGTGCTGATCCTGGCGCCCGAGGCCTACCTGCCGCTGCGCGAGGTCGGCTCCCGTTTCCACGCCAGCATGGAGGGCGTGGCCGCCGCCGAGCAGGTGTTCAAGGAGCTGGACAAGCACGCGGAGGGCGCCCCGCGCGCCCCCGAGCCGTCCCGGGACCGCACCGCCGAGCTGCCCGAACAGGGCCTGGGGCTGCGCCTGGAAGGGGTCGGCCTGACCTACCCGGGCCGGGACGGGCCCGCGCTGACCGGCGTCGGCCTGGAGGTGCCCGCCGGACGGCGCATCCTGCTGGCCGGGCCCAGCGGGTCGGGCAAGAGTTCGCTGCTGTCGCTGCTGCTGCGGTTCATCGAACCCACCGAGGGCCGGATCCTGGCCGTGCCCGCCCACGCCGCCGAGGGCATCCCCCTGGACGGGATCGACCCCGCGGCATGGCGGCGCCGCCTGGCCTGGGTGCCGCAGCACCCCTACCTGTTCGACGACACCGTGGCCGGGAACATCCGGCTCGGCGCCCCGGACGCGGACGACGACGCCGTGCGCCGGGCCGCCGAGCTGGCCGAGGCCGACGCCTTCATCCGGGAGCTGCCCGAGGGGTACGCCACCCCGCTGGGCGAGCGCGGTGCGCGCCTGTCGGCCGGGCAGCGCCAGCGCGTCGCCCTGGCACGGGCGTTCCTGCGGGATGCGCCGGTGGTGCTGCTGGACGAGCCCACCGCGCACCTGGACCCCGAGAACGCGGCGGCGGTCCGAACGGCGGTCGCGAGGCTGCTGGAGGGCCGCACCGGTGTCGTGGTGGCCCACGACACCGGGTGGGCCGGGCACGTGGACGAGACGGTCCCCGTCCGAGCGGGCCGCGTGGAGACGGAGGCCCTGCGATGAGCGCCGCCGACGTCTCCGCCCCCGACACCGCGGGCGCCGACGCTCCCGGCCGCGGCCGCGACCCGCTGGTGCGGATGGTCCTGTTGGCCTGGCCGCGCGGCAGCCGGTTCGCGCTCGGGGTCCTGCTCGGCTCGGTGGCCACCGGGTCGGCGGTGGCGCTGCTGGGTATCGCCGCCTGGCTGCTCGCCAAGGCCGCCGAGCACCCGCCGATCACCGCGCTGAGCGTGGCGATCGTGGCCACCCGCGCCCTGGGCGTCACCCGCGGGGTGGCGCGCTACCTGGAGCGGCTGGTCACCCACGACGCCGCCTTCCGCACCCTGGCCGACGTGCGCGTCAAGGTCTACGAGCGACTCGCCCGCACCGAGCCCATCCGCCGCTTCCGCTCCGGCGACCTGGTCTCCCGCCTGGTCAGCGACACCGAGTCCACCCAGGACCTGCTGCTGCGCGGGCTCACCCCGCCGCTGGTGGCGGTGGTGGCGGGGGGGGGCNNGCGGGCGGCGTCACCACGGCCGTATGCACGGCGCTGCTGGTCCCCGGCGGGCTGGTGCTGGCCGCCGGGCTGCTGCTCACGGGGCTGGCGGTGCCGCTGGTCGCCGCCCGGCTGGGCCGGGCGCCCGGTGAGCGCCAGGCGGAGGCGCGCGGGCGGCTGTCCACCTCGCTCGTCGACGCCCTGCACGGCGCCCCCGACCTGGTCGCCTACGGCGCCATGGACCGGGCGGTGCACCGGGTGGAGGAGGCCGACGCCGAGCTGACCCGGCTGGCCCGCCGCGACGCGGGGCTGCTGGGCTTCGGTGCCGGGGCGACCGCCCTGGTCACCGGCCTGACGGTGTGGGCGTCCCTGCTGCTGGGGGTGGCGGCGGTCGACGACGGGTCGCTGCACCCGGTGCCGCTGGCGGTGCTGGTGCTGACCACGCTCGCCGCGTTCGAGATCGTGCAGCCGCTGCCCGCGGTGGCGGCCCGGCTGGGGGCGCTGCGGGCCGGGGGCGCGCGCCTGTTCGACGTGCTGGACACCCCGGCCATGGTGGAGCCGCCCGCCGAACCCGCCGCCCTGCCCGATCCGCCCCCGGCCGGCCTGCGGGTGCGGGGGCTGAAGGTGCGGTACGGCCCGCAGGAGCCGTGGGCGCTGCGCGGCATCGACCTGGAGGTGCCCGCCGGGGCCAAGGTGGCGGTGCTGGGGCCCAGCGGCGCCGGCAAGAGCACCCTGGCCGAAGTCCTGCTGCGCTTCCGGAACCCCGACGCGGGGGTCGTGGAGCTCGGCGGCGGCGACCTGGTCGGCTACGACCGGGACGACGCACGGCGGGCCATCGGGGGCGTGCCGCAGGACCCGCACGTATTCGCCTCCACCCTGCGGGAGAACCTTCGGCTGGCACTTCCCGACGAGGACGACGGCGGCGACGATCGGCTGTGGCAGGCCCTGGAGCGGGCGCGCCTGGCCGACGAGGTCCGGGCGATGCCGCACGGGCTCGACACCGAAGTGGGGGTGCACGGCACCCGGCTCAGCGGGGGCATGCGCAGCCGCCTGGCGATGGCCCGGGCGGTCCTGGCGGCGCCGAGGATCCTGGTCCTGGACGAGCCGACGGCGCACCTGGACCCCGACACCCGGGACGCGGTGATGGCCGACGTGCTGGACGCGGCGGACGCCGAGGGCTTCTCGACCCTGTTGATCACCCATGACCTGGCGGGCCTGGAGCGGATGGACCGCATCTACGTGCTCTCCGAGGGCCGCGTCCTCCAGCAGGGCGCCCCGCAGGAGCTGGCCGACCGGGCGGGCTGGTACCGCGACGCCTTGCGGCTGGGCCGCTGAGCGGCTCCGGGCGGGCGGCGGCTCGGGGCCCGTACCCCGCCCCGGGCCCGGTCCGGCGCCGGTCAGCCGTGCAGGCCGAACATGTCGTCGAAGCGGCTCTTGTAGCGGATCTTCAGGTTGCCGCCCTTGACCTCGCCGGTGATCACGAAGTGGGGGTTGGGCCGGTCCGGGTTGGCCGGGACGCGGCTGTCGACGCTGCCCCACCAGGAGGCGTCCACCCGCACGTCCGCCGTCGCCCCGTCCGGCAGCACCAGGCGGGCCTCGCCCCACGACGAGGTCAGGGCGACCTCGGTGGTGCCGCTGGACAGCGCCGCCGACCGGAAGTCCAGCACCGTGCTGCCCATCGGGTTGGTCACCTCGATGCGGCGCGGCGCGACCCACTCCCCCCGGCGGACGATGGTGCCCGCCGACGACTTCAGCACCAGGGGCCGGGAGGCCTCCTCCGGCTCGGCTCCGGCGGTCGGGGCGAGCGGCTCGGTGTTCCCCTCCTGTTCGGGCAGGTCGGCGGTGAGCGGTTCGAGGTCGCCGTAGGTACGCGCGGCGAAGGCGGCGTCCAGGCGCTCGTCCAGCTCTCCCAAGGTGATGCGTCCGGCGGCCGCGGCCTCGCGCAGGACACCTGCGACGCGCTCCCGGTCCGCGTCGGCGCAGCGCATGCTCGCGCGCGGATACTCCTGGCTCACGGCTCCCCGCTCCCTTTCCGATCCCGGTGTGCTCGGCATCACGATAGCCGGAGCGGACGTGTGCGCCCCGGCAGGGGCGGGGCGCGGAAACGGGCGGCGGAACGGGTGCGGTCCGTGCGATGATCAGGCACCCGGGCGCCCGCAGGGCGGTCGGGGATGAGGGGGATCTCCTCGGGGAACTCCCGGT
>NZ_ANBH01000251.1:0-21541 GCF_000341185.1 Nocardiopsis chromatogenes YIM 90109
GCGGGCCGGATTCGGTCAGGCGCTCCGGTCCGCCTCCGCGCGCGCGGCGGGGTCGAGCAGGCCGCGGGCGGCGGCCACGCGCTCGAACACGACGGTGCCCAGCGGAGGGATGCTCGCCGCGAGCCCGATGAGGCCGGTCCACAGCCCCCAGCGCAGGCGGTACCAGGCCGACAGCGCCACGGCGACATAGCCGATGAAGGCGACGCCGTGCAGAGGCCCGAACACGCGCACTCCGATGTCGTCGCCGACGACGACGTACTTGAAGAACATCCCGACCAGCAGACCCGCCCAGGTGACGGCCTCGATGGCGGCCATCCAGCGGAAGCCGGCGAGCAGCGACCTCCGGTGCAGGTCGGTGCGGGTCGATGCGGGGACGGTCGGCACGGTGGGGCTCCTGGTCGGTTCGCGGGCAGAGGCGGCTCAGGGGGCGTGAGGGGCGGGGGGCGCACGCGTCGGTGCACCGCCCCCAGTGTCGCCGAGCCCCGGGGGTGCTCCGATCCGGCCCCCGGGTTCGCCGTGGAACCGCACGCTGCCCCGACGTGGGCGGCGGTGGTGACGGGAGCGGTTGCCGTCCGCTGACAGGCGGGACAGCGGTCAGGGCGCGGGGGTCGTGCCCGGTTCCCCGATGATCTCGGGGGAAACGACGCTACACGCGCCATTGGCATCGATTCTCCCGAGAACAGCAACGGAGGACACCACTCCAGCGGACGCGACCGGCGTTTCCGGCGGGAGGCGGGACCTTCGTCGGCCGCGCCCAACGTCGGCGGACCGCCGACCGGCGTTGAGGGTGGACCTGACCCGCCCTCAGGGCCGTGCCCCGACCACGCTGCCCCGGTCCGATGGGAATGACACCACTCCAGGGACGCGCCCCAGGGATCCGCCGTAGGCGGCCGCGTACGGAACCGCCCCCGCCCGGCAACGGGCCCAGGTGACCGAAACCGGTCGGGGTGCCTCCGCTCCGAAGGGGATCTGTCCGGGGATTCCCCTCCCTTTGGCCTCAGTTTCGGACAGGCGATAAGTCGACTTCCGGACTCTAGACCCCGCGGAAGAACCGCAGGTCAGCGAAAGGCCCCGAACGAACGTCGCCACCCCCTCGAAAACACCATCGAAAAAGCGCCGTTGACCTGCTCGGACACGCCGATCGAAGAACCCCTCGAACCCGCCTTCCGACGGCGTTTGCCCAAATTCCGCCACGAGCATGCCCATAAGCGACAGGAGGCCCGGGACCCGGCCGACCCGGCCCCTGTGCTCACCGCTCCCTCCCCGGCGACCGGAGGCAAGAAGGACGTGCCCAAGCTCGTGATCACCCCGACGTTCCTCTCCGACTTCTCCCGTCTCGACCCCGGCGTCCGCGGCGCCGCCCTGACCGTCGTCCAGGCGTACATGGGCGGCGACGAGAGCCGCCTGGAGACCGTCGCCGACGCCGCCGACCCCCGCACCCGCCTGCTGCGCATCGGCCCCGAGTGGTCCGGTGTGCTCGTCCCCGGCACCGGTGGCGGGATGTGCCTGCTGGGGGTCTGCCGCCAGGACGACGCACTGGCGATGGCCCGCGACCGCACCGCCGTCCCCGAGGACGGCGCCGAGCTGGCTCCGCCGCCGCCGCCCGTCCCCGCCGGGGCGCCCCGCGTCACCGGCCCCGACGAGCTCGACCTGGGCGCGTCGTTCGACGAGTGGCAGCTCACCCTCCACCCCGACCAGCACCGCATCGTCGACGCCCGCTACGCCGGGTCGGCGCAGATCAGCGGCGGCCCCGGCACCGGGAAGACGGTGCTGGCCCTGCACCGCGCCGCCCACCTGGCCTCCCGGGAGTCCGCCGAGTCCCCCGACGCCCGCCGCACCGTGCTGCTGACCACCTACAACCGGCTGCTCGCCCAGACCCTCTCCGGGCAGCTCGACCGCCTGCTGCCGGACCCCCGGGTGCGCGCCCGGGTGGAGGTCGTCACCGTCGACAGCCTCGCCCGCGGCATCGTGCACGAGCACACCGGCCTGCTGCCCGACGCGCTGGGCCGCGACACCCTGGCCGAGCGCTGGCGGGAGGCGGCCGTCGGCGACGGCCTGCCCTTCTCCGGCCGCTTCCTGGCCGACGAGTGGGAGCAGGTCGTGCTCGCGCAGAACCTGACCCGGCTGTCGGACTACGTGCGCTGTGAGCGCAGCGGGCGCATGCTGCACCTGGCGCCCGAGCACCGCCCGCAGGTGTGGGACGCCATCCGCCGCTACACGGCGGCCATGCGGGTGGCCGGTGAGTGGTCCTACCCGCAGATCGCCCTGGCCGCCGCCGAGCACCTGGGGCGGGTGGGCCCCCGGTACCGGCACGTCGTGGTGGACGAGGCCCAGGACCTGCACCCGGCCCAGTGGCGGCTGCTGCGCGCCGCCGTGCCCGAGGGGCCGGACGACCTGTTCATCGTCGGCGACCCGCACCAGCGGATCTCCGACAACCGCGTGTCGCTGGCCTCCCTGGGGATCAACGTGCGCGGGCGCGGCCACCGGCTGCGCGTGAGCTACCGGGTCAGCCAGGAGATCCTCGACTGGGCGGTGCCGCTCCTGGGCCGCCGCCCCGAGGTCGGCCTCGACGACGACGCCGACGCGCTGACCGGGTACCGCTCGCTGCTGCACGGCCCCGAGCCGGTGCTGCGCGGCTGCCGCGACCGGGCCGACGAGCGGGCCGCGCTCGCCGAGTGGGTGCGGGTGTGGCTGGAGGCCGGGGTGGCCCCCTCGTCGGTGGCGGTGGCCGGGCGCAACCAGTGGGTGGTCCGGCACATGGCCAAGGAGCTGCAGGCCCGCGGCATCCCCACCGCCCCGCTGGACTCGGTGGACTCGGCCCCGGCGGTGCGGGTGGGCACCATGCACAAGCTCAAGGGGCAGGAGTTCCGCTGCGTGGCGGTGGTGGGGGTGAGCGACCCGCTGCTGCCGCCCAAGGCCGCCCTGGACGCGGCCGAGGGCGACCCGGTCGCCCTGGAGCAGGTGCACCAGCAGGAGCGGAACCTGCTGTTCCTGGCCTGCACCCGGGCGCGGGACGCGCTGTACGTGTCCTACGTGGGCGCGCCGAGCCGCCTGGTGCCGCACGGGGTCCGGGAGGCCGAGGAGGAGGCGGCCGCGGTCTGACCGGGTTCTGACCGGGTGACGGGCGGGCGCGGCCGGAGGGACCGGCCGCGCCCGTTCCGCGCCGCCGGTATCGGCACGAATGCGTCCCCCGTCCCGCCCGCTCCACGGCCTCCGCGCCGTCTCGGGGGGACGCCCCCGCGAGCGCGGTTTCGGCGTCGGCCTTCCCGGCATGCGCGAAGGCGGGGAGGGGCCGGGGCCGATGGCGGCGTCCGCCGACGGCGCGCCACAGGCCAGGGCTTCGACGGCGGGCCGGATCCGCCCCTGGGCTGCGACCGGCGGGCCGACCCGGCCGGGCGGAGGCCGCACCGCTCCCGCCGGTCAGATCCCGTCCCGGTCGGCCATCAGGTCGAGGCCGTCGACGGACAGGTGGGCCGCCTCGGCCACCGGGCGGGACACGTCCACGTCGGTCACCACCATGTAGGGCAGCAGCAGCGGCGGCGGGAAGTCCGGGGTGAAGGTCAGCTTGATCCCGAGGATGCGCACGGTCATCCGCTGGACGTGCAGCACCACCGTCGACCCGTCGCGGCCGGCGAGGTTCATCTCGGGCAGGGCGAGCGAGGCCCGGCCGCCGCCGTGCCTCCACCACAGCTCTCCGCCGGTGACGTCGCCCTCGCGCATCACGATGCGCAGGTAGCGTTCAGGGCCGTCGCTGGCGGGGTACTCCACGACCCCGCCGAACCACGCGCCCCGCATGGTGAGGGAGTCGGCGGTCAGCCCCGACTCGGCGTTGGAGGCGGTGAAGCGGTCGTCGCCCTGCTCCACCCGGACCTCGGGGGCGGTCCCCTCCTCGTCGGCGGCCTCGCAGGCCTCGACCGCGTCCAGGAACTCCTGCTCGTCGGCGGCCAGCGCGTCCCGGCCGGTGCGCAGTTCGCACTCGGCGGGGTCGGCGTCGGCCTCCTCCCCCTCCCCCGCCTCGGCGTCCTCGTCTCCGTCTCCCGGGCCCCGCTCTCCGGCGCCGCCGTCCCCGGTGCCCTCGTCGGAGTCCTCCTCGGCGCCGTCCTGCCCGCCACCCGTGCCGTCGCCGGTGTCACCGCCCGTGCCGCCGGACGGGGGCGGGGAGGGCGAGGGGGAGTCCGTGGGGCCGGGCTCGGCCGGGGCCTCCTCCTCTCCGCCGCCGAACCAGTCGTCCCAGGGCCACCAGTCGGCCGGGGCGGCCGCGGCGGGCAGCACCAGTGCCAGGGCGAGCGGCAGGGCGACGGCGGCGTGGGCGCGGGCGGGGCCTCCACCGGTGTCCTCCCCGCCCGCGCCCGGCCCGTCGGCGGCCTCGCCGCCCGCATCGCCGTCCGCCCCGCCGTCCGCGTCCTTCCCGCCGCCGTCCGCCCGGTGGGCGGCGCGGCGGCGGGGCGGGCGCGACGGCGTCCAGGAGAACACCATCGCCCCGCCGACGATGCCCAGCAGCATCCCGATGACGAACCCGCCGAAGTTCGCGGTGACGAACGAGGCCACCGACAGCAGGCTGCACACGACGCCGTAGAAGAGCCGCTGCTGCGGCTGCACCCAGGCGAGCACGCCCAGCGCCATGAGCAGGATGCCGATGAGGTACACCGAGATCCCGGCGATCCCGGCATAGATCACCAGGTTGAGCGGGAGCACGAGGGACTGCGCGGCCGGGGCGACCATCATCTCCACCCCGGCGATGAGCACCAGCAGCCCGCCCCAGAAGGGGCGGGTGCGGCGCCAATCGCGGAATGCGCGGAGCACCCCGCGCCCGTTACCGGAGGTCAGCGGCATCGTCTAGGAGCAATCGTCTAGTAGCACTCGTCTTCACCGGGTTTCAGGGACAGCTTCAGCCCGGACAGCTTCAGGCTGCCCGCGTTGACCGCCCACGAGGTGATCTTGGGGTCCTTCACCGAGATCGTGTCGGACTGCAGGCCGAAGCCGCCGGTCGGACCGGCGCCGCCCTCGGCCTTGTCCAGGGTGCTGGCGTCCCGTCCGATCTCGATGTTGGAGAAGGACGCGTTGCCCTGGAGCTGCTCCACGTCCATCACCAGGTTGGTGCCCTCCACGGGGGTCTCCTCCCCGGCGCCGATCCGCAGGGTCGCGGTGCCGATGGGCAGGTCGATCAGGGAGGACATGCACAGGTCCTGCAGCTCGGCGTATTCGACGGTGCTCAGCCCGACGGGCCGGGCGCTGTCGTCGACCGAGGTGGCGACGTCGCCGTACTGGGTGAAGCCCTCGCCCTCCAGCGAGGCGGCGGACATCTTGAAGCTGTCGCCGGAGACGGCGAAGGAGGCCGCGAGCAGCCCCTGGGTCGTCATCATGCCCAGGATCGCGGCGGCGCCGAGGCCGGGGAGGACCACCAGCGCGAACCGGCGCCAGCGGGTGCCGCCGGAGGCGGCGGCGGGGGCGGAGGGGGTGCCGGTGGGGGTGCCGTCGGTCGAGGGATCGGCCATGGGGTGACTCCTGCGTTCCAGGTCCGCAGGTCAGCGGACGATCGGGGGGTGGGGTGCTTGCGCGGGCCACCGCCTCGCGTGTTACATGGACCACGCCTTACTCGGGGGTAGTGACGAACATTACAATAGCGAATGTCACATTTCCAAGTGCATGATTCGCCGCGCGGACGCAACGAATCCGTCACGGCGGCGGCGGATCCCCCGACGAAGGAAAGGTGCCACGTTGGCCTCCCTCAACGCCGGCAGCACCGCGCCCGCCCCCGGCGGCACCGCGTCCGAACGCCGCTACGACGTGCTCGTGATCGGCTCGGGGTTCGGAGGCGCGGTCAGCGCCCTGCGCCTCACCGAGAAGGGGTACCGGGTGGGGGTGCTGGAGGCCGGCCGCCGGTACACCTCCGAGACCCTGCCCAGCAGCTCATGGGACCTGAAGAACTTCATCTGGGCCCCCTGGCTGGGAATGTACGGCATCCAGCGCATCCACGTCCTGCGCGACGTGATGATCCTGGCCGGCGCCGGGGTGGGCGGCGGCTCGCTCAACTACGCCAACACCCTCTACGAACCGCTCGACGACTTCTACCAGGACCCGCAGTGGCGGGGCATCACCGACTGGCGCCGCGAGCTGGCTCCCTACTACGACCAGGCCAAACGCATGCTCGGGGTGCGCACCAACCCCACCGTGACCCCCTCGGACGCGCACCTGCGCGAAGTCGCCGAGGACATGGGCGTGGGCGAGAGCTTCCACCTGGCCCCCGTGGGCGTGTTCTTCGGCGATGGCTCCGACTCCGACGGCACGGCCTGCGCCGCCCCCGGCGAGCGTGTGAAGGACCCCTACTTCGGCGGGGCGGGGCCCGAGCGCCGTGCGTGCATCGAGTGCGGCGAGTGCATGACCGGCTGCCGCCACGGCGCCAAGAACATGCTCACCGAGAACTACCTCCACTTCGCCGAGAAGGGCGGAGCGGCCATCCACCCGATGACCACCGTGGAGCGGGTCCGCGAGCTGCCCGGGGGCGGATACGCCGTGGACACGCTCACCACCGGCGCCAGGCGCAGACGCGCCGCCGCCCGGACCTTCACCGCCGACCAGGTCGTGGTCGCCGCCGGGACCTGGGGGACGCAGAACCTGCTGCACCGCATGCGCGACTCCGGGCTGCTCCCCCGCATCTCCTCCCGCCTGGGCACGCTGACCCGCACCAATTCCGAGTCCCTCGGCGGCGCCATGACCGCCAGCACGGACCCGCCCGAGGACTTCTCCCGGGGCGTGGCCATCACCTCCTCCATGCACCCCGACGCCCACACCCACGTGGAGCCGGTCCGCTACGGCAAGGGCTCCAACGCCATGGGCATGCTCGCCACCATCCAGGTCCCCGGCGGGGGCCGGGTGCCCCGCTGGGTGCGCTTCCTGGGGCTGGCCGCCCGGCACCCCTATGTCTTCGCGCGCAGCCTGTCGGTGCGCCGCTTCTCCGAGCGCGCCATCATCGGGCTGGTCATGCAGTCCCTGGACAACTCGCTGACCACCTACACCCGGCGCGGCGCCTCCGGCCGCCGGGTCCTCACCTCCCGCCAGGGCCACGGCGAGCCCAACCCCTCGTGGATCCCGCAGGGCCAGGAGGTGCTCTCGCGCCTGGCCGAGAAGATCGACGGCTTCCCCGGCGGCACCGTCGGCGAGGTGTTCAACATCCCGCTCACCGCGCACTTCCTGGGCGGCTGCCCGATCGGCGACTCCCCCGACAGCGGGGTGGTCGACCCCTACCACCGCCTCTACGGCCACCCGGGCATCCACGTGGTGGACGGCTCGGCGGTCTCGGCCAACCTCGGGGTGAACCCCTCGCTGACCATCACCGCCCAGGCCGAGCGGGCGATGTCGTACTGGCCCAACAAGGGCGGCACCGATCCCCGGCCCGCCCCCGGCGAGGCGTACCGCACCGTGGCGCCGGTGCACCCGGACTCCCCCGCCGTCCCGCCGGGGGCCTTCGCCGAGCTGCGCTTCTCCCGCCCGCTGCCGGTCTCGCCCGCCTGAGGCGCCCCGGGCCCGCACGCCCGGCCGGGACATGGGCCCCGGCCGGGACGCGGGCCCCCGACCGGGGAACAACCCACGTGAGGCCCGACCCCTCCCACCGGGAAGGAAGGAGCGCACGCCGGAGGCACCGCGTGGGAGGCGCCCCCGACCCTGCCGCGACGGCGGCCCGCACCCCCCGAGGACCCGCATGACCCCCCTGCGCCATACGGCGGACCTGGCCGAGACCGTGACCACCCCCGACGGCGCCGAGCTGCGCCTGCGCACCCGCGGACCGGCGCGGGCCGCGCGCACCGTCGTGCTCGCCCACGGACTGGGCCTGAGCTGCGACACCTGGGCCCCGCACACCACCCGGCTGGTGGCGGGCAGCGGCGGACGGCTCCGCGTCGTCCGCTGGGACCTGCGCGGGCACGGCGGCTCGGGCCGCGGCACCGCCCGGATGGACATGCGCCTGCTCGCCGACGACCTGGCGCGGGTGGTCACCGCCTGCGCCCCGGACGGGCCGGTGGTGCTGGGCGGCCACTCGCTGGGCGCGATGGCCGCGGCCCGGCTGGCGGCCGACCGCCCCGGCCTGTTCGGCGGCACCGTCACCGGGGTGCTGCTGGCCGCCGGGGCGGCGGCCGGGCCGGACCCCTCCGCGTCCCCGTCCCTGTCCCCGTCCGCGGGCCGTGGCCGCGCCCGGCTGGTCGGCACCGCGGTGGCGGCGGGGACGCGGCTGGCCGGGGCGGCGCCCCGGGCGGTCGACGGGCTGCGCCGCCTGGTCCCGCACCGGCTGCCCGCCTACCTGGCGACGGTGCGGCGGACGGCGTTCGGCGAGGGCGCCTCCGAGGAGCAGGTGGCGCTGTGCGCCCAGCAGCTCCACGCGGCCCCGGCGGACGTGCTGGCCGCCGGGCTGTCGGCCGTGGCCCGGCACGACGTGCGGGGACGGCTGGAGGCACTGCGGCGGGTGCCGGTCGTGCTGCTGTCCGGCGGCCGGGACCGGGTGGTCCCGGACGGAGTCCGCAGGGCCCTCGCACGTGAGCTGCCGGAGGCCGAGCAGGACGTGGCCGAGGCGGCCGGGCACATGGTCCCGGCCGAGGAGCCCGAGCGGGTCTGCACCCACCTGGCGCGCCTGGCCGGGGTCACCCTGGACCCGCCCCCTCGGGAACGGGCCGCGCCGGTCTCGGGAGAACCGGCGCTGGAACCGCCCCGGTAGGGGCGTCCGCCCCGAGACCGACGGGGGAGTCCGGGAGGCAGGGGGTCCGCGAGGCAGGGGGCCGGAACGTGCAGCGCGCACCCGGGAGGCGGAGATGGCGTTTTCCGCCCCCGGACGCCGCCGGTCAGGAAGAATCAGCGTTCGGGGGCCCGGGCCGCCCCCGGCCGGTGCAGGGCCGCCTCCGGAGGGCGCCACCCGGGCGGTCAGGCGGGCCGGGGCTCCTTGCCGGAGGAGATGTGTTCAAGGACGTCGGAGAAGTGCTCGCCGATGACCTCCTGGATGTGGCGGGCCATCGAGCGGGCGAGCATCGCGTCCACCGCCGTCTGGGCCAGCGGGCGCAGGCGGCGCACCAGGTCGGCCGCCTGGGCGATGTCGTCGCCCTGCAGGATCCCCTCCGGGGCGTGCGCCGACAGGATGTGGTCGGCGATCTCGCGCACCAGCCCCTCGGAGGCCTCGTCGATGAACCCGCCGAGCTGCTCGGCGATGTCGAGCACGCGCGAGACGGACATCCCGGCCGCCACCAGCTCGGCCCCGGCGTGCAGGAGCCGGGGGCTGGGCGCCCGGAAGCGGTCGCCGTCCACCTCCAGGAGCCCCATCGCCAGGGCCCGCTCGATGTTCTCGTCGGTGACGTCCCCCCGGAAGAGCTCGACCAGCTCCTCGAAGGTCAGGTGCGCCGGGATCTCGTCCGACCAGGGGTCGCCGATGGCGGACTCGAAGCCGAGCACGTCGTTGAGGTCGCCGCCGCGCTCCCAGACCGAGACGAGCTCGCTGATGTTGGCGAAGGTGTACCCGCGCTTGAGCAGCTGGGCGATCAGCCGCAGGCGGGCCAGGTGGGCCTCGGTGTAGATGCCCACCCTCCCCTCCCTGCGGGGCGGGGACAGCAGGCCCCGGTCCTGGTAGACGCGCACGTTCCGCACGGTCGTGTCGGCGAGACGCGCCAGCTCGTCGATCCGGTATTCGGCCATGGCTCCACCCTAGGGAAATTCGGTCGCCCGCACGACTTCACCCTCTTGCACTGTAACAATGTCCGTTGTAACGTTCCGGCAAGACATGTGGAGGAGATCACATATGCCCCGACCCTCTCTGGGCGCCCTCCGTGGCAAGCGCGTCCTGGTCACCGGCGCCTCCGGCGCGTTCGGCTCGGCGGGCATGCGGGTGCTGCGGCACCTGGGCGCCGACGCCGTCGGCCTGGACCGCAAGCCCGACGACGCCGGACAGGTGCTCGCCTGTGACGTCACCGACGAGGACGCGGTCCGCCGCGCCGTCGGCGCCGCCGCCGAGCGGCTCGGCGGGATCGACCGGCTGATCCACTTCGCCGGGGTGGGCCCCGCCGTGGACGTGGGCGCCATGCCCGACCAGTGCGTCCGCGAGGCCCTGGAGGTCAACCTGCTGGGGACCTGGCGCACCACCGCCGCGGCGCTGCCCTCGCTGGTGCGCGAGAAGGGCCGGGTGGTGGTCACCGCCTCGCTGCTGGCGGGGCTCCCGCTGCCGTTCGCCTCGGCCTACGTGGTCTCCAAGCGCGCGGTGACCGCCTACGCCGACTCGCTCCGCGCCGAGTACGGAACCCACGTGGGGGTCACCACCGTGCACCCCGGCTACGTCGACACGCCCATCCACGACGACTCCCGCGCCGCGGGGGTGTCGCTGGACGGGCTGGTGCCCGCCGAGCGCCTGCGCGACACGGTGCTCGCGGTCCTGCGCGCGGCGGCCGCGCCCCGTCCGCCGCGCGACGTCGCCTCCACGGCGCTGGGCACCGCCGCCCTGCGCCTGACCCGGCACGCACCCGGACTCGTCGACCGGGTGACCGCCACCGAGATCGCCGACCTGGTCCGCGAGGGCAGGCTGTCCGGCGGGGAGATCGCCCGCGGCCTGCACGAGCGCCACGGCGCCCCCATGCCTCCCGGCTAGGTTCCGGCCGGGTCCCGCCGCCCGACCGCCCGGCCGCCCGCCCGCACCCCCGAAGGAGAACCGCCATGACCGTGCAGGCCGATCCGAAACCGACCGTCACCGACCGCGAGGACATCGCCAAGCGGCTGCTGCGCTCCTCGGCCAAGGCCTCCTACGACCCGCTCGTGGAGATCGACTGGGACGCGCCGATCGACCGGGACCGCTACGCCCTGGCCCCGCACCGGGTGTCGCTGTACGGGACCGAGCTGTGGGACCGCCTCTCCGAGGACCAGCGCAAGGAGCTGAGCCGGCACGAGGTCGCCAGCATCGCCTCCATCGGGCTGTGGTTCGAGACCATCCTCATGCAGATGCTGATCCGGCACGCCTACGACCGCGACCCCACCACCAACCACGTGCAGTACGCCTACACCGAGATCGCCGACGAGTGCCGCCACTCGGTCATGTTCGCCAAGATGACGCAGAAGCTGGCGGGGCGCCACTACCGGCCCGACTTCATCACCCACAACCTGGGCCGGGTGTTCAAGGCGGTCTCCAACGGGCCGCTGACCTTCGCCGGTGCGCTGTTCGTCGAGGAGATCCTCGACCAGCTCCAGCGCGAGGGCATGGTGGACGAGACGCTCGACCCGCTGGTGCAGGCGGTCTCCCGGATCCACGTGGTGGAGGAGGCGCGGCACATGCGCTACGCCCGCGAGGAGCTGATCCGGGACTGGGACCGCCACGGCGCCGTCTCCAAGGCCTACAGCCGGTTCGTGCTGGGCCTGGTCGTCTACTTCGCGACCACCAGGCTGATCAGCCCCGAGGTGTACCGCTCCGTGGGGCTGGACCCCAAGGAGGCGGCCAAGGCCGCCCGGCGCAACCCCAACCACATCGACACCAAGACCTGGGCGGCGCGCAAGGTGGTCGCCACCTTCGACCGGGCCGGGCTGCTGGCCGGGCCCGCCAAGTACGTCTGGCGCCGGGCCGGGCTGCTGGGCCGCAAGGGCGCCCCGGCCCCCGTGGCGGCGGCCGCCGCATGACACCGGGCGCCCGCGTCACCGGGCGCCCGCCGAGCCGCCGGCCCGCGAGCCTATCGCGCCTGAGCCCGCGGGCCGGCTCTCCTCTCCCCTCCGCCCCACCCTCCCCTTCCTTCCCAGCACCCCGCAGCGCCGAAGGGATAGCAACGACGTGACCGAGAACGAGACCACGGCCCCCCATTACCGGGTGGCCGTCATCGGCTCCGGGTTCTCCGGGATCGGCATGGCCGCCCGGCTCAAGCGCGCCGGCCTCAAGAGCCTGGTCCTGCTGGAACGCGCCCACGACGTCGGCGGGACCTGGCGGGACAACACCTTCCCCGGCGCCGCCTGCGACGTGCCCTCCCACCTGTACTCGCTGTCCTTCCGGCTCAACCCGGGCTGGTCGCGCACCTTCTCCGGGCAGGAGGAGATCCACGCCTACCTGCGGCAGGTGGCCGAGGAGGAGGACGTCTACCGCCACGTGCGCTTCGGCTACGGCGTGGCCGGAGCCCACTGGGAGCCCGAGGCCAACCGGTGGCGGATCGAATCCGAGGACGGGCGGACGGTCACCGCGCAGTTCCTGATCAGCGCGTGCGGGGCCCTGGCCGACCCGTCGGTCCCCGACATCCCCGGGCTGTCGGACTTCCAGGGCACCGTGTTCCACTCGGCCCGCTGGGACCACTCCCGCGACCTGACCGGGCGCAACGTCGCCGTCATCGGCACCGGGGCCTCGGCGATCCAGTTCGTGCCGCAGATCCAGCCGAAGGTCGGGCGGCTCGACCTGTACCAGCGCACGCCCCCGTGGGTCATCCCCAAGCACGACCGGAACGTCACCCGCCTGGAGCGGTGGCTGTTCCACAACGTGCCCGGGGCCCAGCAGGTGTTCCGCAAGAACATCTACTGGGGGCGGGAGACCTACGTCCTCGGGTTCGTGAAGTACCCGGCGCTGATGAAGGGCGTCGCCGCGCTCGCCAAGGCCCACCTGAGGCGCCAGGTCTCCGACCCCGGGCTGCGCGCGAAGCTGGTCCCGGACTTCGTCCCCGGGTGCAAGCGGCTGCTGCTGTCGAACGACTACTACCCCTCGCTCGACAAGCCCAACGTCGACGTGGTCACCGACGGGATCAAGGAGATCCGGGAGAAGTCGGTCCTGGCGGCCGACGGCACCGAGCGCGAGGTCGACACCATCATCTTCGGCACCGGCTTCCACGTCACCGACATGCCGGCCGCCAAGATGGTGCACGACGCCGAGGGGCGCAGCATCTGGGACCGCTGGGGCGACGACCTGGAGTCCCTCAAGGGCACCACGGTCTCCGGCTACCCGAACCTGTTCATCCTGGCCGGGCCCAACACCGGCCCCGGGCACACCTCGCACGTGTTCTTCCTGGAAGCGCAGATGCGGTACGTGATGTCGGCGCTGCGCTTCGCCGCGCGCAACGGGGTGGACCGGCTGGAGGCGCTGCCCGAGGCCCAGGCGGCGTACTCGGCGCGCATGCAGCACAAGACCCGCGACTCGGTGTGGGTCACCGGCGGCTGCGACAGCTGGTACCTCAACTCCAAGGGCCGGAACGTGACCCTGTGGCCCGGGTTCAGCTTCGAGTACGCGCTGCAGACGCTCCGGTTCGACCCGCACAACTACCGGATCCGCAAACAGGTCCCGCGTGCGGCGCGGAGCGCCCCCGCCGCGGCCCCGGCGCGGGCCGGGGGAGGGCGCACCGCCGGGGGCGCGCAGGCGTCCGGGGCCGCCCCCGAGGAGGTGGCGGTGTGAGCGGGATGGGCGACGACGAGGAGGAGTACCGGGGGCCGGTGACCCTCGTCTTCGACGGCCGCCCGGTCGAGGCCGAGGCGTTCATCGCCGGACACTTCGACCCCCTCACCGGGGCCTACGCCTGGGTGGGCCGCGTCGGGCCGCACCCCGGTGTCGCCGCCGAGTACGACGCGGGCAACACCGCCGTGCTGGTGCGCACCCCCGAGGGCCACGAGGGGGCGGGGCGGCTGACCGACCGGAACGTGTGGGGAGGCCACCGCCTCCAGGGCACGGGTGCGCCCCCGTTCGCGGTGCCGGTCGTCGATCCGGCGGAGGACTGAGGCCCTACCGCCCCACGGTCACTCCCCGGTGGCGCGGGGAGGCAGCGGGCGCCGGGCGGGTGGAGTGCAACGAAGGGGACCGTTCACTCGCCCGGCCGCCCGGTTCCCGGCCGGAGGGCGCCGCGCGCCCCGCCCCTGACCGGGCCCCTCACCAGGGGTCCTCCTGGCGGAAGAACGCGGCCCCGGCCGATTCGGCGCGCAGCCGCGCGAACCCGGGCTTGATCACCCGGTCGATCAGCTCCAGCCGCTCGTCGTGCGGGATGAAGGCGGACTTCATCGCGTTCACCGTGAACCAGCGCAGCGTCTCGGTGCCGTACCCGAACTCCTCGCTCAGCCGGGCGAACTCCTCGGTCATCGAGGTGCCGTGCAGCAGCCGGTTGTCGGTGTTGACCGTCACCCGGAACCGCAGCAGGCGCAGGACCTCCACCGGGTGCTCGGCCAGCGCGGGCACCGCACCGGTGTTGACGTTGGCGGTCGGGCACAGCTCCAGCGGGATGCGCTTGTCGCGCACGTAGGAGGCCAGCCGCCCCAGCTTGGAGGTGCCGTCCTCGGCCACCGCCACGTCGTCGATGATGCGCACGCCCTGGCCCAGGCGGTCGGCCCCGCACCACTGGATGGCCTCCCAGATGGAGGAGAGGCCGAACCCCTCGCCCGCGTGCAGGGTGAGGTTGAAGTTCTCCCGGCGGATGTGGTCGCAGGCGCCCAGGTGCCGGGTGGGCGGGTAGCCCGCCTCGGGTCCGGCGATGTCGAACCCGACCACCCCGGCGTCCCGGTAGCGCACCGCCAGCTCGGCGATCTCCTGGGCGTCGGCGGCCTGGCGCAGCGCCGTGAGCAGCAGCCGCACCCGGATGCCTCGGCCGAACAGGCGGGCCTTGGCGGTGCCGACGCGCAGGCCCTCCAGCACCGCGTCCACCACCTGCTCGCGGGTGAGGCCGCCGCGGGTGTGCTGTTCGGGGGCGATCTTGACCTCGGCGTAGACCACACCGTCGGCGGCCAGGTCCTGGGCGCACTCGGTGGCCACGCGTACCAGGGCGGGCGCGGTCTGCAGCAGGTCCAGCACCGGGTCCAGGCGGGCCAGCAGCTCCTCCTGGGACCCGTGCGCGGCCGAGAACCACTCCTGCAGGCGGTCCGGGTCGGTGGCGGGCAGCCCCTGGTGGCCGGTCTCGGCGGCCAGGTCGACCAGGGTGCTCGGGCGCAGTCCGCCGTCCAGGTGGTCGTGCAGCAGCACCTTGGGCATGCGCCGGATCGTGTCGCGTGCGAGTCGAGTCATCGTCCTCCTTGGCGAAGTTCGCGGAAAAGCTCAGGTCACGTGCTTAAATTGCCCGAGATTCTAGACCACCCGCGGGCCCCGCCCCCGCTCGCAGGGCTGTGAGACGCCTCTCTTACGCCCCCCGCCCCCTCTACCCGCCGCGGAGGCGGACCCGCACCCGCCCCGCGGATGAGAGATTTGACGGTGAGGAACCGGGGCGGCGCGGGGCCGTCCGGCCCAGAGCGCGCAAAGGAGCGTCCACCGTGGCTCGCATACTCGTCGTGGCCGATGACCTCACCGGGGCCAACGCCACCGGGGCCCGCTTCGCGCGGACCGGGATGCGCACGGCCACGGTGACGCCCGAGCAGGTCGCGGCGGTCGCCGACGAGTACGACGTGGTGGTGGCCAACCTGGACAGCCGGCACCTGCCCCCCGAGCAGGCCGCCGACCTGGTCACCGACGTGGTGGAGGCGGTCTGGCCGGTGGACCTGGTGGTCAAGCGGGTGGACAGCACGCTGCGCGGGAACGTGGGCGCCGAGGTGGAGGCCGCCTGGCGGGCGGTGCGCGAGCGGGTGCCCGAGCGGCTGGCGGTGCGCGCCCTGGCCGTGCCCGCTTTCCCCGCCACCGGCAGGGTCACCGTGGACGGGGTGCAGCTCCTCGACGGGGTGCCGCTGGAGTCCAGCGAGGTGGCGGCCGACCCGTTCTGCCCGATGGACACCGGGCTGGTGTCGAGGATCCTGGGCCGCCAGACCGGCCTGGCGGTGCGGCACGTGCCCGCCCGGCAGGTCACCCGGGAGCTGCTGGTGGCCGAGCTGACCGCGGGCGACGAGCCCATCGTGCTGTGCGACGCCGCCGACGAGAGCCGCATCGAGGACCTGGCCGAGGCGGCCGCGGAGGCGCGCCGCACCGAGGGCGTGGTGTGGGTGTCGGTCGACCCCGGTCCGGCGGGGGCGGCGCTCGGCTACGCGATGCGGCTGCGCGGGCGGGCCGGGGCGCCGGGGCCGCTGCTGGCGGTGGTCGGCAGCACCACCGGGCTGACCAGGCGCCAGTTGGAGACGGTCGCGCGCACCGGACCGGTCCGGTTCGTGGACGTGGACCCGATGCTGCTGGCCGGGACCGGCGGCGAGGGAGAGGGCGGGGAGCCGCCGCCGGAGCCCGAGGAGTACGCCGAGGAGTTCGCCGCCGCCCTGCGGGAGCGGCTCTCCGGGGCGGTGTTCCCCGAGTTCGTGGTGGTGCGGGCCTCCGTCCCGCCGCAGGGCGCGCCGGGGGCGGGCGCCGCGCTGCGGGCGCTGCCCCGGCTGCTGGCCGAGGTCGTCGCCGAGGCGGTTCGCGACGTGGAGTCCGACTCGGGGGCGCACGCCTTGCCGACCGGGCTGTACCTGAGCGGGGGCGACCTGGCCGCGAGCCTGCTGGACGAGCTGGGGGTGCACTCGTTCACCGTGGCCGGGGAGATCGTCCCGCTGGCGGTGCACGGCACCCTCGGCGGGGGCCCATTGGACGGGGTCCCGGCGGTCACCAAGGGCGGGCTGGTCGGGGATGCCACGACGGCGGTGGAGTGCTTCGGCCGACTGCGCCGGGCGGCCCAGGCACGGCTGCACCAGGTGAACGCGGAGGTCCCCGAGCACATCCTGCCGAAGGTCTGACCCCGTCCGGCGGACCGACGGGGCGGCGCCCGGTCAGGCCGCTGCGCCCCGCCCCTCGCCCCTCGGCGCGGCCCGGAGCGCCAGGCCGCTCACCAGCGCCAGCGTGCACAGGGCCGTCACATATCCGACCACGGCGCCCCACCCCCAGGTGTCGAAGACGACGCCGCCGAGCCAGCCGAAGGCGCTGGAGCCCAGGTAGTAGGCGAGCGTGTACAGGGCGGCGGCCTGGGCGCGCGCGAACGGGCGGGCACGGTGCCCGACCCACGCCGATGCGGTGGTGTGCGCGGCGAAGAAGAAGAACGTGAGCACCAGCAGCCCGGCGGCGACCACCGGGAACGCCGGGAGGACGAGCAGGGCGGCTCCCGCGGCCATCAGCAGCACGCTCGCGGCGAGCACCGGGTGGCGGCCGAACCGCTCGACGGCCCGCCCCACGGCGGCCGAGCCGGCCGTCCCCGCCAGGTAGGCCACGAAGAGGAACGCCACCACGGTCTGGGACAGCCCGAAGGGGGCGTCCATCATGCGGAAGCCCAGGTAGTTGTAGACGGTGACGAAGGCGCCCATGAGGAGGAGGGCGTGGGCGTACAGGGCGAGCAGGCCGGGGTCGCCCACGGCGCCGCCGACGCGGCGCAGAAGGCCCTGCCCGCCCCCTGGACCGGCCCCGTGCGCGGGTGCCCGTCCGGCCCCGGCGCCCTCCGCCCCGTCCTTCCGCCGCCTGTTCCGCGGCCGGGGGGCGAACCCGCGGGCGGGCGGCACGGCGGCGAGGAAGACGACCAGGGCGGCCAGCGCCAGCAGCGAGTCGGCGCCCACACCCCAGCGCCAGCCGCCGAGGTCGGCGACGGCACCGGCGACGAGGCGGCCGGACATGCCGCCGACGGTGTTCCCGGCGATGTAGATCCCGGCGGCGCGGGAGAGGTGGGAGGGGGCGATCTCCTCGGCGAGGTAGGCCATGGCCACGGCGGGGACGCCGCCGAGGAAGGCGCCCTGGAGGGCGCGCAGCAGGAGCAGGGACCAGATCTCGGGGGCGAAGGGCGCGGCGAGCCCGAGGACGGTGGAGACGGCGAGGGCGGCCGTCATGGTCCCGACCCGGCCGAACCGGTCGGCGAGCCCGCTCCAGACCAGGACGCACGCGGCGAGCCCGGCGGTGGCGAAGGAGACCGACAGCGCGACGGTGGAGGCGGCGGCGGAGAAGTCGTCGGCCATCCCGGGAAGGACCGCCTGCACCGCGTAGAGCTGCGCGAACGTGGCGACGCCCGCAGCGGTCATCGCCACCGTGATCCGCCGGTACCCGGAACTCCCCGCCGCGTGCCCGAGGGCGTCCCGCCCGGTGGCCAATGACTCGTCCACTCATCCGACGTTAGACCGCGGAGTCCGCCCCGGCCCACCCGCCGAACGGCGGCGGGAGGTATCTCACATTCCGTCACACCGATTCCCACCGCGTCGGGCGCACCCCGCGGCCGGACCCTTGACATGCAGCCGTCTGGCTGCCTAATGTTTCATGCAGCCAAACGGCTGCATATTGAGAAGGCGGAGATGGACGAGGTATTCAAGGCGCTCGCCGACCCTGCCCGCCGCACACTGCTGGACAGCCTGAACGTCCGCAACGGGCAGACCCTGCGCGAACTGTGCACGGAACTGGACATGGCGCGGCAATCGGTGAGCAAGCACCTGGCCCTGCTGGAAGCGGCCGGCCTGGTCACCACGGTCCGGCGCGGCAGGGAGAAGCTGCACTACCTCAACGCCGAGCCGATCAACTCCATCGCCGAGCGCTGGATCAGCCGCTACGACCGCGAGCGCGTGCGCGCACTCGCCGACCTCAAGCACGCACTGGAGACCACCGCCATGGACACCACCGCGTTCGTGTACACCACCTACATCAAGACCACCCCGGAACGGCTCTGGCAGGGCCTGACCGCCCCGGAGTTCACCCGCCGCTACTGGGGCCTGGAGTTCGACTCCGACTGGGCCGCCGGGTCGGCCATGACCTGGAGGCAGCAGGACGCGACGATCGAGGACCCCGAACAGGTCGTCATCGCCTCCGAGCCCTATCGGCGCCTGTCCTACACCTGGCACACGTTCACGCCCGAGTGGGCCGGGGCGGTCGGGGTGGACGAGGCGACCCGCACCGCGCTCGCCGCCGAGCCGCGGTCCCGGGTCACCTTCGAGATCGAGCCTGCCGGGGCCACGGTCAAGCTGACCGTGATCCACGACGGATTCGAGCCGGACAGCACCTTGCGCGGGATGATCCAGGAGGGCTGGCCCGGCGTCGTGTCCGGCCTGAAGACCCTGCTGGAGACCGGAGAGCCGCTCCCGGCCCCCGACTCCGCCGAGGAGGCCGGGTGAACCGCACCCGGTCGGGCCGCTCCCCGTCCGTCCGCCCGGGCGCTACTCCCCCGGGCGGACGGAGCGGTGTTCGCGGGCGCTCTTGCGGGCGGCTTCGATGACCTCCAGGCCGTGGATCACCTCGTGCGGCTCCACCGGGACCGGGTCGCCCTCCCCCACGGCCTCGCGGACGCCCTCGTAGAACGACGGGTAGGACCCGCGCTCGGACGGGACGCGGCGCAGGTCGCCCTCGGCGCCGACCAGGCCCCAGGAGTCCTCCGGCTCGACGCCCCAGTCGGAGGCGTCGGGGGTCTCCCCCGCGGTCAGGCGGGCCTCCTGGGAGTCCATGCCCTCGACCGTGAACCCGGCCTCGTCGCCCAGCACCCGGAAGCGCGGTCCCGGGCGCGCGGCCAAGGCGCCCATCCACAGGTGGGAGCGGACCCCGGTGCCGTGGGTGAGGGCGAGGAAGGCGTCGTCCTCGGCGCCGACGCCGGGGCGGCGGGCGTCGAGTTCGGCGTAGACCCGCTCGACCGGGCCGAAGAGGTTGACGGCCTGGTCGATCAGGTGCGGCCCCAGGTCGTAGAGGATGCCGGAGCCGTCCTCGGCGGCGCCGCGCTCACGCCAGGTGTCCTTGGGGCGAGGCCGCCACCGCTCGAACCGCGACTCGAACCGGTGCACCCGCCCGAGGGCGCCCTCGTCGATCAGCTTCCACAGCGTCAGGAAGTCGGAGTCCCAGCGGCGGTTCTGGTACACGGTCAGCACGTGGCCCAGCTCCTGGGCGAGTTCCGTGAGCCCCCGTGCGCGGGCGGCGTCCAGGGCGAAGGGCTTGTCGACCACCACCGACATCCCGGCCTTGAGGGCGGCCTCGGCCAGCGGGGCGTGCGTGTCGTTGGGGGTGGTGACCACCGCGATCTCGAACTCCCCGGCCCGGTCCCACAGCTCGTCGACGGAGGCGATCACCTCGGCGCCGGGGTGGCGCCGCCGCACGGCCTCCTGCCGCTCGGAGTTGCCGGTGACCACGGCGGCCAACCGCAGTCCGGGGGTGGCCTCGATGAGCGGGGCGTGGAACACCTCCCCGCCCTTGCCGTAACCGAGCAGAGCCACGTGCAGTTCCGGGCCGGCGTGCGCATTCGCTGTGGTCATGCGGCCAATCTAAGGGACACGGCCGAGGGCCTCGTGCGCCGCCCGTGACGCGCACCGGACGCGGGCCCTTCAGTCCGAGCCGGAACCGTCCACCGGCCACAGCCGGACGGGCCCGTCCCCCTCCCCTGTGGCGAGCATGTCCCCGTCCGGGCTGAAGGCCAGGGGCCCCACAGAAGTCGCATGACCCGTGTCGATGGTCAGCACGGGCTCGTTGCCGTCGGTGGCGGCAGCGCTGGGGCTGCGGCCGGGGCCGGGGACGCCGCCCTACTCGGACACCCGCGCGCTGATCACCGACTGCTGGGATCCCGACCCCGACCGGCGGCCGCCACCGGACGCGATCCTCGCCCGCTTCGAGGCCCTGGCCGCCCCCGGCGCCGAGCCCGCGCCCGAAGAGGGCGGATCCGCCTCCTCGGCTCCGGACGCCGCGACCGTCGCCATGTCGCCGGGGTCCGGGCCGCGGCCCGATGAGGCGGTGCACGGTCTCGGCCATGGTGGCCCCGTTGAAGGGGGTTGGTGCCGGTGGCGGCGTAGGCGAGGACCGCCCCCAGGGAGAACACGTCCGAGGACGGACCGACGCGGGAGCCGTTCGTCTGCTCGGGCGACATGTAGGGCAGGGCGCCGAAGACCGCTGGCGCAGGGGGCACGAGTGCACCCGGCTCGTCACCGAATCGCCACCGGCTCGCCCGCGTCCCAGAGCAGCACTGACGGTGAATACCGTCCACTTTCGCTGAAGGCCGGACACCGTGTACAGAGCTTGGCTAGAGTCGCGCCGTCCGAAGAGTTCTATGGGTGAAGGCCGAAGACGAATGTCCGTACTTACCGAAAGACCACTCCACAGCTACCGTGGAGACATGGACAAGCACGTGGGTTTCGGAAGCGTCTCCTCGACCGATGGCACCCTGGTCGTCCCCCCCGAGGTGCGGCGAGAGCTCGGTTTGGACAACCCCGATGCCGTGGTGGAGTTCGTCGTCCGAGAGGGGGAGGTCGTGCTCCTTCCCCGGGTCGCCGTCCACCCGAACGACGTGTGGTTCTGGGAGGAGGGGCAGCAGCGGGCCGAACGCGAGGCGGACGAGGAACTCGCCGCCGGAGAGGTCAACCCTCCCATGACCGGGGCGGAGTTCCTGTCCCATCTGGAAGAGGTAACCGGTGAGAAGCTCGGCGAGGGGCCGTGAAGTTCACGTCCCTCAAGCAGTTCGACCGCGAGCTCGGGCAGCTCCCCAGGGAACATAAGCGCATGTTCCTGGCCGCCGTCCATAAGGACTTCATCCCCGCCATCGCGGCCGGCGCGTTCTCCGGATCGCCGCCATGGCCGACACGCCTCAGGATCCACAAGCTCGGTGGCCACGATGTGTACTCGCTGACGTGGAACTTTGCTTCGCCGGACGGGCGGGCCACCTTCCACATCCAGAAGGACGAGGTCGGTGATCCATTGCTCGTCTGGCGGCGCATCGGCAATCACTCGATCTATAAGGACCCCTGACACACCGGCGGGGCCGCC
>NZ_ANBH01000251.1:21547-52875 GCF_000341185.1 Nocardiopsis chromatogenes YIM 90109
ACGCCGCCACGGCCTCGGTGCTGTGGGCCGGGCTCAGGGCCAGGTCCAGCACCTCGCGCACGTCGGCCACCGGGTGCACCTCCAGCTCTTCCAGGACGTCGTCGGGCACGTCGTCCAGGTCGGGCGCGTTCCGGGCCGGGATCAGCACGGTGGTGATGCCCGCCCGGTGCGCGGCCAGCAGCTTCTGCTTCACCCCGCCGATGGGCAGCACACGCCCGGTCAGCGACACCTCGCCGGTCATGGCCACGTCGGAGCGGGCCGGGCGGCCGGAGAGCAGCGAGGCCAGTGCCGTGGTCATGGTCACCCCGGCGCTGGGGCCGTCCTTGGGGATGGCCCCCGCCGGGACGTGGACGTGCACGCCGCGGTCCTTGAGGTCGCCCACCGGCAGTTCCAGCTCCGCGCCGCGCGAGCGCAGGTAGGACAGGGCGATCTGGGCGGACTCCTTCATCACGTCGCCGAGCTGCCCGGTGAGGGTGACCCCGCCCGCCCCCGACTCGGGGTCGGCCAGGGAGGCCTCCACGAACAGCACGTCCCCGCCCGCGCCGGTGACGGCCAGGCCGGTGGCGACCCCCGGGACGGAGGTGCGCTCGGCCGACTCCGGGGTGTGCCGGGGCCGCCCGAGGTAGCCGGTCAGGTCGTCGGCGCCGACGGTCACCGGGAGGTGCTCGCCCTCCAGCGCCTCCTGCGCGGCGACCTTGCGCAGCACCCGGGCGATGGACCGCTCCAGGCCGCGCACCCCCGCCTCGCGGGTGTACTCGGCGGCCAGGCGGCGCAGCGCCCCGTCGTCGAAGGCCACCTCGCCCGCGTCCAGCCCGGCCTTGTCGAGCTGCCGGGGCAGCAGGTGGTCGCGGGCGATGGAGACCTTCTCCCGCTCGGTGTAGCCGTCCAGCTCCACCAGTTCCATCCGGTCCAGCAGCGGCCCGGGGATGGTCTCCAGGCTGTTGGCGGTGGCCAGGAAGACCACGTCCGACAGGTCGAGGTCGACCTCCAGGTAGTGGTCGCGGAAGGTGTGGTTCTGCGCCGGGTCCAGCACCTCCAGCAGGGCCGAGGTGGGGTCGCCGCGGAAGTCGGCGCCGACCTTGTCGATCTCGTCCAGCAGCACCACCGGGTTCATCGACCCGGACTCGCGGATGGCCCGCACGATGCGGCCGGGCATGGCGCCCACGTAGGTGCGGCGGTGGCCGCGGATCTCGGCCTCGTCGCGTACGCCGCCCAGGGCCACCCGGGTGAAGGTGCGGCCCATGGCGCGGGCGACCGACTCGCCCAGCGAGGTCTTGCCGACCCCGGGCGGCCCGACCAGGGCCAGCACGGCGCCGCTGCGCCGCCCGCCGACCACGCCCAGGCCGCGCTCCTCGCGGCGCTTGCGCACCGCCAGGTACTCGGTGATGCGGTCCTTGACGTCGTCGAGGCCGGTGTGGTCGCCGTCCAGGACGCCGCGCGCCCCGGCGATGTCGTAGGAGTCGTCGGTGCGCTCGTTCCACGGCATGTCCAGGACCGTGTCGAGCCAGGTGCGGATCCACCCGGACTCGGGCGAGGAGTCCCCGGCGCGCTCCAGCTTGTCGACCTCCTCCAGGGCGGCCGTGCGCACGTGGTCGGGCAGGTCGGCGGCCTCGACCCGCTCGCGGTAGTCGTCCTCCTCGCTGCCGGGGCGGCCGTCCAGCTCGTTGAGCTCCTTGCGGATGGCCTCCATCTGGCGGCGCAGCAGGAACTCGCGCTGCTGCTTGTCGACGCCCTCCTGGACGTCCTTGTCGATGGTCTCGGCGACGTCGAGCTCGGCCAGCGCCTCGCGGGTCCACTCGGTCAGCAGGCGCAGCCGCTCGGCGACGTCGTAGGTCTCCAGCAGCCGCAGCTTCTGGTCGGTGGTCAGGAACGGCGAGTACCCGCCGCGGTCGGCCAGCCGGGCCGGGTCGTCGGTCTGCTGGATGGTGTCGATGGCCTGCCAGGCGCCCCGCTTCTGCAGGTAGGAGGCGGCCAGGCCCTTGTACTCGCGGGCCAGCTCGGTCACCTTGCCGGGGTGGCCGCCCTCGGGCGCCTCGTCGGCGTGGGTCTCGGCCGAGACCCACAGCGCCGCACCGGGGCCGGTGGTGCCGCTGCCGACGCGGGCGCGGGCGGTGCCGCGCAGCACGGCCGCGGGGTCGCCCTGGGGTGTGCGGCCGACCTGCTCGACGACGGCGACCGTGCCGGTCCCGGTGTGGGTTCCGTCGATGCGCGGAACGATGAGCACCCGCGGCTTGCTCTGGGAGCGGATACCGGGGACCTGGGCGCCGTCGTCGTGCCCGGCACGCGCGGCGTCGATGGCGGCGCGGACCTCGGAATCGGAGATGTCCACCGGCACGACCATGCCGGGGAGCACGACGTCGTCGTCGAGGGGGAGCACCGGCAGCGTGACGCCGGTCTGCGCTTCAGTCATCGGACCCTCCTTGTTGAGTCACTATCACTCAATAAACAAGAGTCCGGTTTTCTTCCCGGACAGGTGTTCGCCGTGAGCGATCACCCCGCGTCCGGGCCGGAGGCACCCCGGGCCCCGGCGTTCCTCCGACAACCCGCGGCCGCCGCACCCTCGTCCCGCCCCAGGGGGAACGAGGCGGGATGATCCGATCAATGTGACCCGAACCACACCCTTCCACCCCTTCTGACCTGCACCGTAACTGAACCGTTGCGGACGGGAACCGCCCGCGCTCTGGACATCGGCGCCCCTGGCGACTTGGATCGGTGGTCCCGGTCTATACCAGTTCCGGGCGTCCATGGAGGTGCGCATGGCCCCGACACCGACCCCGACGACGACGTCCCCGCCCGCGCGGCGCTCGCCCCCGGCCGCCGCACGGCGCCCCGCACGGGCGGCCGGAGCCGCCGTGCTGCCCCTCGTCCTGCTGGCCGCCGGATGCGGCTACCTCGCCGGGGAGCAGGGCGGCGGCGGGGCCGACCCCGGCTCCGCCGCCTGCGAGCCCTACGCCCAGTGGCAGGACATCGGCGGCACCGTGGAGATGTACGGCCCCATCCGCGACGATGAGGCCGAGCGGCTGCGGCAGGCCTGGCAGGAGTTCAGCGACTGCACCGGCATCGCCATCGACTACGAGGGCAGCGGCGAGTTCGAGGCGCAGATCCAGGTCAAGGTGGACGGCGGCAACGCCCCCGACATCGCGATCTTCCCCCAGCCCGGCCTGCTCGCCCGGTTCGTCGAGTCGGGCGACGCCCTGCCGCTGCCCGAGGGCGCCGCGGACCTGGCCCGGGAGGGCTGGACCGAGGACTGGCTCTCCTACGTGGAGCACGACGGCGAACTGTACGCCACCCCGCAGGCCTCCAACGTCAAGTCGCTGGTCTGGTACTCGCCCGCGGTGTTCGCGGAGAACGGCTATGAGACCCCGCAGACCTGGGACGAGATGACCGAGCTGTCCGACACCATGGCCGACGACGGGCTCAAGCCCTGGTGCGCCGGGATCGAGTCGGGCGAGGCCACCGGCTGGCCCGCCACCGACTGGCTGGAGAACGCGGTGCTGCGCGAGCACGGCCCCGAGGTCTACGACCAGTGGGTCGGGCACGAGATCCCGTTCGACGACCCGAAGATCGTGGAGTCGCTGGAGCGGGTCGACGGCATCCTGCGCAACCCCGACTACGTCAACGGCGGCCACGGCGGCGTCAAGTCCATCGCCACCACCTCCCAGCAGGACGCCGGGCTCCCGGTGAACGAGGGCGAGTGCGGCATGTACATGATGGGCTCCTTCTACGCCGCCAACTGGCCCGAGGACACCGACATCTCCGAGGACGGCGACATCTACGCCTTCAACCTGCCCGCCATCGACGAGGAGGTCGGCACCCCGATCGTCGGCGGCGGCGAGTTCGCCGCGGCCTTCACCGACCGGCCCGAGGTGGCGGCCGTGCAGGAGTACCTGGCCACCGTCGAGTTCGCGGACAGCCGCGCCTCCCTGGGCCGCTGGTTCTCCGCGCACCGGGACGCCGACCTGGAGCTGCTGGAGAACCCCATCGACCGGCTCTCCGCCGAGCTGCTGCGCGACCCCGAGGTGGTGTTCCGCTGGGACGGCGGCGACAACATGCCCGCCGCCGTCGGGTCGGGCACGTTCTGGCGCGGGATGACCGACTGGATCAACGGAAAGGGGACCGAGGAGACGCTCGCCTACATCGAGGACTCCTGGAGCGAGTAGAAAGAGCGCCGGCGCGATGGGTTTCGACGTCCTCTCCGAGCTGCCCAAGCTGCTCTGGCTGGTCATCGGTGTCGCGGGCTTCCTGGCGGTCTTCGGCGTGCTCCTCGTCGCCGTGGACCGTGGGCCCCGCACCCGCGCGGAGTGGTGGCAGGCGGCCTGCTTCCTCGGCCCGGCGGCCCTGCTCCTGCTGGTCGGCCTGGTCTACCCGGTGGTGCGCACCACCGTCCTGTCCTTCATGGACGGGCCCGGGCAGGCCTGGGTGGGGCTGCGCAACTACGTATGGATGTTCACCCGCCCCGAGATCCTGGTGGTGCTGCGCAACACCCTGCTGTGGGTGCTCGTCGCCCCGGTGCTGGCCACCGCCACCGGGCTGGTGTACGCGGTGCTGGTGGACCGCGCCCGCTACGAGTCGCTCGCCAAGTCGCTGCTGTTCATGCCGATGGCGATCTCCTTCGTCGGGGCGAGCATCATCTGGAAGTTCGTCTACGCCCACCGCCCGGCCGACTCCGACCAGATCGGGGTGCTCAACCAGGTCTGGACCATGCTGGGCGGCGAGCCCCGGCTGTGGCTGCTGGACCAGCCGCTGAACACCCTGCTGCTGATCGTGATCCTGATCTGGATCCAGGCGGGGTTCGCCATGGTCATCCTGTCCGCGGCGATCAAGGCGATCCCCACCGACATCATCGAGGCCGCGCGGATCGACGGGGTGTCGCCGCTGCAGCTGTTCTGGCGGGTCACCCTCCCGATGATCTGGCCGACCGTGGCGGTCGTGCTGATCACCATCTCGGTGCAGACCCTGAAGGTGTTCGACATCGTCCGCACCGTCACCGGCGGCCAGTTCTCCACCTCCGTCATCGCCAACGAGATGTACAACCAGGCGTTCCGCTACGGCGAGCTGGGGCAGGGCTCGGCGCTGGCGGTGTTCCTGTTCGTGCTGGTGGTCCCGCTCGTGCTGATCCAGATCCGCAGCACCCGGCGTACCAGGGAGGCCCAGTGACCCCGCCCCGCACGGATTCCGGCAGCGCCGCCCCCGACGGCCGCGCTCCCGATGGCCGCGCTCCCGCCCGGCGCGGCCCCGCCCAGGCCGCCCGGGTGCGCGCCCGGCTCTCCGGCGCGGTCGGCAGCGCGGCGGCGGTCGCCATCGCGGTGCTGTGGACGCTGCCCACCGCCGGGCTGCTCGTCTCCTCGTTCCGGCCCGAGGAGCAGATCAAGACCACCGGTTGGTGGACCGTCCCGTTCGACCCCCAGTTCACCCTGCGCAACTACGGCGACGTGCTCTTCGGCAGCTCCAGCGACGGGCGCCTGGCCAGCTACTTCGTCAACTCCTTCACCATCGCGGTACCGACGATGGTATTCGTGGTGCTGCTGGCGGCGCTGGCCGCCTACGCCCTGGCGTGGATGCGCTTCCCGGGCCGGGACTGGCTGTTCATCGGCGTGTTCGCGCTGCAGATCGTGCCGCTGCAGATGTCGCTGGTGCCGCTGCTGCGCCTGTTCTCCGACGGGGTGGCGATCGGTACCACCACCGTGCTTCCGCCGCTGGACCTGCCCGGCGCCTTCCAGTTCACCAACGTGTGGATCGCGCACACCATGTTCGGGCTGCCGCTGGGCATCTTCCTGATGCACAACTTCATCTCCCGGCTGCCCGCCGGCATCATCGAGGCGGCGCGCGCCGACGGCGCCGGGCACGGCACGATCTTCCGGCGCATCGTGCTGCCGCTGACCGTTCCGGCGCTGGTGTCGCTGGCCATCTTCCAGTTCCTGTGGGTGTGGAACGACCTGCTGGTGGCGCTGATCTTCGCGGGCGGCAGCATCGAGGTGGCACCGCTGACCGTGCGCCTGGCCGAACTGGCCGGGACCCGCGGCAACGAGTGGCAGCGGCTCACGGCGGGGGCGTTCGTGTCGATGGTGGTCCCGCTGCTGGTGTTCTTCTCCCTGCAGCGGTACTTCGCCCGGGGCCTGCTGGCCGGGAGCATGAAGGGGTAGGACCCCACCGCGCCCCGCCCCGCCCCGAGCGGGGCGGGGCCCGCCTCAGCGCACCAGCCCCGAGCGGTAGGCGATCACCACGAGCTGGGCCCGGTCGCGCGCGTGCAGCTTGACCATGGCCCGGCTGACGTGGGTGCGGGCGGTGGCCGGGCTGACGAACAGCCGCTCGGCGATCTCCCCGTTGCTCAGCCCCTCCCCCACCAGCGCGAGGACCTCCCGCTCCCGCTCGGTCAGGTTGCCCAGGTCGGGGCGCGGCCCCTCCCCCGAGGGGGAGCTGGAGGCGAAGGCCGAGATGACCCGGCGGGTGACCGAGGGCGACAGCAGCGACTCGCCCTCGGAGGCCAGCCTGATCGCGCGCAGCAGCTCCTCGGGCGGGCTGTCCTTGATCAGGAACCCCGCGGCGCCGGAGCGCAGCGCCTCGAACACGTACTCGTCCAGCTCGAAGGTGGTCAGCACCACCACGCGGGTGCCGGACAGCTCCGGGTCGGCGGCGATCTCCTTCAGCGCCCGGATGCCGTCCACGTCGGGCATGCGCACGTCCATCAGCAGCACGTCGGGGCGCTCCCTACGGGCCAGCTCGACCGCCTCCCGGCCGTCGGCGGCCTCCCCGGCCACCTCCAGGCCGTCCTCCTCCTCGATGAGCACGCGCAGCCCCATGCGCACCAGCGCCTGGTCGTCGGCCAGGGCCACCCGCACCGCCCCGCTCACCGGCCGCTCCGCGGTACGCCCGAGGGCAGCCGGGCGCGGACGGCGAACCCGCCGTCCGGGCGGGGCCCGGCGTGCAGGTTGCCGCCGACGGCCCGCGCGCGCTCGCGCATCCCCGCGATGCCGCTGCCCTCCCGGGGGCCCGGCCCCGCGATGCGCGGCCCGTCGTCCTCGATCTCCACCGCGACCTCCCCGCGCTCATAGGCGATCCGCACCGACGCGGACGCCCCCGGGGCGTGCCGCGCCACGTTGGTCAGCGCCTCCTGCACGATCCTGTAGGCGGCGTGGTCCACCGCGGCCGGAGGCACCGCCTGCTCCCCCTCAGTGTGCACCTCCACCGAGACACCGGCCGACCCCATCCCGGCGGCGAGCTCGCCGACCCGGTCGAGCCCGGGCAGCGGCGCCCGGTCCCCGCCATCCCCGGCCACAGCGTCGGCGGCGGCGCCCTCGCGGAACACCGCCAGGGTGCCGCGCAGCTCCTCCAGGGCGTCCTTGCTGGTGCGGCGGATCGCGTCCAGCGACTCGTGGGCCCGGTCGGGGCGCTTGTCGAGCACGTGCATGGCGACCCCGGCCTGCATGTTGATCACCGAGAGGCTGTGCCCGACGACGTCGTGCACCTCGCGGGCGATGCGCAGCCGCTCCTCGTACACCGAGCGGCGCAGCGCCTGATCGTGTTCGCGGCGGCGGCCCTCCCGGCGGCCCCGCATGGTCGCGCCCAGCGCGGCGGCCGCCACCATCATCGCCAGGTAGGGGATGGACAGCAGGTAGGTTCCGGCCTGCAGCAGCCCCGCGTACGGCTCGTCGAAACGGACGGCGAGCAGCACCGGCAGCCCGGCGGGGGTCCAGGGCAGCCACTCGCGCAGGGCCATGCGCGAGGCCATGGTGTACAGGTTGAGCAGCGTTCCGACGAGGATCGGGCCGTGGAAGCCGGCCGCGGCCACGAAGACCGCCGTCGCCGCCGCCGAGGCGGCGAACGCCGAGCGGGGCCAGACCCTGCGCAGCACGACGCAGGCGGCGGCGACGGCCACGCACACCAGCGGGAGCACGGGCAGGTCGAGGTCGGCGGCCCACGGCGGCGGCCCCGTGCCGGGACCGAGGCCCCCGGGCGGGCCGGGGGGACCGGGCGGGCCGGGCGGACCGTTCCCGGGTCCGCGCTGCCAGCCGCCGGAGGCCTTGGCGACCAGCGTCGCCGCCCCGACCGCCGCCAGCACCAGCCCCAGCGGAACGTCGAGGGCGAGCTTGCGCCAGGTGCCGGGGCCGAAAGCGGCGCGGAGGCGTTCGCGGAAGGACGTCACACCGGTGACGTTAGCCCGCACCGGCCGCGGCGGTCATCGGCCGCCGTGCGTAGAGCGCGTCGTCCCGGCTGCGTAGACGCGATGACGCGTGCCGGGCGACGACCGCGACGCGCGGGCGGGGGGAGCGTGGAGCCATGAACACGATCGCCGTCATCTCAGCCGCCGCGGCCCACGGCCCGCCCTGGGCCGGGTCGCCGCCGCCGTTCGCCCCGTTCATCGGAGTCGCCATGTTCTTCCTGCTCCTGCTGCTCACCGCGTTCGCCGTCCTCCTGCTGATGCGCTCCAGGGGCCACCGCCCGCCGTGGGCCGGTGCCGCCCCCGAGCCGCCCGAGACCGCCGCCCGCCGGGTGCTGGCCGAGCGGTTCGCCAAGGGCGACATCACCGTCGAGGAGTTCATGGAGCGCGCGAGCGCCCTCAACTGGAGCCCGGGCCAGAGCACCAAGAAGGGGCGGACGTGACCGCTCCGGCGCCCGCCGCCCGGCCGTCGGGCGCCGTGCGCGCCCGGCGGCTGCCGCCCGGCTGGCGCAAGGCGGCGCTCAGCCTGCACGTGATCGCCTCCGTGGGCTGGCTCGGGGTGCACGGGAGCATGCTGGCGCTGGCGGGTGCGGCCGCCGCCGACCCGGGCGTGCGCGCCGAGGCCCTGGGCGCGGCCGGGCTGCTGTCGGGGATGCTGGTGCTCCCGCTGAGCCTGACCGCCGCGGCCACCGGGCTGGTGCTGGCGCTGGGCACGCCCCGGGGGCTGTTCCGGCACACGTGGGTGGCGGCCAAGCTGGTGCTGACGCTGCTCCTGGTGGCGGGCTCCAACCTGAGCATCGGGCCGATGGTCCGCGATCTGGCCGCCGACCCGGCCGCGGCGGGCGGGGCCGGGATGGCGCAGGCGGTGGGGGCGCTGTCGGTGTCGTTCACCGTGCTGCTGGCCACGGTGCTGCTGTCGACGGTGAAGCCCTTCGGACGCATCCGCGTCCCCGGCCGGGGGCGCACGGCGCTGCGGGCCGCCCGCGAATGATTCCGGATTCAACCGGCTCACCGAACGATACGGCGCGGAGGGGGCCGGATCCGGTCACTCCGTGTGTGAAGACGATCACCCGGCAATGGCGAGCCTGCGCCGGGTGACCTTCGCCTGCGCGCACTTTGCGCAGCTCAGGAGCATCGCCCCCCCACACGCCCCCCGTTTCCCTTCCACCCCCTCCAGGGCGCGCGGCCGCCCCGCCCTCGTTAAGGTCGCGGCCGGGGCGCGGCGCACGTAGTGCGCAAAGCGACCAGGGCCCACCGCCGGGGTACAGGATCGGGGCCGTTCCGAGACCCGGCGCCCAACCGATCCGACACCGCCCTGAGCGAACAAGAGCCGCGAACGGAAGAGGACTCCTGACCCATGTCCGGCACCCAGAAGAAGAGTTTCCGCGAAGAGATGAAGGCCGCCGCGGCGGCCGCACCCCAGTGGGACCACTTCCACAGGCGCGTCAAGATCAACACGGTCGCGATGGGAGCCCTCGGAGTATTCGCCACCGTCCTCCTGGGCGCAATGTTCTCCGACGGGTACGAGCACTGGAGCTCGGGGGCCTGGACCGCGGTCGCGGCCGTACCGGTCGCCTTCGTTCTCGGTTTCCTGGGCTACCGGGTGTCCGCAGTGGTCGTCCTCCTCGACAAGCCCAAGCGTGTGTTCCGGATCTCCAACGGCTTCAACAACACGGTCGACGTGCCCCTCACCGCCATCGCCTACATGGGCAAGGCGGAGTTCACGATGAAGCACATGTTCCGCCTCACCCGGCTGCGCCTGCTCAATGAGACGGGGCCGGGGATCGAGATCGTCAGCCGCGACGGCAAGTACATCACCGTCCGCACGGACAGGGCCGACGAGATCATCCAGGCCGCGGTCCGGTCCGGCCTGAACCGCGCCGCCCTTCAGGTCCCTTTCCCCGAGAACGCGGTCGACGGGAAGTGGCGGGACACGCAGCGCGAGCAGCGCCCCGTGCCAGGCCGCCCGGCCGTGTGACGGGGCCCGGCGCGCGGGAGGGGGCGATCCGAGGAACCCGCCCTAGCCGTGCAGTGCCGCGCGGGCGGCCTCCATGGTGGTCGTCCGGTAGGCGGCCCCGAACAGGCTGACGTGCACCAGCAGGGGGTAGAGCTGGTGCAGGGCGATCCGCCCGCGCCACCCGGCCGCCAGGGGGGCCGCCTCGTTGTAGGCGTCCCGGACCCGGTCCAGGTGGGGCAGGCCGAACAGGGCCAGCATGGCCAGGTCGCCCTCGCGGTGCCCGCCGTGCGCCGAGGGGTCGACCACACAGGCACCGTCGTCCTGCCAGATGACGTTGCCGCTCCACAGGTCGCCGTGCACCCGGGCGGGCGGCTCCGGCTCCCCGGCCAGGTCCTCCACCTGGTCGACGACCTTCTCCACGATCCGCACGTCGGCGGGGGTGAGCGCCCCCCGGTCGGCGGCGCGGCGCAGGAACGGCTCCAGGCGGCGCCGCGCGTAGAACTCCGGCCAGGCGGCGTCGCGGGTGTTGTCCAGCGGCAGCGGGCCGATGTAGCCGTCCCGGTCGGCGCCGAAGCCCTCGGCCCCGGCCAGGTGCATGGAGGCCAGCTGGTGGCCGAAGCGCTCGGCCGCCTCGGGCGTCGGCGGGCGCTCGTCGACCCAGTGCAGGACCAGGGTGCGCGCGTCCCAGCCCGCGACCTCGGCGGCGGGCGAGCCGAAGGCCCGCCCCAGCCACGCCAGCCCCAGCGCCTCGGACTCGAAGAGCCCGGGGAACCCGTCGCCGCCCCCGTCCCCGTCGGGCAGGGCCTTGACGAACAGCCGACCGCCGTCGGCGGTCTCGGCCCGGTAGGTCTGCCAGGCGTGCGAGCGGCCCAGCGGGACCGCGCGGACCGCCTCCCGCCCGGTCAGCTCCCGGACCCGGTCGGTGAGCACGCCGCCCCCTCTACCGTGCGCGGGCGTCGCCGAGCAGCGCCGCCAGCTCGCCGGTGAGCCCCTTGGCGGCGGCCTCGACCATGGTCAGCACGGCGGTGAAGCCGTCCTCGCCGCCGTAGTAGGGGTCGGGGACCTCCGGGTGCGGCCCGGTCCCCGGGGCGAAGGAGCGGAACAGCGCCAGGCGCTCCCGCGCCTGTTCGTCCGGCGCCTCGCGGACCAGCTCGTCGAGGTTGTCGGTGTCCATGGCCAGCACCAGGTCGAACTCGTCGAAGCGGCGCGGGTCGAAGCGCCGGGCGGTGTGGCCGGTGGGGTAGCCGTGCACCCGCAGCGTGGCCGCGGCGCGCTCGTCCATCCCCGACCCGATGTGCCAGCTCCCGGTGCCCGCGCTCTCCACCTCGACCCGGTCGGCGAGGCCCGCCCGTTCCAGGTCGGCGGTGAGCACCTTCTCGGCCATGGGAGAGCGGCAGATGTTGCCGAGGCACACCACGCTGATGCGGTAGGGCCCGGCGGTGCGGCGCGGTTCGGGCAAGCTCATGGCACCACCGTATTGCAGATCAGCCCTTGGGCAGCCGCACCACGGTGACGAAGAAGTCATCGATCTGCCGGACCACCTGGATGAACTGCTCGAAGTCGACCGGTTTGGCCACATAGGCGTTGGCGTGCAGCCGGTAGCTGCGCAGGATGTCCTCCTCGGCCTCGGAGGTGGTCAGCACGACGATCGGGATGTGGGCGAGCGACTCGTCGCCCTTGACCTCCTCCAGCACCTCCCGGCCGTCCTTGCGGGGCAGGTTGAGGTCGAGCAGGATCAGGTGCGGGCGCGGCGCGTCGGCGAACTCGCCCTCGCGGCGCAGGAACCGCAGGGCCTCCACCCCGTCGGAGACGACGTGCAGGCGGTTGCCCACCTTGTGCTCCTCGAACGCCTCCTTGGTCATGAGGACGTCGCCGGGGTCGTCTTCGACCAGCAGCACCTCTATGGGTTGCACCAAAGTGACCTCGCTCATCGTCTTCAGCCCTCGTCCCCGTCGCGGCCGCCGGTCCGGGAGGGGGCGCCCCCCGCGTCCGGTCCGCCGCCCTCCCCGCCGTCGGGCGCACCGCCCTCGGGCTCCGGTCCGGCGGGCCGTTCCCCGCCGGGTGCGTGCGCGCCGGACGCGCGTACGCGGCCGTCGGCGTCCTCGCCGCCGGACGGTCCGTCGGCGGCCCCGGCCGCCTCGACGCCCTCGGTGTCCTCGCTGTTCTCGCTGTCCTCGGGGTCCTCGCCGCCTTCGGCACCCTCGGCGCCCTCGGCGGCCGCGCCGTCGGCGGCCTCCTCCGGCACCGCGGGCAGGGACCAGCATATGCGGGTGCCCGGTTCACCGTCGCGGGGGTCCAGCCAGATCCGGCCGCCGTGGAACTCGATGATCTTCTTGCACATGGCCAGGCCGATCCCGGTGCCGCCGTACTTGTCCCGAGTGTGCAGGCGCTGGAAGATCACGAAGATGCGCTCGGCGTACTGCGGGTCGATGCCGATGCCGTTGTCGGCGCAGCAGAAGACCCACTCGTCGCCCTCGCGGCGGACGCTGATGTCCACCCGGGCGTCGTTCTCCCCGCGGAACTTCACCGCGTTGCCCACCAGGTTGAAGAACACCTGGGTGAGCAGGGTGCGGTCGCCCTCGACGGTGGGCAGGTCCTGGCCGGTGACCACCGCCCCGGCCTCGTCCAGCCGGGTCTCCAGGCTGTTGAGGGCGTCCTCCAGGGCCTGGTCGAGGTCGACCGGCGCGAAGTTCTTGGTGCGGCCCACGCGGGAGAACGCCAGCAGGTCGTTGATGAGGGTCTGCATGCGCTTGGCGCCCTCGACCGCGAAGTCGATGTAGGAGTCGGCGCGCTCGTCGAGCTGCCCCTTGTAGCGGCGCTGCAGCAGCTGGCAGAAGCTGGCCACCTTGCGCAGCGGCTCCTGCAGGTCGTGCGAGGCGACGTAGGCGAACTGCTCCAGCTCCATGTTGGACCGGCGCAGCTCGTCGGCCTGGTGCTCCAGCAGTTCGGACTGCTCCAGGAGCTTGCGCCGGGCCGCGCCCACCTCGTGCAGGTCGCTGACGATGCGCTCGCGCATGGCGTCGACGTCGCGGCCCACTCGGGTGATCTCCGGCGGGCCGTGCAGTTCGATGCGGTGGGCGTAGTACCCCTCGGAGACCTGCTGCAGGTGCCCGGCGAGCTCGTCGAGCGGGCGCAGCACCCAGTGCTGCAGCATCACCCACAGGAACACCGACAGCATGACCACCACGAAGCCGACCAGCACCAGCAGCGCCACCACCTGCTGGGTGGCGAAGCTCAGCCCGGTGCGGGCCTGGGAGATCTCGTCGTCGATGCGCCGCTCGGCCTCGTCGGCCGCGTCCCGCAGCGCGGAGAAGCGCTGGCGCCCCAGCTCGAAGTCGCCGCCGGTGACCTCCTCGCCGGTGCGCACCTTCTCCAGGGTGGGCGCGGCGAAGTCGTCGTCCCAGGCGCGCCCGGCGGCCAGCACCTCGTTGAGCGCGTTCTTGATCTCCTCGTTGTCCCCGGCGACGTTCTCCAGCGTCGCCTCGTTCTCCCGGACGGTGTTGCGCCCCTGCTGGTAGGGGCTGAGGAAGTCCTCGCTGCCGGTGAGGGCGTAGCCGCGCAGGCCGTTGTCCATGTTCAGGTAGCCGGACCTGATCTGCTGCACGGCGGTCAGGGCCGGGGCCAGCTCGTCGACCTGGCGGTCGAGCGAGTCGCGCGCGGTGAACGCGGCGAAGGTGATGAACGAGACGGCCGCGACCAGCAGCGCGGCGACGAGGGCGAGGAGGACGGTGACCCGCCTCCTCAGCGTCCAGGGTTTCACCGGGTGCTCCCATGGGTGACCAGCAGCATGGCCACGTCGTCCTGCAGCGGGCCGCCGTTGTGCCGCTCGGCCTCGTCGACGACCCGCTCGGGCACGTCGACCACGGAGGTCCCCGCCTCCAGCAGGCCGGACAGGATGCGGCGCAGCCCGGCGACCTCCAGGCGCGCGGGCGGGCCGCCGTCGTAGGCGTCGACGAGGCCGTCGGTGTAGAGCATCAGGGTGGCCCCGCGCGGCAGGGCGAACTCCTCCACCTCGGTCTCGGACTCGGGGAAGACCCCCAGCGGCGGGTGCGGGGAGGCCTCCACCTCGGCGACCTTGCCGTCGGTGATGACCAGCGGCGGCGGGTGGCCGAACTGCCGGATGCGGGCGCTCTCGGCCCCGGTGTCCAGGCTGACCTGGCACAGGGTGGCGTACATCTCCTCCTGGGTGCGCTCGCTGATGAGGATCTGCTCCAGCGAGGGCAGCAGGCGCCGCTCGTCCACGCCCCCCATGACCAGGGCGCGCCAGGCGATGCGCAGCTGCACGCCCAGGGCGGCCTCGTCGGGGCCGTGCCCGCTGACGTCGCCGACGATGACGTGGGTGGTGCCGTCCTTCTCGACGGCGTCGTAGAAGTCGCCGCCGACCAGGGCGCGCTTGCGGCCGGGCCGGTAGAAGGTGCGGTGCGACAGGGGCGAGGCGTCCAGCAGCACCTGCGGGAGCAGGCCGCGCTCCAGGCGCATGTTCTCGCGGGCGTACAGCTCGGCCTCGCGGAGCTGGCGGGCGTTCTCGTCGGCGCGCTGGCGCTCGACCGAGTAGCGCAGGCTGCGCGCCAGCAGGGAGCCGTCGACCTGGCCCTTGACCAGGTAGTCCTGGGCGCCCGCGGCGACCGAGGCCACGCCCTCGTGCTCGTCGTCCAGGCCGGTGAGCACGACCACGGCGGCCGAGCCGGCGAGGTCGAGCACCTTGCGCAGCAGCGGCATGCCGTCGGCGTCGGGCAGGTTGAGGTCGAGCAGCACGCAGCCGCGGAAGGAGGACAGGGCGCTGCGCGCCTCGGCGTAGGTGCGCACCCAGGTGATGCGGCACTCCAGGTCGGTGTCGGCGAGCAGCTCCTCGACCAGGAAGGCGTCCTGGGCGTCGTCCTCGACCAGCAGGACGTCGACCGAGGCGACCGCCGGCGCCGAGGCGGCGGCTTCGGCGCCGGCCGGCCCCGCGGGTTCGGATCGCGTCACGGTCACTGCCCCAAGTCCTGATTCGCTGGCATTCTCTGCCGCCCCTCGTCGCGGCAGACAAACGATAGTGTCACCGCCTCGCGGGCCGCCACTGCACGTGCTAACGCACGGTCGGGCGCCGGTCGTTCCCCGGCCCCGCACCCGACAGGTCCGTTTCCTCCTGTTTCGCCAGGTCTGCACCGCCGTCCCGGGCAAGGATACCGGCCGCGGCCCACCCCGCGCCCCGCACCGCGGCCACGCGTGACCGGGGCGCCTGAGAATCCGCCGAGACTTATACGACAGTGCGTCGTATCGGTCTTGACACCCGTCGCCATCATGCTGACAAGATGTCATCAAACGGGGCGGGCCGACCGGCCCCGCCGCGGGAAGGGAGACCGATGGTGGAGGACGGGCGCTTCTCCGAACAGCTCAAGGCCGCCACCTGGCAGGCGCACGGCGAGGCCGAGGGGCACGGGTTCACCCGGGCGCTGCTCGACGGGGCGCTGCCGGTCGACGGCTATGCCGCGATGACCGCCCAGCACTACTTCGCCTACGCCGCCCTGGAGGAGGTCGGCCGGGCCCTGGCCGACGACCCCCTGGCCGGGCCGTTCGTCGACCCGGCGCTGTTCCGCGTGCCCGCCCTGGAGCGCGACCTGGAGGCCCTGCACGGCCCGGACTGGGCGCGGCACGTCTCCCCCACCCCGCCCACCGCCACCTACGCCGCCCGCATCCGGCAGATGGCCGACGACCCGGCCGGGTACGTGGCCCACCACTACACCCGCTACATGGGCGACGTCTCCGGCGGCCAGTTCATCGGCAAGGCGGCGGCACGGGCCTACGGGTTCTCCGGCACCGCGGGGACGGCGTTCTACGACTTCTCCGCGCTCGGCAGCCTGCCGCGGTTCAAGGAGGCCTACCGGGCCCGCCTGGACGCCCTGGACCTGGACGAGACCGCGCGGCGGGCGATGATCCGCGAGACCGGCCTGGCCTACCAGCTCAACACGGAGGTCCTGGCCGACCTCGGACGCCGCCACGCGTCCGGCGCGGCCGCCTGAGCGGCCGCACAGGGCACCGGGCGGCGGGGACGGCGCCGCCCGGCGCCCTGCCGCCCCCCGCCCGTCCGTCCCCGCCCGCACCGGCCGCCGCCGTGCGACCATGGGGGGCATGCCCAAGATCTCCGCGCCGACCATCGCCGCCCACCGGGCCCAGACGCGCGAACGTATCCTGGAGGCGGTCGCCGAGCTGACCCGGACCGCGGGCATCGACGACATCTCCATGACCGAGGTCGCCGCGCGGGCGGGCATCACCCGGACGGCCCTGTACAACTACTTCCCCGACAAGGCGGCGCTGCTGCTCGCCTTCGCCGACGAGGCCACCGCGGAGTTCATGGAGCGCTACCGGGCCGAGCTGCACGGCGTCCCGGAGCCCACCGACCGGCTGTCGGCCTTCGTCCGCCTCCAGCTGGAGGCCATCGCCGAGCACCCCCACCCCCCGGCCGCCGAACTCGGCGCCAGCCTGGGCCCGGACGCCTACCAGCGCCTGGCCGACCACGTGGAGCCCATGCAGCAGCTGCTCGAAGAGGTCCTGCGGCACGGGACCGACGAGGGCGCGTTCGCCGCGCAGCCGGTGGCGGCCACCGCCCGCCTGGTGCTGGCGATGATCGGGGCCCAGCGGGTGCCCATCCTGCGCGGGGAGACGTCGGTGGCGGAGGCGCACACCCTGGTGACCGCCTTCACACTGCGAGCGCTCGGCGCGGCCGGGTCCGGCCCGGACCGGACGGACGGCGCGAACGGGGCGAACGGAGCCACCGGGGACCGGCCCTAACCCCGGGGAACACCGCACCCCCCTCCCGCGGGAACCGCGGATACGCGACAATCGGGCACGCACACCGCCAGTCCCTCCCCTCCCCGAGAAGGCCTGCCCCGACGTGTCCCTCGTCCTCCTCCTCGTCGGCGCCGTGCTGGTCGCCGTCGCCATGAGCAACCGCGTGATCCGCCTCTACCCGGCCCTGGCCGTGCTCCCCGCACGGCTCACCGAGGCCGGGCGCGCCGCCCTCACCACGGTGGGCGGGAGCGCACTGATCATCGCCTTCTTCCTGGCCCTGTCGGGGGTCTGAGCCCCCGCTCCTCTCGGCCGGGGACCCCGCCCGAGACGGAGGGTGACGGCGACGCCGCCCTCGGTGATTCAATGCGGCTCGCACACAATCCCGCGCATCGTGCGGGGTGGTCCGGGCGCGCCCCGTGGACGGCCTCCGCCTCAGCGCAGCACGCGTAGCAGGGAGCGGGCCGCCCCCGCGGCGGCCGCGGCCCCGGCCAGGGCCGCAGCGCCCGCGACGGCCTCGCGGCGCAGGCCGCGCTCACGGGCGGCCTTCAGCGCGGCCGCGCGGTCGGTGTCGGTGAACGGGCCGCCGCACAGCTCCGGGGGAAGCTCCTGCGGGCGCCACCGGCGGGGCCACACCGTCGCCAGGGGGAGCGCCCCCTTGGGCGTGGTCCGGCTCTTCAGGCGCACCGGGCCGCCCCGCTCCGCACCCTGCCCTTCGAGCACCAGCTCACGCGGCGCGGGCCCGGTGTAGTAGAGCTCTCCCGGGGCCGTGTTCAGCATCTCGGCCAGGATGCGGGCGCACGCGCGCGCGTCGCCCAGGGCGGTGTGCTGGCCCGAGGGCCAGTGGCCGTTGAGCGCCAGGCTGGCCCGCGGCAGCGAGTACCGGTCCAGGTCGACCTGCGAGCGCAGCGCACGGAGCGTGCACAGCCCGGGGACCCCCTCGGGCAGCCCCGCCGGGACCAGCTCGGAGGCGAGGAACGCCGCCTCGAAGTCCAGGTTGTGCCCGGCCACCACGGCCCCCGAGAACAGCCCCGCCAGCTCCCCCGCCAGCGCGCCGACGCGCGGCGCCCCGGCGGCGTCCCCGTCGGTGATGCCGTGGAACTCGCGCCCCGCCATCGGGGCGCCCGGGTCGACGAGCGTGCTGAACTCGCGCAGCACCGTGCCGTCGCCCCGCATCCGCACCACGGCGACCTCGCACACGCGCGCACCGGAGGCGGGGTCCAGCCCGGTGGTCTCCACGTCGAGGACGGCGTACTCCAAGCCGCGCGCCGGAAGGGCGGACCCGCCCCGCGCACGGGTCAGCGCCCCGTGCGCGACGGCCTCGCGCGTGCGCGGGCGCCCTGCCCTCATCCACTCCAGCATGCGGTACGTCCTCCCCCGTCGAACCCGTAACGGCGCCCCGACCGGGGGCGCCGCGCCGCTGCCCGACCTTACGGCACACCTGCGACGGGTGCGGGAAGAGAGCCGCGGCGCATAACGTTGAGCCGTCTGTCCGATTTTGTCGCGAATGGAGGGCCTGGTGTCCCACCCGTCGTCCCCGCTGCCCGCGTACGTGCCGCTCGCCGAGGTCGTGCGCTCCGGATTCCGGGAGGGCGTGCACTACGGCGCCGTCATCGGCCTCACCGCGGACGGCGCCCCCGGGTACACACGCGGGCCGGTCGAGGCCCCCATGTTCCCCCGGTCGGCCGCCAAGCCCTTCCAGGCGCTGGCCGCGCTGCGCGCGGGGGCGCCGGTCTCCGGCCCCGAGCTGGCCGTCGCCGCGGGCAGCCACAGCGGCCAGGACATCCACACCGACACCGTCCGCAAGGTGCTCGCCGACGCCGGGCTCACCCCCGACGACCTGCGCTGCCCGGTCGACTGGCCGATGGGGCGGAGGTTCCGCGCCGCGCTGCTGCGCTCCGGCGGGGAGCCGGACCGGCTGCTGATGAACTGCTCGGGCAAGCACGCCGCCATGCTCGCCGCCTGCGCCGCCCAGGGCTGGAGCACCGCCGACTACCTGGACCCCGCCCACCCGCTGCAGGTGCTGGTGCGCGAGACCATCGAGGAGGTGTGCGGCGAACCGGTCGCGCACACCGCCGTGGACGGCTGCGGCGCCCCGCAGATGGCCGTCTCCCTGCAGGGGCTGGCACGCGGCATCCGCACCATGGCCCTGGCCCCGGAGGGCACCCCCGAGGCGGCCGTCGTCGCCGCCATGCGCGCCCACCCGGAGTACGTGGCCGGTGAGGGCCGCGTCGACACCCGCATCATGCGCGACCTGCCCGGCACGGTCTCCAAGATCGGCGCCGAGGGCGTCATCGTGCTCGCCGACACCGACGGGCGCACGGTCGCGGTCAAGATCTCCGACGGCGACCCCGAGACCCGCGCCCGCGCCATGGTCGGGCTCACCGCACTGCGGGAGCTGGGCGCCGACGTCTCCCCCGTCGCCGACCTGCTCAGCGTGGACCTGCTCGGCGGCGGCGAGCCGGTCGGCGCGATCCGGCCGCTCTAGGGGGCATTGCGTCGATCACGGCCTACTGCGCGGCGACCGGGCACGCCCCTCGCCGCGTTCTCATCGGTCGACAGCCTGCTGACCGACTCTCCCACCGGCCTTGCGATGGACATGACACCGCCAGTGCCGTCTACGGCCATGACCCACGCACCACCCCCTGGCGGCCCCCGCCCCCCCGGCCCGGGCCACCGGCGCGCGCCTATCGTGGAGGCGGGTCCCCGACCACCCCAGATTCCAGAGCGGAGCCATGGACAGCATGGACAACGTCGTCATCGCGGGCGCGGGAATGGCCGGCCTGCACGCCGCCGAATCCCTGCGCGAGGCCGGCTTCGAGGGCCGCATCACCCTCGTCGGAGCGGAGGACGAGCGCCCCTACTCCCGGCCGCCCCTGTCCAAGGAGGTGCTGACCGGCGTCGGCGACAGCGCCGGGGTGGCCCTGCGCGACGACGCGGCCTTCGACGCGCTCGGGCTCGACCTTCGGCTGGGACGCGCCGCCGCGCGGCTGCTGCCCGGGGAGCGGGCGGTGGAGCTGGACGACGGCGCCCGCGTGCAGGGCGACGGGGTGATCGTGGCGACCGGTGCGCGGGCCCGCCGCCCCGGGACGGACCTGGCCGGGGTGCACGTGCTGCGCACCCTGGCCGACGCCGAGGCGCTCCGGGCCGACCTGGGCAGATACGACCGCGTCGCCGTGGTCGGCGCCGGGTTCGTCGGGGCCGAGGTGGCGGCGAGTGCGCGGGCGCTCGGCCGGGAGGTCGTACTGGTCGAGGCGGCGCCGACCCCGCTCACCCGCGCGATCGACCCGCGCGTCGGGCGGGTCCTCACCGACCTGCACCGCGACAACGGCGTGGACGTCCGGCTGGGCACGGGGGTGTCCGGGTACGAGGGCGCGGGCGGGCGCGTGGAGCGCGTGCGCCTGGCCGACGGGTCGGCCGTGGAGGCGCCGCTGGTGGTCTGCGGCCTGGGCGTCGACCTCAACACCGAGTGGCTGGAGGGGTCGGGCGTCGCGCTGGCCGGCGGCGCCGGGGGCGTGGAGTGCGACGCGCTCGGGCGCACGTCGGTGCCGAACGTCTACGCCGCCGGGGACCTGGCGAACTTCCCGCACCCGCGCTACGGCGGCCGGATGCGGCTGGAGCACTGGACCAACGCCGGGGAGCAGGCGGGGGTGGCCGCGCGCAACCTGCTGGCCGGGGAGGGGGCCGCGGAGGAGTACACCCCGGTGCCCTACTTCTGGTCGGACCAGTACAAGCGGAAGATCCAGCTGCTGGGGCAGGCGGCTCCCGCCGACACGGTGGAGTTCGTGCACGGCTCACCCGAGGACCGCAAGTTCGTCGCCTTCTTCGGTCGGGAGGGGCTGCTCATCGGGGTGCTGGGGCTGAAGTCCACGCCGAAGACGATGCGCTACCGCCCGCTCCTGGCCGAGCGCACCACATGGAAGGACGCGCTGGCGGCGGCGGGCCGCTAGGGCGTGTTTCTTGGGTCGGGCCCTCCTGCACGGCGCCCGGGCCCGCCCCTCGCCGCGTTCTCATCGGTCGACGGCGCGCCCGGGCCGACTCCCCTGCTTTGAGGGGAACACCGCGGCCTTGCGATGGACATGACACCGCCATCGCCTTCTACGGACCCGACCCGAGAAGCGCGCCCTGGGACACGGCCCCGGTGCTCCCGGGCGGCGCGCCGCGGTGCCCGCCGCCCGGCCCGTCCTGCGGGTGCCGCCGGTCCGCCCCTAGTCCTCCAGGCTCAGCGCCTGCTTGGGGCACATCCGGACGGCCTCGTCCAGCTTGGGGCGGAGCTCCTCGGGGGGCTCCTCCTGGAGGATGTAGAGGTTGTCGTCGTCGCGGACCTCGAACACCTCGGGCAGGATGCCCATGCAGACGGCGTTGCTCTCGCAGAGGTCGTAGTCGACCTTGACCTTCATCGTGAGCCTCCTTGCGCGGATCGTGGTCCCGAGCCTAATCCGCACCCTCCGCCGCGCGCCGCCGCGGCCCCGGATCGCCCCCGGGGCCGCGTCAGGATCGCGTCAACGGGGCGGGGTCACGACGCGGCGAAGCGGTCGGTCGCCTCGACCAGTCGGTGCAGGATGCCGGGCTCGCTGAAGGCGTGGCCCGCGTCGTCGACGATGTGGAAGTCCGCTTCCGGCCACGCCTTGTGGAGGTCGAAGGCGGTCCGCGCCGGGGTGCACACGTCGTAGCGGCCCTGCACGATGACGCCGGGGATGCCGCGCAGCCGCCCGGCCCGCTCGATGAGCTGGCCGGGGGTGAAGAAGCCCTTGTTGGAGAAGTAGTGGTTCTCGATGCGGGCGAAGGCCAGTGCGTAGTCCTCCTCGGCGTGCTGGGCCCGCACCGCCTCGTTGGGCAGCAGCGTCACCGTGGACCCCTCCCACACGCTCCAGGCGCGGGCCGCTTCGAGGCGCACGGCGCGGTCGGGGTGGTTGAGCCGCCGCGCGTAGGCGGAGATGAGGTCGCCGCGCTCCTCCTCGGGGATCGGCGCCAGGTAGCCGTCCCACACGTCGGGGAAGATGTGGCTCGCGCCCTCCTGGTAGAACCACTTCAGCTCGTCGTCGCGCAGGGTGAAGATGCCGCGCAGCACCAGCCCGCTGACGCACTCGGGGTGCTCCTCGGCGTAGGCCAGGGCGAGCGCGCTGCCCCAGGAGCCGCCGAAGACCAGCCACTCCTGTGCGCCGATCATCTCGCGCAGCCGCTCCATGTCGGCCACCAGGTTCCAGGTGGTGTTGGCCTTCAGGTCCACGCCCATGCCGGAGGCGTGCGGGGTGCTGCGGCCGCAGTTGCGCTGGTCGAACAGGAGGACCTTGTAGCGCTCGGGGTCGAAGAGGCGCCGGTGGTCGGGGGCGCAGCCGCCGCCGGGGCCGCCGTGCAGGAACACCGCGGGCCTGCCGTCGGGGTTGCCGCACAGCTCCCAGTAGACGCTGTCGCCGCCGCCCACGTCGAGCATCCCGCTGTCGTAGGGCGCGATCGGGGGGTACAGGGTCCGCTGGGCCATCGGCGGGCGGCNCGGGTGCCGGCCGGGTGTCACAGGCGCTTCAGCAGCTCGGCCTTCTTCGCGGCGAACTCCTCCTCGGTGACGAGGCCGTCGTCGCGCAGGGCCGCCAGCTCGCGGATGCGCCGGGAGACCTCCTCGGGGGCGGGGCGCGCCCCGCTCTCCGGCGCGGGCGGCTCCGCCTCTTCAGAGGACTCCACCTCTCTACCACCGGCGGCGCCCGCCCCGTCCTCCCCGCCGCCCGGATGGGCGTTGACCACGGCGGCCAGGAGGCGCAGCTGCGCCATCTCGCGGCCGTCCTGGGTGGCGAGGGCGCAGGGGTCCCGGCGGATGTCGGCCACCCGGGCGGCGGAATCGCGCAGGACGAACCGCACACCCGCCCACGCTCCGGCGTCGGGACCGGTCCACTCGGCGCGGAGGATCCCGTCGCGGGGCAGGACGCGCCCTCCGGAGAGGCGCTTCTCCCGCCTGGCCAGGCGGCGCCACTCCAACCGGACCGTGCTCCCGTCGAAGACCGCGTCGCCCTCCGAGGTGGAGGCCCTGATCGGCGGGGCGGGGACCAGGGAGCGCGCCACGCCGGCCGGGTCCGAGGCCGGGTCGGCGGCGCGGGCCCCTTCGGCCAGGGCCCGCAGTTGATCGGCGTGGTACTCGGCGGTGAGCACCGAGTCCGCCGTCCCGGTGAGTGTGAAGGGGTCGCCCTTGTCGCCGCGGTCTCCGAGCATGCCCGCCGCGAAGGGGTCGGCGCCCTCGATCAGGCGGATCCGCAGGCGCCACCGCTTGCGCCCGGAGTCGGGGACGAACTCGACCCCCGCGATCGCCGCATAGGGGACGGAGCAGCCCCCGAGCTTGCGCAGCAGGCGGTGGACCCGCCACCGGTCCGCGAAGTCGATGCGGACCGCCTGCACGCCGAAGGTCCACTCTCCTTGCAAGCCCGTCAGATCGCTCACCGGACCGATCGTAGCCGCCCTCCCCCGCGGCGGCCCGTCCTCGGGCCCGGCGGTCCGGGACAGCAGGGACCCACAGCGGTTAGAGTGACAGCGCTCACACACCGGATGCGGAGGTCCCTCCATGTCGAACCCCGCCACCGCCGAGTTCCGGGCGGCGCGCGACCTGCTGCTGGAGCTCAGGGAGGACCGCGCCCAGGCGCACGCGCGCTTCTCCTGGCCCCGGCCCGACCACTTCAACTGGGCGCAGGACCACTTCGACCCGGCCGCCGAGGAGCATCCCGACCGGCTCGCCCTGTGGATCGTGGACGAAGACGGCTCCGAGACGCGGCTGACCTACCGGGAGATGGCCGAACGGAGCAGGCAGACCGCGAACTGGCTGCACAACCAGGGGGTGCACCGGGGCGACCGGGTGCTGGTGATGCTGGGCAACCAGGTCGAGCTGTGGGAGACCACGCTGGCCGCGATCCGCCTGGGCGCGGTGCTCATCCCCGCCACGCCGCTGCTGACCTCCGGCGACCTGGCCGACCGGATCGAGCGCGGCGGCGTGCGGCACGTGATCGCCAACGCCGCCGACACCCCCAAGTTCGAGGGGCTGGGCGGGCACTGGACCCGGATCAGCGTCGGCTACATGGAGGGCTGGCTGTCCTACACCGACTGCCGGCACGCCGCCCTGGACTTCGCGCCGGAGCACCGGACGGCGGCCGACGACCCGCTGCTGCTGTACTTCACCTCCGGCACCACCTCGGCGCCCAAGCTGGTGCAGCACACCCACCTGTCGTACCCGGCCGGGCACCTGTCCACCATGTACTGGGTGGGCATCCGCCCCGGCGACGTGCACCTGAACATCTCCTCGCCGGGGTGGGCCAAGCACGCCTACAGCAGCGTCTTCGCCCCGTGGAACGCCCAGGCCACCGTGCTGTCGGTGAACCAGTCCCGGTTCGACGCGGCCGAGCTGCTGGCGGCGGTGCGCCGGTGCGGGGTGGACACCTTCTGCGCCCCGCCGACCGTGTGGCGCATGCTCATCCAGGCCGACCTGGGGTCGGGCGAGGCGCCGGTGCGCGAGGCGGTGTCGGCCGGGGAGCCGCTCAACCCGGAGGTGATCGACCAGGTGCGCGCCGCCTGGGGGATCACCGTGCGCGACGGGTTCGGGCAGACCGAGACCACCGTGACCGTCGGCAACTCCCCCGGCCAACAGGTGTGGCCCGGGTCGATGGGGCTGCCGATGCCCGGCTACGAGGTGGTGCTGGCCGACCCGGTCACCGGGGCCGACGGCGACCAGGGAGAGGTGTGCGTGTCGCTGCGGGACGCCCCGGTGGGGGTGATGGCCGGGTACGCCGACAGCCAGGAGCGCACCGCCGAGGTGATGCGCGACGGGCTGTACCACACCGGCGACGTGGCCTCCCGGGACGCCGAGGGGCACATCACCTACATCGGGCGGCGCGACGACGTCTTCAAGGCCTCCGACTACCGCATCTCCCCCTTCGAGCTGGAGAGCGTGCTGATCGAGCACGAGGCGGTCGCCGAGGCGGCGGTCGTGCCCTCCCCCGACCCGGTGCGGCTGGCGGTGCCCAAGGCGTTCGTCACCCTGGTGGCGGGGGCGGAGCCGGACGCCGACACCGCCTACTCGATCCTGGCGTTCTGCCGGGAGCGGCTGGCGCCGTACAAGCGGGTGCGGCGGCTGGAGTTCTCCGCGCTGCCCAAGACGGTCTCCGGCAAGATCCGCCGGGTGGAGCTGCGCACCGCCGAGCACGAGCGCGGCGCACCGGAGAAGGAGCGCAACCCCGGGGAGTTCTGGGAGGAGGACCTGCCCGGCCTGAAGGGGTGAGTCTCACCTGCTGAGCAGCCCCGCGATGACCCGCACCACACTCCCGCCGCACCGCTCGGACCGGCGGCCCCGATGGCGCTAGGGTTCCAGGAGGGCCGACCGGGGACGACGGGGACGAGGAGCATCCGCCACCATGACGAGCAGCACCAATGACACCCGCATCGCCAGTTACCGGCCGCTGGTCGCGCCGCGCGACGTGCTGGCCGAGCTGCCGATGGGCCCCGAGCGCACGGCGCTCGTGGAGGACGCCCGGGCCGAGGTCGCGCGGGTGCTGAACGGCGAGGACGACCGGCTGCTGGTCATCGTGGGGCCGTGCTCGGTGCACGACCCGGAGGCGGCGCTCGACTACGCGCGCCGCCTCAAGGAGCTGACGCCGTCGGTCTCGGCCGACCTGTGCGTGGTGATGCGGGTCTACTTCGAGAAGCCGCGCACCACCCTGGGCTGGAAGGGCCTGATCAACGACCCGGGCCTGGACGAGAGCCACGACGTGCACCGCGGCCTGCGCACCGCGCGCAAGCTGCTGCTGGACATCGGCTCGCTGGGGGTCCCGGCCGGCACCGAGTTCCTCGACCCGATCACCCCCCAGTACATCGCCGACGCCGTCACCTGGGGGGCGATCGGCGCCCGCACCACCGAGAGCCAGGTGCACCGCCAGCTCAGCAGCGGCCTGAGCATGCCGGTCGGCTTCAAGAACGGCACCGACGGCGACGTGCAGGTGGCGGTGGACGCCTGCGGGGCGGCCGCCGCCCCGCACACCTTCTTCGGCGTCGACCCGGCCGGGGCCGGGTCGGTGGTCAGCACCAGCGGCAACCCCGACTGCCACCTCATCCTGCGCGGCGGGCGCACCGGCCCCAACTACGGGGCCGAGCACGTGCGGTCCGCGCTGGACACCGTGGAGGGCGCCGGGCTGCGCCGCCGGGTGATGATCGACGCCTCGCACGCCAACAGCGGCAAGGACCACAAGCGCCAGCCGGTCGTCGCCCAGGACATCGCGGCCCAGGTCGCCGACGGGCAGCAGGGCATCGTCGGCGTGATGCTGGAGAGCTTCATCGAGGAGGGCGCGCAGAAGCTGGGCGACCCCTCCGAGCTGGTGTACGGCAAGTCCATCACCGACAAGTGCATGGGCTGGGACACCACCCTCGACGTGCTGCAGGGCTTGGCCGAGGCGGTGCGCCGCCGCCGCAAGGCCTGAGCACCCGCAGGAAGGGTCCGGCACGCTCCGCGTGCCGGACCCTTCCGCGTCCGCGCGCCTCCGCTCAGTCGGCCCCCGCCGCTTCGAGGGCCCCGGGGCCGGGGTGGACCTCGTCTTCGGCACCGACCTGCTCGGCGGCATGCAGGCCCACCAGAGCGAGGAGTTCGCCATCCGGCCCAGGTCACGGCGCTGCCCAGGGGCGGTTCGGAGGGGCCGCCCCTGTCCCTGCCGGAGGCGCGCTGCTACTCTGAAGCCGGTCGACGACCCCGTACGGGAGAGAGTCCGCGCAGCCGGCGCGGGCCGCCGAAGGAGCAAACCCTCCCCAGAGAACCTCTCAGGCGCTGCGGACCGTACGGGCCAGACCACTCTGGAAAGCAGGGGCACCGCCGCCCCTCGCCGAAGGTGCAAGCCGCGCCGAGCGCGCGGTGAAGCTCTCAGGCACCGATGACAGAGGGGGAGGATGGCTACGCCTTTGGCTGCACAACGACGACCATCCTCTCGGGAGTGACCATGACATCCGCCGGCGGCGCGTCCGCGAACCTCCGCGAAACCGCCCTCCGCTCCGCGCACGAGGCGCTGGGCGCCACCCTGGTCGACTTCGCGGGCTGGCTGATGCCCCTTCGCTACTCCGGTGAGAAGGCCGAGCACACGGCCGTCCGGGAGAAGGCGGGCCTGTTCGACCTCTCCCACATGGGCGAGGTCCGCGTCATGGGCCCCCAGGCCGCCGACGTCCTCGACTACGCGATGGTCGGGTTCCTGTCCAAGGTCGCCGTGGGCCGCGCCCGCTACACGATGATCACCGACGAGGACGGCGGCGTCCTCGACGACCTGATCGTCTACCGCCTCGCCGACGACGACTACCTGGTCGTCCCCAACGCGGCCAACGCCGCCACGGTGCTGGCCGCCCTCCAGGAGCGGGCCCAGAGCTTCGACGCCCGGGTGGAGGACCGCTCCGCCGACACCGCGCTGATCGCGCTCCAGGGCCCGGCCGCCGTGGACATCCTGGCGCAGCTCACCGACGCCGACCTGGCGGAGATCACGTACTACGCCGGGTACCGGCACACCGTCGCGGGCCGCCCGGTGCTGCTCGCCCGCACCGGCTACACCGGCGAGGACGGCTTCGAGCTGTTCATCGAGCCCGCTTCGGCCGCCCCCGCCGTGTGGGACGCCCTGCTCAAGGCGGGCGAGCCGCACGGCCTGGTCCCGGCCGGGCTGTCGGCGCGCGACACCCTGCGCCTGGAGGCCGGGATGCCACTGTACGGCCAGGAGCTCACCCGCGACCTCACCCCCTTCGACGCCGGGCTGGGCCGGGTCGTCAAGTTCGAGAAGGGCGGCTTCGTCGGCCGGGAGGCGCTGGAGCGCGCCGCCGAGCGCAGCGCCGACCGCAGCGGCGGGCGCCGCCTGATCGGGCTGTCCGCGCGCGGGCGCCGCCCCATCCGCAAGGACATGCCGCTGCTGCGCGACGGCGAGCAGGTCGGAACGCTCACCAGCGGCGCCCCCTCCCCCACCCTGGGCACCCCCATCGCGATGGCCTACGTCGACGCCGACCTGGACACCGCCACCGGGGAGTTCGCCGTGGACGTGCGCGGCCGCGCCGAGCCCGTGGACGTCGTCGAGCTCCCGTTCTACAAGCGGGAACGCTGAGTTCCGGCGGCGCCGCCGCGCCGCCGCCCCAGGTCGCGAGCCGTGTGTGCGGGCAGGCGGCCCACCAGGCAGAATTGCCACCGGGTGGGTGCGATCCGCACGAAGCGCCCGCGGTCCCTCGGCCGCTCGCGGCGGCCGGACCCGGTAACCGGACACCACTGACGAATCCTCCTGGAGAGAAATTGAGCGTTCCCGCGGAGCTGAGCTACACCGAAGAGCACGAGTGGGTCTCCATCAGCGACGGCGTGGCGACGATCGGCATCACCACCTACGCCGCCGAGGCGCTCGGTGAGATCGTCTTCGTCGAGCCGCCGGAGGCGGGCGCCACCGTGGCCGCCGGGGACACCTGCGGCGAGGTCGAGTCCACCAAGTCCGTGAGCGACATCTACGCTCCGGTCAGCGGCGAGGTGGTCGACGTCAACGGCGCGGCCGTGGAGGACCCTGAGATCATCGGAAACGACCCCTACGGGCAGGGCTGGCTGTTCAAGGTCGAGCTGTCCGAGGAGCCGCAGAACCTTCTCTCCCCGGAGAAGTACACCCAGCTGACCGAAGGCGAAGGCTGATTCCATGACCGATCGCACCCTTCTCGACCAGACCCTCAAGGAGTTCGATCCCGAGGTCGCCGCGGCCGTCGACCAGGAGCTGTCCCGCCAGCGGGGCACCCTGGAGATGATCGCCTCGGAGAACTTCGCTCCGCGCGCCGTGCTGGAGGCCCAGGGCACGGTGCTCACCAACAAGTACGCCGAGGGCTACCCGGGGCGGCGCTACTACGGCGGCTGCGAGCACGTCGACGTGGTGGAGCAGCTGGCGATCGAGCGCGCCAAGTCGCTGTTCGGCGCCGAGCACGCCAACGTGCAGCCGCACTCGGGCGCCCAGGCCAACACCGCGGTGTACTTCGCCCTGCTCAAGCCGGGCGACACCATCCTGGGGCTGGACCTGGCGCACGGCGGCCACCTCACCCACGGGATGAAGCTCAACTACTCCGGCAAGATCCTCAACCCCGTGCCCTACCACGTGCGCGACGAGGACGGCCTGGTCGACTACGACGAGGTGGAGCGGCTGGCCAAGGAGCACCGCCCGGCGATGATCGTCGCCGGCTGGTCGGCCTACCCCCGGCAGCTCGACTTCGCCCGGTTCCGCCAGATCGCCGACGCGGTGGGCGCCTACCTGATGGTGGACATGGCGCACTTCGCCGGACTGGTCGCCGCCGGGCTGCACCCCAGCCCGGTGCCGCACGCCGACGTGGTCACCACCACCACGCACAAGACGCTGGGCGGCCCCCGCTCCGGCCTCATCCTGTGCAAGGAGGAGCTGGCCAAGAAGATCAACTCCGCGGTCTTCCCGGGCATGCAGGGCGGTCCGCTGGAGCACGTGATCGCGGGCAAGGCGGTGGCGCTCAAGGCGGCCGCCTCCGACGACTTCCGCGACCGCCAGAAGCGCACGGTGGCCGGGGCGCGCATCCTCGCCGAGCGGCTGACCCGCCCCGACGCGGCCGAGGCCGGGGTGAAGGTGCTCAGCGGCGGCACCGACGTGCACCTGGTTCTGGTGGACCTGGTCGACTCCGAGCTCAACGGGCAGGAGGCCGAGGACCGCCTGGACGAGATCGGCATCACCGTCAACCGCAACGCGGTGCCCAACGACCCGCGCCCGCCGATGGTGACCTCGGGGCTGCGCATCGGCACCCCGGCGCTGGCCACCCGCGGGTTCGGCGAGGAGGACTTCGCCGAGGTCGCCGACGTCATCGCCGAGGCGCTCAAGCCGGGCTACGACGCGGCCGCCCTGCGCGGCCGGGTCGAGGCCCTGGTGCGCAAGCACCCGCTCTACCCGGACCTGTAGGCCCGGACCCGGCCGCACGGCCGGGAGCCTTCGACGGCAGCCGGGCCGGGCGCGGCCCCCGCTCACCGAGCGGAACCGCGTGCGACCCGGCTATTTTCGTATCCGGGGGACGTTCCTGTATCCGCACCCCGTTCCCCTATCCGCATCCCCTGTGCTCGACGAGGAGGGCAGGACAGATGGCCATCAGCGTCTTCGACCTGTTCAAGACCGGCATCGGACCGTCCAGTTCGCACACCGTGGGCCCGATGAAGGCGGCCGCGACCTTCGTCGACGGCCTGGCCGCCGAGGGCGCGGCGGAGCGGACCGCGGCCCTGCGCTGCGACCTGTACGGGTCGCTGGCGCTCACCGGGAAGGGGCACGGCAGCGACACCGCGGTGGTCCTGGGGCTGCTCGGCGAGACCCCGGAGGGGGTGGACCCGGACGCGGTGCCGGACCTGCTGGAGGCGGTGCGCACGAGCGGGCGGCTGCGGCTGGGCGGCACCGGGCCCGAGATCGCCTTCGACCCGGCGCGCGACGTGGAGTTCCTCCGCAAGGAGACGCTGCCGGGCCACCCGAACGGGATGCGGTTCACCGCCCTGGACGCCGAGGGCGGCGAGCTGCGCTCCCGGGTGTACTACTCGGTGGGCGGGGGCTTCGTGGTGGACGAGGAGGCCTCCGGCGCGGACCGGGTCATCCCGGACACCACCCCGGTGCCCTACCCCTTCGCCACCGCGCAGGAGCTGTTGGACGTGTGCCGGGAGACCGGCATGTCGATCAGCGCGGTGATGCTCGCCAACGAGCGGGCGTTCGGCCGCACCGCCGAGCAGGTGCGGGCGGAGCTGCTGGAGATCTGGCGGGTGATGCGGGCCTGCGTGCGCCGGGGGGTGACGACCGAGGGGACGCTCCCGGGCGGCCTGCGGGTGCCGCGCCGGGCGCACCGGCTGTACCGCCAGCTCGGGGGGCGCTGCGACGACACGGGGCTGCTGCCGCCGGACGACGCCGACCGCTCGGACCCGCTGCACGGCAGCGACTGGATCACCCTGTACGCGCTGGCGGTGAACGAGGAGAACGCGGCCGGCGGTCGGGTGGTGACCGCCCCGACCAACGGCGCGGCCGGGATCGTCCCGGCGGTGCTGCACTACCACACCCACTTCGACCGGGGCGCGAACGAGGAGGGCGTGGTCCGGTTCCTGCTGGCGGCGGGGGCGATCGGCATCCTGTTCAAGGAGAACGCCTCGATCTCCGGTGCGGAGGTCGGCTGCCAGGGCGAGGTCGGTTCGGCGTCGTCGATGGCGGCCGGGGGCCTGGCGGAGGCGCTGGGGGCGACCCCGTCCCAGGTGGAGAACGCGGCGGAGATCGCCATGGAGCACAACCTGGGCCTGACGTGCGACCCGATCGGGGGGTTGGTCCAGGTCCCGTGCATCGAGCGCAACGCGGTGGCGTCGGTGAAGGCGGTGACCGCCACCCGCATGGCGATGCGGGGCGACGGCAGCCACTTCGTGTCCCTGGACAAGGTGATCAGGACGATGCGGGACACCGGCCG